>JAUCGK010000008.1 GCA_030378085.1 Candidatus Parabeggiatoa sp. HSG14
GAGTTCGATATAAGTTGATGAATATAACTAATTGTATTTGTTATATAATACACTGATAATTGTGACAATTGTTCCCCCATTTTATTTGGGAACATAATGCATCAGAAGCTTTGCTTCGAGTTTTGCCAAGCAAAGCTTGGCAGACAGTGCGTTCCCAAATAAAATTTGGGAACGATATTGAATTAACTCTATTTTTACATCGAACTCAGGTTAAAATTAGGCAATTAATTTCGGATTATTCTATAATTATTTATTGGGAATTCCTTAAAGTAGAGTGTGATTAAAAATACATCAACAAGTCATCCAACATAAATTAGGGAAATTGAAAATTATAGCGTTTCCCAATTGCGTCTGGGCACCTCTTTAATTTAAGGAGGGGATTTAGGGGAGGTTGTACTTTATCCAATCGGAAAACGCTATAGCATTCCCGCAATTTTAATCACACTCCAATAAAAAGCTTTTATAATATTATGAAATTTAAGGATTATTATAAAATTCTGGGGGTCACATCAAATGCGAGCCAAGAAGAAATTAAGTGTGCCTATCAACGGCTTGCTCGTAAATTTCATCCTGATAAAAATTACGAACCCAATGCTGAGCAACAATTTAAGGAAATCAATGAAGCGTATAACGTTCTCAAAGATCCTCAAAAGCGTGTAGCTTATGCATCTAGTTTTAAACTTATTTTACCTTATACTTACGCTTGGTTTCTTGCCAAAAAAGAAGCCTGGCAACGTACCAACGCCCAAAAACGTGTTAAAAAGAAAGCTGGAATACGTGCCAAATTTTTAGGGTATTCCAAAAAACAAGCACAAAAACATACTCACACAAGGGGACATACTATTGAGGGTAACAACATGAAATCTACTAATAAATTTTCCATTCTTTTGATGGGGATTTTTGTACTTGTCTTGTCGGCTGTAACAATAGGTATTATTTATGCTGTGGAACAATTCGGTCAATGGCAATCACATCAGAAAATTATTTTCGCGCTCGAAAAAGGCGATGAAACGGCTATCGACACTTTAGAAAGTTCAGATATCGATACCCAGAGAAAAATCCTCCAAAGTGATCATGTTAAAAAAGCGGTCATTCAACTTTATCTCCAACGTCCTAATCCTGTTTTGGAGCAATTGGAGCTTTATGACAATGTTGTAAAAGATGACCTCTTAAAAGATGATGAGGTTTACAGTATCTTGAAGACACATTATTTTCACCAAGTAGAAAGTGAAATTAAAGCTGATAATTTCAATAAAGCACTCCAATTATTAGGTACTCTCGAAAAGAGATATCCTAATTCTAGGGAATTGTCCGACAAATCTGAAAAAATCAGGGTAAATAAACAACAACGATTATCCAGTTTAACTCAACGGTACATGGAATGCCTAAATCAAACGCTTGCACCATTGCTTGAAAGAACACACTGTATGGCTGAATCGCGGCAAAAAATTGAGAATGTGGGTATTGAACATACTTTACCCAGTGATTCTAATTTACCAACCATGTACACAAAAGAAATCAAGCGTGCTTTAGCAGAAAAAAAATACAAACATGCTGAAAAAGTATTGTTAGATTGGCAAAATTTACTGCCCTCCCCCTCAAAAAAGCGTGAAGTGCTTCGGCAAAATTTAGCCCTTCACCAACAAACAAAAAATATTGTTGCTGATTTGAGAGGCTCTAATAACACAAAAATTGTGAAACGACTGAGTCAACTGACAACTGACAAAATCCTACAAAAAGAAGTACTTGCCAATCCTCAAATTCAAAATAATTTGTTGAGGTATCATCTCAAGGAACTTCTTACATTGATGACAAATAAAGACAGTAAAATTAAAGTTCATCCCAAAAACATTGTCAGAATAGAACAACTCTTGGCGAAAGCACATCTGAACGTGGCACAACAATCTGATAAACCCAATTTACAGCCATCATATTTCTCTACTGAGACAAGCCAAGTGGCGATTCTTTTAAAAGAATGTAAAATGCACTATAAGGCTAAACGCCTTACCACTGGAAAACCTGGTACAGCATTGGGTTGTTATAAAGCGGTTTTAAAAAAAGAACCGAATAATCGTGAAGCTTTAAAGGGTTTAAAATCAATAGAAAACCGTTATAAAACATGGGCAGAAAATGCCTTTCAACAAAATAAACTGAATAAGGTAAAAAGTTATTTAGCGGGTTTAAAAAAAGTAAATCCAAAATCACCATATCTTGCAAAGTTAACACGGCGTTTAGATAAAACAGAAACAACATCTACCTTAACAGAAACAACATCTACATTGATCGAGCCATATCCAGTACAACCATCTATCAAACCAACACAACAGATACACTCACCTCCTGCTGTGTCGAATAATCATTGCGAAGAGTGCAATTGCTCTGCTCTTCTTAGGCAATTGTCAATGGGAGTTAAACCTTTAACATCAGCAGAAGAGACTTTTTTTCAAAACCAATGTCGTTAAGAAAAAGTCATGAAATAATTTCCCGATTTCTAATTCTCTATTGGTTTTAACCCCAATAGGGCGTGAATGTGAATAGCCACCGCTGGAACCGATGGAACAGGAAGTTATTTCGTGATCATTCCTAAAAAAGTCATCCAGATAAATTTTGATTTAAACCTTCAAGGTTTTCAAAACCTCGAAGGTTTTTTTACAAAACAAAACTTTTTTAGATATACTTGTCCAGAAAAGTTTCGTGTCAAACCTACCAAATTTTCATCAAAGACAAAACTTTTCTGGATGAGTATAATTTTAAATTATACTTATAGTTTTTCAGGTAAATAGCTTCACAAAACCTGCCAGGTTTCCAAAACCTGGCAGGTTTGATCGAGAAATTATTTTTCTGAATATCTATAGCGTGAGAATAAATTTAACCTTAATATTGATTACCCACTTTATCTAAACAGTGAATGTTCATTTGAAAATGAGACTCGACTCATTATTATTCTCGTTACAAATATTCACACTACTTTAAACTCTTTGTAGTTTATGACTTCTGATTTTGTCTCTAATTTCAAACCTCCAAATCCTTTGAATTGAAATACTTTATCTGTTATTTTTTAAATTTGAGAATTTAATGAATGAACAAAAAAATTAGATTTTTGACAGTTTCTTCTCATTTTTTAATCATCTTCCACCTGCTTTTAGGGGGATTTGTTCATGCTGAGTCAGAGCAGGCTGAACAAAAATTGCACGTGATTACTAAACCATTTGAACCCTTTGTTATTCTACAAGAAGAAAAGTTCATTGGTTTCAGTATTGAATTGTGGGAAACCATAGCCGATAAAATGAATGCGGAATATGAGCTTTATCATGTAGAAACCATGACAGAATTACTCAATATGATCGAATATGGTGAAGCAGATATAGGAATTGCAGGCATTAGCATGACTGCTGAACGAGAAGAAAAGCTTGATTTTTCCTATCCATTTTTTGAATCAGGCTTACAAATCATGGTCTTAGAGAAATCTAATAAACCATTCTCTGCGGTATTTGATTCATTTTTTGTTATTTTTTCTCCTAAACTTTTTTATGCGATTGGTCTTTTATTAATAGCTCTCCTTATCATGGCTCATATTGTTTGGTTTATTGAGCGGAACAATAATCCTGATTTTTCAAAAAAATATGGGAGAGGGATTTGGGATGGTTTTTGGTGGGCTGCGGTGACTATCACAACAGTAGGCTATGGTGATAAAGTACTACGAGGAGATATTGGACGAGTGTTTGGGCTATTTGCCATGTTTATTGGTTTTTTCATTTTTGCATCGTTTACTGCAACGGTAACAACAACTCTCACCATTCAGCATTTACAAGAGGCAATTAATGGGCCTGAAGATCTTATTGGTAAGCAAGTTGCTACTGTTGAAGCTTCCACTGCTGATCAATATCTTTCCAAGCAATTTTTGAGAGTAAGTAGATTTAAGCACATTAATAAAGCATATCAAGCTTTGGAACAAGGTCAAGTAGATGCTGTGGTTTATGATACACCTGCACTTTGGTATTACGCTTCCTATGAAGGAAAAGGGAAAGTAAAAGTTGTGGGGCGTGTTTTTCAAAAAGAAAGTTATGCCATTGTATTTCCATCAGATAGTCCCCTTAAAGAAAAGATAAACCGAATACTTTTAAAGCTATCGGAAGATGGATTCTATAAAAAATTAAAACAGAAGTGGTTTGGTTCTTGAGTGATATGAAAACACTCAAGAGTGAGGTAAAAAGCATGAGATCACAAGACCAAAAACAGTGTCGCTACATCGATCCAAATGCTCATCGCTGTACCGGTGACGTGGAGTCTCGCGGACTTTGTTATTGGCATAATCCCGATATTGCTAAAACAGGCGATGATGTTAAACAACGTTTAGAAGCTTATGCGAAAAGTGGGCGTTCTATGGCCGGTTTTTCCCTGAAATATGCCAATTTGGAAGGGATACGTTTGATAGTCCCTGGAAAGAATGCCGGTTTAAATCTCACTTATGCTGATCTTTACCATGCCAATTTAAGAAATGCACACTTGTTTCATATTGATTTGTATGGTAGTTCATTGATGAAAGCTGACTTATACTGTGCCAATTTGAATTGTGCTAATCTAGAAAAAGCAAATTTACTAGGTACAAATTTCAAAAATGCCAAAATAGAACATATTTCTTGGGGAGAATATATTGTACAAGAAGAAAAGGCTCATGCTACCCTCAAACAAAAAAACCTAAACGAAGCATTAAATTGTTTTGAACAAGCTGAAGAAATTTATCGTGGCTTACGTAAAACGTATGAAGCACGAGGTTTATTTGAACATGCTGGTATTTTCTTTTATCGAGAAATGATCATGCGCCGTTTTCAAATACCCAAATTTTCTTTTAAAAGACTCCTCTCAAAAATGGTTGATATATTTTGCGGCTATGGTGAAAAACCCTTGCGAGTGGTTATTTTTTCTTGGATGCTCATTTTAATAAGTGCAATTCTTTACTTTAGTTTTGGTATTAATGGAAAGGACACGATAATTGTCTTTGATAGTCAGTTAAATATACAACAAAATATTCACAATTTTATTAATTGCCTTTACTTTAGTGTCGTCACATTTACAACGTTAGGCTATGGTGATTTATCTCCATTGGGTTTGACAAAATTTATTGCAGCCTGTGAAGCTTTTACTGGAGCCTTTACAATAGCACTATTCGTTGTTGTTTTTGTAAAAAAAATGACTCGTTAAATTGAGGAACTAGGCATTCACCAACAATAATCTCATGAAAATTGATTCTACAGAAATCATTACGATACACGAGTTATTTAATTTTTGAGAAACAATGAAAACTTTTGAAACAACTATACATAATTTATCAAAATTAGCTGCACAGAAAACGCTTAGTATAGAGGCAATGGACGAGTGGAGTAGCCAAAGTAATCATATTCAACTCTATCTACAGACGATGAAATTGGCAGTCAAGCCAGAAGCGGCTACGTCTGATTTGTTTAGAAATATTATTGCTCTGGAAAATGTACATTTATATCCTGAAATGCGGCAAGGAGAACGAGGTAATGTCGATTTTGTCGTGCAAGAAACCAGAAAAAATCCGGTATTAATTGAACTAAAATCGTTATTTGTCCATAAAAAAAATAAAGCCGGTGACATTGTTGGCATTAAATACAATCCCTTAAATTACCAAAAACATCAGGATCAAGTTCGGAAATATTTGGAGAAAAACGATTATTTAATTTTAACCAATTTAGCGGAAGCTTATTTGTTTAATCGTGATGTACTCTATGGTGATTTTCAACCTTACCATAGTTTATCCTTTGCCGAATTATTACAAGAGTATCATGATACCAAGCAAAGCTTTTGGGATTTATTGCATCGTTTTGATGAAGGCTTAGGGCGAATTATCTTAGAAAACTGTTTTTTTGAAGATTTATCACGCTGGTATAACAGTTTACAAACAATTAACTTCATAGAAAAAGAGGGTTTTCAGAAAGAAGAACTTATCGTCTTGTTATTAAACAAAATTATTTTTATCAAGACACTAGAGGATTATGGCTTAGTCCGTTTTAATAAATTAGCTGATGCCTATACTTATTATTATGAGGAATGGATTTATAAAGGGATTTTAGAAATTTTTCAGCATTTTTTTGCCGAAATCGAAGATTGGTTTTGGAAGTATTATGACACGGAACTATTTAGCACCCAAATTTGGTCATTCATTGATAAATCACCGGCTAATTTAGATAAATTTCGCCGCGTGTTTGAAAAAATTTTAGGAATCGGTATTTGGGATAGAGCCTTTGGTAAAGGCATGATTCATTATGATTATCGTAAGATTGATGAAGATGTTTTTGGCAAGGCTTATGAAACTTTTATTGCAAAGCAAAAGAAAGACACGGGTATTTATTATACCCATCATTTGATAACGCAATATATGGTGGAACAGCTAGTAACTGCTTTATTTACAGATAAAATAGAAGCGGTGATAACGGCTTTAGAAAACAATGATGTTGCAACTGCACGACAAAAAATAACAACCGTTCAACAAATTAAGATTGCCGATACTTGTTCAGGGAGTGGCAGTTTTTTGATCAAAGTCTTGCGGGAGGTTTATGCTCAATATCGTAAAATTGAAGAAAAAACCCGTTATGTAAAAGCCTTTAATGGGCAAGATTTATTTGACAAGCCGCCCCATATCAAAGCAGTAGAACAGTTTCGTTTAAGTTATCATTTCGATAATGAAAGACAACTATTATCTAGTATTATTTTGCACCATATTTTTGCTATTGATATTGATGAACGCGCTTTGGATACGGCAAAAACGAATATGTGGAAAGAAGCGGTTAAATTGAATCCCCGTGTTTTTAATTTTCGCTTAATTCCTGAAAATATGAATCATACATTGCCCAATCTGGCTTTGAACTTTATCAATGGTGATACATTGTATGATTTACCGTTAGAGTGGCAATTGCAATTTTTACAGGAGAATTTTATAGCCGAAATGAAACAATTGCACACGATCCGGTGTGATTACTTATTGAATTTGCATAATCCACAGATTTTAATAGAAGTGGCAGCGTTGAAGGCTAAAATGCGTGAATCAATGCTGGTGGCTGTGAATGACGACTTATTTAATGATTTATTGAACCAACATAAACCCATTTTAATAGGTATTGAATTTTTTTATTTGTATTTTGATGAACAAGGAAATGTACTGCCAGAAAAACAACGTGGCTTTGATGGTATTGTGAGTAATCCACCTTGGGAAGTTTTGAAACCAATCAAAAAAGAATTTGCTGGAATTGGCAAAGGGCAAATGGATAAAAAACAATTTGATGTTTGGTTTAAAAAGAAGTGTCAAGAAGACAAACCGTTTTCTGAAGATTGGCAGGCGTACCAATCCTTTTATGATAAATATCGAATTTATTTACGAGCCAATTATCAATATCAAGGTGAAGGAGATTTAAATTATTTTAAGCTCCTTGTTGAAAGAGATTTTAATCTTGTTAAAACAACAGGCTATGTTAATTTGTTAATTCCGTCTAGCATCCAAACTGATTTAGGTTGTACTGAATTAAGAAAATTACTAATTCAGAAAAATACATTGTGTGGCTTGTATAGTTTTGAAAATAGAGGTTATGAAACGGAAAATTCGGATAAAAAAACTAAGATTTTTCCGGACGTTCATCCTCAATTCAAATTTTCCATTGTGCAAACACAAAAAACGCACTGTGCCGAAGAATATGATTTTAAGGGATTATTCTATTTGCATCATCCTCAAACTCTTTATTCCAAGCAACCAATCACCATTAATTCAAAACTCATCGAAAAATTTTCACCAGACAGTTTTTCGATTATGGAATTTTCCAATCAAATTGATTTTAATCTTTGCCAAAAAATCTTGGGTAATCACACTTTACTTAAAGATTTGAATTATGCTTTTCGTCGTGAATTTCATATGACAGGGGATGCAGATTATTTCAACACGCAGAAAAAAACAGATGATTGGATATTGTATGAAGGAAAAATGATCCATCAATTTAATTCCAATTTTTCTTTACCAAATTATTTTGTTGAACCTGCCCTAGCTTTGGAAATTTTATTAGAAAAAGAAATCAAACGCATTAAAAAAGATTTGAATGTCACTAAGAAAGTTGAGGAACTTAAAGCATTTTTCCAAGAACAAGGGTACTTATTGGATTGTCAAACTTATCGTTTGATTTATCGTTCTGTGGGAAGTTCAACGAATGAAAGAACTTTAATAAGTTCAATCATTCCAAATAATGTATTTTCAGTTAATTCAGTCAATTACTTAATTAACTGTTCTTATGAACAAAATGGGGACTATTTTATTCAAAAAAGGCTATCTCATTTTGACGTTGTTTTTTTAATGTCGGTTTTAAATTCCTTAACTTTAAATTACTACATTAGAAATAAAATTTCTGCCAATTTGAATATGTTCTATCTCTATGAACTCCCCATAGCCAAACCCAAACTCAAAAAAGAACTCATAGAAAAAGGCTTCACACTCCTTTACGCCAAAAGCAAAAGTGAACTTTATGAAGATTTAAGACAAACACTGAATCTTGCCCCCATCAATACCGAAGAACTTGACTTAATCCAAATTCGTGCCGAATTGGAAGTATTGATTGCCAAACTTTATGGCTTGAATGCAAAAGACTGGGATTATCTCACCTCAACTTTTGTTTACGGCGCAAAATCCGAGACGAAAAAGGAATTGGATGCGATTATTGAACATTCTAGGGAAATTTTTTAATATAGCATCAAGTTCCTAAATCGTTATTGGAACATAATTAACATATTATCGGCTCGACAAAAATCAATTGTTTATCCATATATTGAAATTTATGGCATGGCTCAATTCAGGGTAACACTCAAATTTAGTAGGCTGGAGTCCAAACCTTTAGGTTTGGGCATTCCAAACCTGAAGGTTTGAACTCCATGTTACCCGCCTTTAAACCATGCCAAATTTATTTTCATTTTCATGAGACAATCGTCTTAAAAACTACTATCTTTTCCCTATTTATGGTTATTAACCCGTGAAATCATTATCTTTACAAGGACGCTTAGGCGATATCCTTTCTCTCATTGCAGGCGGACTTCTGCCATTGGCTTTTGCCCCACTTTCTTTATTTCCTCTTGCAGTATTATTACCTGCCCTGTTATTTTTGCTTTGGCAAAATATCTCTCCCAAACGCGCCTTTTGGCGAGGCTTACTTTTTGGTATTGGCTTGTTTGGTATCGGTGTCTCATGGGTGTATGTGAGTTTTCACCAGTTTGGTGGCATACCGATGATAGGTGCTATCTTTATGACAGCAGGTTTTGTATTGGCATTGGCACTTTATCCGGCATTGCTAGGTTGGCTGTTAACACGCTTTTTTCCTAATAACACACTTTCAAAAATAGTATTAGTCTTACCAGCTGCTTGGACATTAACAGAATGGTTACGGGGTTGGTTGTTTACCGGCTTTCCTTGGTTAAATCTCGGTTACAGCCAAATTGATTCACCATTAAATGGATTTGCGCCGCTATTAGGTGTTTATGGTGTTAGCTGGATGACAGTGTTTACAGCAAGTCTTCTCGTTTATCTTTTTAATTTCAAAAAATTGATTATCTTGCCTATGGTGATAATAATATGGGGGAGCGGTTGGTTTTTATCGGGTGTATCATGGACTCAACCTGTGAATAAGCCATTAGATATAGCCTTAATACAAGGCAATGTTCCCCAAGAATATAAGTGGCTATCTAGTTTTCAGATTCCCAGTATGCAGCGTTATTTGCAATTAAGCCAAGCCCACCGTGATGCTGATATTATTATTTGGCCCGAAACTGCTGTCCCATTGTTTTACAGTGATGTACTTACTTACGCACCTGGCTTTTTAGAACAATTAACAGCAGAACATACCACATACAACACCGATTTTTTAATTGGTATTCCGATACTCTTGGAAGATGGTAAAACCTATTTTAATAGTGTGACAAGTATTGGCACGCAATCGGGTGCTTACTATAAACATCATTTAGTCCCATTTGGTGAATACATTCCTTTTCAATCCTTTTTTGGCAATTTGTTAAAACTGCTTGATGTGCCTATGTCTGCATTTTCACCAGGTGCAGTTCAACAACCTAACCTTCATAGCATGGGAGAGCCGATAGGTGTTTCAATTTGTTATGAAGATGTATTTGGAGAATTAGTACGCAACAGTTTACCCACAGCAACATTATTAGTGAATGTTAGCAATGATGCCTGGTTTGGTGATTCGATTGCACCCCATCAACATTTAGAAATCGCCAGAATGCGAGCTTTAGAAAGTGGACGCTATTTGCTACGTGCCACCAATACAGGGATTTCAGCAGTGATTGATGTAAAAGGTAAAATTACAGCCCAAGCTCCACAATTTAAAATCACTACATTACGCGCCAAAGCACAACCTTATCAAGGCGTTACACCATACATTCATTTTGGTAATAGTTTGGTAATGATTTTATTATTACTGTGTATGCTAGGAGGTGTGATTAAAAGTACATGTTTTTTTTCATTTTTAGGTGCTAAAGCAATCTAAAAAATTATACTTTGCCATGCACTTTTCTGGTTATAACAGATTTTGGGGGCAGTTAAAATGTCTTCGTTAAGACGCTGATACCAAAAGGTTTTGCAACCAATTATTGTGGTAGCAAGATTGATTCAATCGCTCAGCCGGACTTTGCAAACCATTATTATTTGGGAGATGTGACTACAAAATTAAAATAAATACAATGAGTTAGTGAAAAAAACGTATTAATCAATTTGACAATGAATTTACTATTTGGTAATGTATTGACTTTCCCGTTGCTATTCAATCCACTAAAAGGAGAATAAATGAATCCAAACAAACGGTTAACCATCGTTGGCAAATTTCGCCTCAACGATGATAAGCCGGAATATCGTTTTTCTGGTAGTGGTAATCCACCAAAGGAGGGGATTTTTCCGCTCAATCCTGAGCAATTGTTTATGACATTGCAACCGGAATTGTGTTTTGTGCCAACACAACCAATTTATATTGGAGATGTGGACATTGCGGCTGTTAATGTTGTTGAACCATTGAAAGCCATAGGATTTGCGAAGTCTGTCCCTATTCCTATTACATCGGATAGTCCCCTTTTTGGCCTTGATATTAATTTAACCCATGAGCAGATACAAAAAAAAGGTGGACAGTTATTTGAAGCATTGTTAAATAACCTTGATACACTGGTTTATTTTTATCGTGACAAGTTTGCACAGGCATTACATAAATTGGCTAGGGAATATATCTGGTTATATGCCAAAGACGTTACCCTTAAAGATAAACCTTACTTTATTGATCAAGAAGCGTGGTATGAAGTATCGTTTTTATTGGATGTAAAAACTACTATCATCAAATATTTAGTAGCCTTTCCTGATGATAAAGCTGAGATATTGAAAGAGTTCAATCAGGTGCTAAAGGACAATACTGAAAAACAAATACACTGGTTAACATACGGTAATGAATATCGTGACGCTATATTAAAAGCATTAGAAGCATGTCAAAAAGCACTTGAGACAAAAGATACTGCTGATGAAACATTTCATAAAGTTGCTGGACAGCTTGGTATGGAATGGCTACAAAAATATGTGGGTAGCGATTACGATAGTAGTGATGGTATAAAAGAAGCCGCTGAAGGTTTTATTCATTATTACCAAGTATTTCGTAAACATTCCGACAACATACATCGCTTTTTACGTTCTAGTCCCTTACATTCTTTCGTCTTTTGTTGGTTAGCCAGTAAATATCACAAACATGGTGATGGAGAAACTACCCCAGATGCTGGTGCAGAAATGTATCAGCGTGGTATAAAAAATCAGGCAGAGCGAAAAACGACAGACGGCATTTCAGAATGGCAAAAAACCGTTGAAACGGTTATGAAGATTCTCTGTAGTGTATCGGAGAAAGAGGAAAAAAACAAGGAAAAAGCTGAAGAGATCAAGGACAAAGCCTTGTATAAAGCGGGTGCTGAAAAACTCGCTGACGACTTGTTTGAGGTGCTGCGAATTAAGGGGACATTCAAACGAGAGGAATTGAGAAAAGAGTGCGAATTACTCTTTGTACAAACAGCTCAGTTATATGGTGGTGGTGCGCTTCAGCAATTATTGATGGGCATTGAAACCCCTTTTTCTGAGTATACTGATGTTTATCAAGTTATTATTAATCAGACACAAGCATTGTCTGTTGAAGAATTTCAAAACCGTCTGTTGGAAAAGTCCCTTTCAAAACACACGACAGAAATTGTCAACCAAGTGTTTTCGGAAGAATTCGAGTATCAAGACTCTTGTCAGCCCGAAATAATCAAGCAGAATTTTGTTAAAGTTATGGCTGAAGATATTAAAGTTCAGTATCTTCAGGCGTATCTGACAAAGCAAGGCGAAATTGATTCTCTTAGTGAAAAGTTGGAAAAAGCATTTCAATGGAGACAACGTATGCACGTTGACGCTGCCAGCGAATATAACGCCTCACAAATAGGAGTTCCTGGTATTGTACCATTATTTGCTATATTTGATCGCAAAAATCAATCTAAGAGAATACTGCAATACCAAAAACCTTTAATCGCCCAAAAACAGAAACTCAATATTCCTTTTGCTAAAACTCCTATTGCACTTCCTATCCCTGTTGGCAATTATAAAATAGAGCAAGTAGAAGATAACAAAAGGAAGGAAATAGGCACTGCCACTGTCAAGGCTGGTGAAAACGAAGAAAATGTTGAGATAGAGGGAAATTTTTACTCCAAAAACGAGAATTTAAAGGCGATTAAAAGTGAAAGTTCTCAACTAGTGCTTAAAGGTGATAAAGAGCAACACGCTTTAGAGAATGAGAATCGTAACAAATTGCTACCATCAGTGAATACATATCTTGCCCAAATAGAAGAATTGCAAAGTAAAGATTTATGGGAACAACTGACAGAAGTTGAAGTGAAATACAATGCTTTGGTCAACAAATACGAAAATGGTAGCGATCTTGCTATGCGTTTACGTGCTTTAGTGTTAGGCGATTTTATACTTGCAAGCTCTAAAAACAAGATAAATTTGGATAAACCAGACTTATCTAAAATACTTGGGTTGCTTTTTGATATGGTGCGTTATATTGGCATCGATCCCAGTAGTCAAACTCTTTTTGATAATAGGCCATCAAAAGAGTTAGATGAACCGAAAAGTCATGGTAAATTGGATAAGCTTAATCTGAGTAAATTCTATCCTTTGCCTATTAATCAAGATGATATTAGCTTGACTCCAATATTGAATTATCATTACGCATCATGTCAGAAATTGTCAAGCGTTGCTTCTTATATGCAAGAAATCAAAGAATTGCACCGTATTTTTGAGGCATTACGTGGCAAAAAAGACATTGAAATCAAACTGATTAATCAAACGCTTGAGGAGCATGTGGCTTCAAAGAAGCGTTCAGAAAATTTATTGTTATGTAAAGATCATTCCCTATTTGTTTATTTGACAAAACAAAGCAACGCGCTAAAAGGACTTAAAAGCTTAGAAACTCGCTTACCCAAACCACTTGGTGTATTAGCTCAGAGAGGATGGAGTGCAAAATTTCCTCTATTTGTTGTTAAAGAAGAAAACGTCAATTCGGAAGCGTTTCCTATTATTTCAAACCAATCCATTGCACTACCCGATTTCTCAGTGCTGAATGTAGATATACCAAATTATCCATTACTTGAACTGTGTTTAAGTGTTATGGCAAAGGTAAATTTTGGTAAGTTTTATTTTCCTGAAGATGACGACGAGGATTATAGTGAGCATTTTTTGCCCTTGGATGAACAAATGCAAACAGATGGTATTCCAGCCAGTGGCGAGTCTATCAGCGAATACCTCAAAGCCTTGTGGTTTACGCATCCCGTGTTGCGGAGTAACCTGATTTTCTTGAAGTGGTTTAATTTGGGTTTGCAGGCAACAGAGCAAGGTGATGTTGCAAACCTTGGTATTGAATTTGGTCAATTCTTAGACAAGCTTTTCGTCTCAAAAAACTTGCAAAAAATGCAACCTGCCTTAAAGGAAGCTTTCGATGGGTTAGGAGATATTGAAAAATCTGGATTAGCTGCAATAAAATTCAAGAAATTCGTGCCTAATTTGGAACCATTATATGGAGAAGCACAATCTCCAATTGGCAAGAATACTCCCAATATTACCGAACATTTTACCTTTCGTTTTAAAGACAAAAAGACGAATCTTGAACAAAAAGAGTTCATTGACAATGTCACATGGAAAGATTGGTATCTGAACAAAGTCTAATAAGTTAGACCTTCGAGATTTCATGGAAAATTTTGAAGGTCTTGTTTTTAATGCATAACATGTTTTTAAAGGAGAATTAATGTATACACTGCAAAATGTGACAAACGATGGTGTTGTCATTACACCGCATCTGAAAGGTTTTTGGTGTTATGCCAATTTTAATATTAACTCGGCGACTGGTATGGTAAGTATCGGTTCTGGATATACAGCATTTGACTATTCTGCTGACTCGAATATGTTTAACCAAACCGCTCCAGTGGCACCACCACTAGATAACGTAATAAGAAATTACAACCTGATTGATAATGGTACTCCCCAAACTCTTAATTTGAACAATGCCAGTGCGGTTAGAAATTACAAAGCGGAATATGTCAATGAAGTAAGACAGCTTTATCTATTGAAGTTTGATAACATGACACAACCTGCTAATTGGTTTGGAGATGTTGCTTATACACCGCAATTCAAGGAGCCGGTACAAAACGATAATGGAGAACCTTTTTTACCAAGAACATTGGTATACAAAGAGGGTCAACCACCACGATATGTATTTTCTGGCCATACAGAAGAAAATAATAATGGAACAGCTACAGTAATACTGATATTACCTTTTTTGAACTCGTCGTTTTTTAAACATATTCTCTCAATCGCACAAACGCCAGCCGGTGTACCACAAGATGACAATGATGGTAAACCAGTACCACTGCCACCATTACAACTGACAACGGGGGCGGGAGGTGGTTGGATTTATGGTGGTGCCAATGCGTTGCCTTTTCCTGGGGCTGTTAATGGTTTTATCATGGTTTGCCAAGGCTCATTTAAGGCAATGGATTTAAACTTATCCTTAGCGGGGTGGCGACCAGGTGGCTCCTTGATTCAGAATGATCAAGCAATCTTACAAGAACTGGTCAGCATTACTCACAATAGCACCCGTTTTACCCGCAATGCAGAGACTGTTGATGTAACGGTTGAAGATGCCGTTCACCCTGGTAGTCCTGATGGACCAATAGAAATAGTTTATCTTGGAAATTTAAACAGTAACGGTCCAGTACCATCAGTTTTGTGAATGTTTCTGAAAAAACCTGACAGGTTTCTAAAACCTGTCAGGTTTAGATTACTACCCTTTTTTTATAGGTATCAATAATATGTCAAATCCTGCCCTAGCTGAAACGCTTGAAACATCCACCATTGCATCACAAAAACATATTATATTGCCCACTTTTGATGAACTGGCTTGCGAGGACGATATCCCGATGGAAACTGAACAACATAAACTCCAAATGGAATTGCTTATTGACTCGCTACGGCTTTGGTTAGCTCAATTTCCTAATGGGTATGTCGGGGGCAATATGTTTGTTCACTATTTAACGGCAAATGGACATAAAGAATTTAAAGGGCCAGATGTTTTAGTGGTGTTAGATGCGCCGAAAGGAATCCGTGATAGTTGGATTGTTTGGAAAGAGGGAAAAGGCCCTGATGTGGTTATCGAATTGTTATCCAAAAGCACTGCCAAAAAAGATAAACATGAAAAGAAAGATGTGTATCAAAACCAACTATTTGTGAAAGACTATTTTTGGTTTGATCCTAAAAATCCAAAAGATTTTGCCGGATTTTCACTCCAATATGGTATTTATCAACCAATATCACCGGATGCCCAAGAACGCTTAATTTGTCAAACCTTGGGATTAAAACTTACCCGTTGGCATGGCTTCTATAAAATGGCAGATACAACCTGGTTACGGTGGGAAACGCTGGAAGGTGTTTTATTGCCAACGCCCGAAGAAGCAGAGCAACAACGCACTGAAGTCGAGCGACAACGTGCCGAGCGATTAGCTGAAAAACTGCGAACTTTGGGCATTAATCCAGAAGACATTTAACGCATAGTGAAGTTTACCAATGGAAATTACTTTAAACGGTATAAATTATTCGGTTTATAAACCCAAATTAATACTGGAAGTCAATTCATGTCCAAAGCTTGAACTACATTTTGGGCATGGAGACTATCCGTCTGTGGATGACCAAATCGAACTCACCAGTACCAATGCTGAGGCTACTTTATCTTGGGCGGGATGCGAATTAAAAATACAAGTCGTGGGGTTTGAGTATGGTACTGTACCGACAAAAATTCCCAATAAAAATGCGCCTTACTTAGTGATGACTGGGCTTTTTTTGCCCGAAAAATTACAAAAATGGTTTAAACAAAGTCCTCAATCCACTCTGATTTATCAAAAAAATGAACTGATTGATTCTGAAAAAGGAGATGAGTTTTTTGCGAATAAATTATTAAACGGCAAAATACAACTTCGTGATGGGGAAAGAGAAATTTTAAAAAATAAGTTATTTCCCCCTAATTCTATTGCTACCTTTTTGCGTCCACCTCAACAAGATAATTTCAGTTTTTTATGTCATCTTATCGATTTTATTAATAGTAAAGAACCAACTATCATTGGTTGGACAGCATTTCAACTAGAAGATGCACCTCCACTACGATTAGTCAGTTTATCCAATCACAAACTACTTAAATTAGATAAAAACTGGAAACCGCGTGGACAATTTTCGACAAACCGTTATGCAGGACAAAGTTGGACATCTGGAAATTTTGAATTAATTCGTAATTTTTCCTCAAATAATCCTTTAGATTTATTACCCGATTTAATCACCATAGGAAAGCAAGATACGACTGATATTGATATTCAAAATAAAGAACAATTGGTACTTATTCCAGGGCTTGTTCATTTTCATAATAGAGCCTATTTTTGTCGGACTATCACCTATCAATTTCCAGAACAAGCAAAAGATTCTGATTTTAAAGATTCTGATTTTTCTGTGATTTTAACGCTCACCGAACCTCATCAACCTCCCAAAGCTTCTCCGTTGTATTGGCAATTGGTAGATTGTCAGTTTCAAGGGTGGGAAGAAAGTACTGGAGAACAGATTAAATTAAAATTGGAAAATGCCGCTATTGCTAATAGTGAAGGCGAACCAGACTCAGAAAAATCATTGTATGCTCAAGTATTATCCCCAACAGCGTCAAGTATTTACCTGAAGTACCAAAAAGACGAGAAGATGCGGTGTTTATTGATACCCGGTGAGTTGCCCATTGTACTTGGTAGTGTTCAATCTTATAATGAAGATTTTGAAAAACAAGCAGATTTAGTTATTCACACGGAACATATTGCTCTAAGTGGTGAGCAAATGACGATAGAAGCGAAGAAACAAGTGAGCATCAAAGGTAATGAGGTTGTTAAAATAGGAAATAAGGTTGAAGTGGGTTCTGATTAGTTTTTTAGCTGTTGGTAGCGAAAAAACCTGACAGGTTTTTAAAACCTGACAGGTTTGTACCGATAAACACTTATGCAACATTAATTCAACAGGTATTTATTTTAAGATGCGTTTAACAAAACACGAGAGAAATATTATTGTGCAAACCATTCAAGCCGAATTTGGTCAAAATATTAAAATTTGGCTGTTTGGTTCCAGAGCTGATGACAATAAACGAGGGGGAGATATTGATTTATATGTAGAAACTGCAACACTCATCCCCCAAAGCTGGCGCAAAAAAATAGCGGTGGTTGCTTCATTACAAATTCAACTCGGTGATCAAAAAATTGATTTAGTTGTGCATTGCCCAGACGAGAAAGAATACCCGATTCATCAAATTGCTAAAAAAACCGGAACACGCTTATGACGATTTTTGATCAAACTTATGTTACCCAATTTGTGCAAAATTTAGAGAAATGTGAAAAAGCAAAGAATAATCTCGAATATACCTTAACCGGTTTACAGGATATTTTTCCTTTGGATGGAGAAAAATTAGCCAATTTGAGCCGTGAAATGGTAGAAAAAATAGACGCGATGTCAACACGTTTTAGCCGTTTACAAGATTTACTCGGTAATCGTGTTTTTAGATCACTGACACTATTGGAATCAGAACCACGTCAACGATTCTTAGATGTTCTCAATTTGATGGAAAGTCGTGGTATTATTGAATCAACTCAAAATTGGATTGAATTACGTAATATGCGTAATGAGGCTTCACACGATTATATTGAGGATACTGATAAATTAGCAGTAGTGCTAACGGATATTTTCACTCAAGCACCACTATTGATTGAAACGGTTAACCAAGTAGAGCGATATGCTACGGATGTTTTGCAAGTTTCTTTGAGTTAATAATTGATGTTACGCAAGCTTCTAAGTTCCACCGATTTTATCGGTGGCTATTCATGTTTAACTCCTTTGGGGTTGAAACTAATGTTATTAGATGATTTCTCATTATCAACAGCCAACTCTTCTGTTTTGATCTGGCTTTTTACGCCGTTACTCCCATTGCTAAGTTTCGCAACTTTTGTTTTTGCAACAGTCAGATAAACTTTCTTTTTAACCATTTTACCAGTTAATGCCTTGTCAATCTCTTTTCTGTACAAATTCATCGCTTCACTGAGTTTATCTTTGGACATTACTTTTGTAGATTCCAATGAATCAAGTAAACTGTGAAGACGTTTAGAAAACCATTTTGCATATTCTTCAGATAAAGCACCTGCTAATTTATCCAAATCCTGAATAACATTTTTCGTTTTGTCGATAACATTTTCAAAAGTGTTAATGCTTTGCTTTGTATAATCTTCCCAATCTATCTGTTTTAAAAGTTTTTCGGGATCGCCTTTTCCAAGACTACGTGATGTAGCCAATAATGTTGACTTAGTCAGTTTACCGCTTTCTTTTAGAATAGCTTTAAATAGTCCTTTTAAAAAACTGCCAAAAGTGGGAACACATCCAATCAGAGTGATTAAGAGATTTGTCCAATTTCCTATTTTTTCTCGTTCTGCATTATCGCTCAAGGTTATGATGTTTGCAGTGAGATCACGAGCGTCGCCTACTTGATCTAAAATAGGAAGCATTGTGATCACTGTGTTAGCAATAATTTGAAATGTTGTCGGTTCTTTGTTAAAGTCACCTTGAATGATACCCCAAATCAATTTTATAGGCTCTAAAACATTATCAATAAGTACATCGTAAACAATACTCCAATGACCTGATTTTTCAGTAGGTTCTTTTTGAGTAATTTGTTTAGAAGTCAAATTGGAGGCATATATTGGATTGGATTGCGCTTCTTTATTTGGTTTATAATCACGAGTATCCTCACCACATTCTATTTCTATTTGCCCCTCACTTACAGTAACACAGGCAATGCCTTTGTCAGAGAAAAAGCCTGTCAATTCTTGATTGTCACTATCTTTAATTTTATAGGATGCTTTACAGACAGGTGTATCATCTTGATAGTAATAAAATAATTCAACATTAATTTTTTCTTTATCAATTTTTTCTTTTTCACCAATGTTGATTTGTTCTTTAACAACTTTATTTTGATTACCAGTTTGTACTGATACTTGACTTTCTTTCTTTTTTAAGAATAACGATTGCGGTGCTGTCGCTTCCACTGCCATTATGTCTTGCTCACATTCAACAACTTGCCATTGCCCATTCTTAGAAAGAATTAAATCAGGTTTACCATCTGGTGTTAAAGCGGGTTGAGCCACTATTGCTTGAAATGTTCCCTCTGTTTTTTCAGTGACACAAGCAGTCTTAGAAAATACCTCTGTACTCAATGTCGAGCTATCCACTGATAATTCAATTAACAAGAGCATTCCCGGCGTTGAATGAATTTGTGTGGTATACTTTTTTCCAATATTTTGAATTTGTGGAAAATCTGTCTCAATAACAACCGGTTCTCCCTTAATATTTAGAAGAGATTGTCCACCATTCAAATCTGTTTCACCATTAAAACCATCCCATGCCCAACTGGTATCAGGTTTTAACTCAATTTTTCCACCCTTAACAACTAAAAATACTGACATTTTTTTACTCTCTTTATTTGGTTGATTTTTTCATTAAAATTTTTCTGATTATAACGAATTTTGGGGACACCCCCCTAACCCCCCGTACACAGGGGGAAGTCCCAAAATAGAAAAATTAAAGCAAAGTGTCGAATGATGTTTGGTTCCACCCGTGTACGGGGGGTTAGGGGGGTATGGTGTCCCCAAAATCTGTTACAATCAGAAATTTTTGATATAATAAATTTGATGCTCAAGTTTCTTTCCAAAGCCTATAACTACAAGGATTACTTATAATAAAGGATTAAATCAAAACCAGATTAATGAGGAGTTATGTTATTCTCAATAACCAACGACTTTTGTTTGATGTTCATTAAGATTCATTATGGTAGTGTTTCTTAACTAACCAATTGTGATGTTTTTATCCCTTATTATAAGTAATCCTTGTAGTTATATAGTAAGAGCGACAAAACTTGAACATTTAAGATAAACCAATTTCCAATTTTTATAAAGCCAAAAAAACATGAAAGAATTTTTATTAATAGGAAAACGTCCAACTCACAAAATCAATGATGCTGCCGTTGGTGTTAACGATTATAAATTTTATAATAGGTTATCAACCCAATTTAAGGAAACTTTAATTTATCCACGCGATGAATATCATGAAACATTTTGCTGTGCTGTGACTCAAGAAAAAGATTACCTGAGTATTTTTGTAAGTAATAAGCGTCCTGAAGATTTTAAAAAAGATTTTCCCAGTTTGCTATTTTTTAGTTATGCACTTGAAGCGAATACCCTACGTTTTATGCGAAAAACTGAAAGTGGTAGAGAAGAAAATGTAGCCTTTTATCATGCTATCACAAGTGAAAGAGGACTTAAAATTCTTAGCATGAAAAAAATTGCGCTTGCTTATGATGATAATAAAACGCTTTGGCAACACAAATCATCACTCAGTCAGCACTTATTTATTCAAGAAACCAAAGATGATTATCAACCAAACGGTTATAAGGTAATTATACAACGTCCAAATAAATTGCCTGAGACAAAAAATACCGTTTGGGTAAATCCAATCTGTTTACGTTTACCATTGATGGGAGGTGAACTCAATCCAGAAACCTTTCAATTATGGGAGGAAAATACCGAACCACTTTGGTTAGAGCCGCTTTTTCAAAATGAACAAGCTCCTCTGATTCAGTTTTATCAACATGGCGAGGAACAAATTAAGTCTAAAAAATCGTTGAGCCGAATTGAAAAATTGATTTGGGGCAATTCTACAAACCAAAATGATTATTATCGTTGGCAAGTCTTTGCGGCTTTAGATGCTTTACAAGGACATTTTCATCTTAATAATCAATCACAATATTATTGGGAGCCTCCCAAAACGTTAAGCCCAAATGCCCGTTACTTTGCCGATTATTGGTTAAAGCGTTGGCATGGTAAAGAGGAAAAGGATATTATCCATAATGATAATAAGCCAATTTCTCCGCCTTCATACACGCCAACCTTTCGTTATACGACTAATACGATGGATGTACCTTTCAATAATAATCACCATAATCGGGAAAAATTATTTGAAGATTTTTCGTTATTAGAGCAATCGGCGTTTAAGATGATTTCAGCGATATTAAAAGATTGTCCTGATAGTCATGTTGCCAACGATTTACATCGTGGTTATCTCACGATTCACGAAAATCAAAACGGACAATATAGCCTAAATTTTAATGCCAACGCCTATTTGTACGAATTTGCCCAACGTTATATTGTGCCTTTTTCACCCATAACAGTAGCATTTCCGCAACCCGTATTTAAAGAAAAATCGGGAGTAACAGATTTTTTAAAGGCACAAAAGAAATATTATGAAAGTGATATTGAGAAATTAGAAGAGCGGTTTGATCTCATCAAATCTACATTTCATGGCGCACGGGGATTTTTTCAACAGTTATGTGATTGTTTAGAAAATGGCTTACAAGATGATAACTTTGAGCCACCCTTGCAGAACGGCTGGTGGAATCATTGGCATGAATGGTTATATAGTCACAGCATCCAAAGCCAATTTATTTTCACTTTACCACCGATTCAACAACCGACTCGGGTTGGACAAGCCAAAGTGGGGGAAAACACTTTTGTTGGGGGACACAAAAATTATCGACAAGATAAAATTGAAATGTGTTTTTAAAAACTTGTTCTGTTGAACTTTGAATCTTATTGTATTTTTATTTTCTTAGTCCTAAAATAAATCTGCAATTTTTCAACTATTTTTTTAAATGATGAGTCACAAGAAGGAGATATGATTTATTATGAGTACACAAGAATTGACTCTCGAATTACCTAAAAACCTATTTCAGCAATTAGCTCAAATAGCAAAGCTAACCCATCAATCAATTGAATCATTAGCTATTCAGAGTATTTCGAGTAATTTACCACCAACCATAGAAAATGCACCCTTAGAAATGCAAGCCAGTTTACAAAAACTACAAACGCTCTCAATTGAAAAATTACTCAACGTTGCCAACGCCCAAATACCTGCGAATCAACAACAACGCCATTTAACCTTGCTCACTGAAAATCAAACAACTGAATTGATGTCTTTTGAAAAACGTCAAGAACTCGGAGAATTAGGCCAACTGGCAGATCAGTTAACGTTGAAAAAAGCTTATGCTTGGGCAATTTTACGCTGGCGTGGTTATCGAATCCCTAACCTCGAAGAATTACCCTTAACATAACTATGTCTATTTCTGAAACTTTAAGACAACAAGTATCGGCAGAAGCTGGCCATTGTTGCGAATATTGTCGCACTTGTCGGCGGATAATTGGTATGCCATTAGTCATTGATCACATTATTCCTCAAGTCAAAGGTGGAGGTGATGAACGAGAAAATCTTGCAGCTGCTTGTTATCGTTGCAATGAATTTAAAGGAGCAAAAACTGAAAATATTGACCCAGCAACAACTACCTTAGTTCCTTTATTCAACCCTCGTTCCCATACTTGGAAAACCCATTTTGTTTGGGCAAATGGTGGAATTCATCTGATTGGTTTGACTCCAATTGGTCGTGCTACAGTTATTGCTTTACGGATGAATAATGAATATATTGTGGAATCCCGACGTTTATGGGTGGCAATGAATTGGTATCCACCATTAGATTAACTCTTATTAAAAACAATTATTCCTCGTTTCCAATGCCTATCATGACGCGCCAGCGTCATTCCTTATAAAAAAGAGTTAAAGCTATTTATGACAACTAACGAAACCCCACTTTTTAAATTATTGTCCGAATTTAAAATGTGGACAAATGATGATGCCTTAGATGAACAACGCTTAGTACAACATGAACTCGTCTTGGCACATCTTGCCCGTTTGTATGGGAGCCTTTATTGGAATAGCCAAGTATTTGGTTTGTGTCCACAGATACCATTGCAACTTGATATCCAAGCAGGTACGCTCTCCAAACTGGTAGCGATTACCAAAACGGGCAAGTTGATGGTTTGCGAGCAAGCCAAAATCCCTGAGTGCGATAATTCTGGTGATAGGGGGTTATTTGCTATTGCTTCGCCTTATCCATTCCCAAAGTCATTACAAAACAAGCTGCCCCATTTTCCTTTGTGTCAAGTCAAGTTGGAATGGTTGCCGTGGGAAAAAGGAAATCGGGAGATTGTTAAAACCGGTGCGGGTATTCCATTGGCGCGGATGAAAGAAGGACAATGGGATAACTATAAACCACCTGTTGTTAATTTAGTGACTGATGACATTTTACAAAAAGAAACGGTTCATCGGGAACGAATGGAAAAATATCTTTCCAATGATGTGGAAACGTTAAAACAAAATACGCATTCCTTGAAACAGCAATTTTCCGACAGAAATTCTCATTGGGAGAGAACAGAGCAAAGTTACCAAGAAAAAAATCTTGCCTTGGAAAAACAACTGGACGATTTGAGAACGCATCATAAAAGAGGGATTATAGATATTGTTTTGTTGGGCGTTTTTGTCATTGGGGGATTAGTTTTCTGGCATACGCAGACAATAGAAAGTCTGAAAACAGAATCCAATCAACTCAAAGTTGCTTTGGAAAACCAAATATCAGAGTTGACTAAACAACATGGTAGTCAATTAACAAGTTTGACTAGCCAACAAATTCAAGACAAAGTTGCTTTGAAAGAGCAGATTCAAAACTTGGGAGAACAACATGACGAAAAACTGAAAACTCAGTCAACTCAATTAACAACTTTGGATAAAAAGCACAACCAAGAACGGAAAGGACTTAAAGTTGTTTTGGAAAGCCAAATATCAGAGTTGACTAAACAACATGGCGATAAACTGAAAACTCAGTCAAGTCAATTAACAACTTTGACTGAACAACTAAAATCTGAAATTGAGCAAGTAGCAACTACACATAATACGAATGTCAAAGAACTCAAGGATAAGTCAACTCAACTAGAAACCGCTTTGACAAACCAAAAAAATGCCTTGACTAAAAAGCATAACAACGATTTGAAAGAGCAGTCGATTCAATTGGCAAGCTTGACTAACCAGCAAAGCCAAGACAAAGAGGAATTGAAAACAGAGTCGAATCAACTCAAAGTTGCTTTGGAAAGTCAAATATCAGAATTGACTAAACAACATGGTAGTCAATTAACAAATTTGACTAACCAGCAAATCAAAGATAAAAATGAGTTGAAAAAAGAATCCAACCAACTCAAAGATGCTTTGGAAAGTCAAATATCAGAATTGACAAAACAACATAATAGTCAATTAGCAGGTTTGACTAGCCAGCAAAGCCAAGACAAAGAGGAATTGAAAACAGAGTCGAATCAACTCAAAGTTGCTTTGGAAAATCAAATATCAGAATTGACAAAACAACATAATAGTCAATTAGCAAATTTGACTAGCCAGCAAAGCCAAGACAAAGTTGCTTTGAAAGAGCAGATTCAAAACTTGGGAGAACAACATGGCGATAAACTGAAAACTCAGTCAACTCAATTAACAACTTTGGATAAAAAGCACAACCAAGAACTGAAAGGACTTAAAGTTGTCTTGGAAAGCCAAATATCAGAGTTGACTAAACAACATGACGAAAAACTGAAAACTCAGTCAACTCAATTAACAACTTTGACTGAACAACTGAAAACTGAAATTGGGCAGGTAGCAAGTACCCATCAAACGAATGTCAAAGAACTAAAGGATAAGTCAACTCAACTGAAAACTGATTTGACAGGCAAAATGGATGCTTTAACTCAAAAGCATGATAACGATTTGAAAATACAGTCAACTCAACTGGAAACCGCTTTGACAGGCAAAATTGATGTTTTGATTCAAAAGCATGACAAAGACTTGAAAGAACAGTCGATTCAATTGGCAAGCTTGACTAGCCAGCAAATCAAAGACAAAAATGAGTTGAAAACAGAATCCAATCAACTTAAAGTTGCTTTGGAAAGTCAAATATCAGAGTTGACTAAACAACATAATAGTCAATTAACAAATTTGACTAACCAGCAAATCAAAGATAAAAATGAGTTGAAAAAAGAATCCAACCAATTCAAAGTTGCCTTGGAAAACCAAATATCAGAGTTATCTAAACAACATGGTAGTCAATTGACAAGCTTGACTAATCAACAAAGCCAAGACAAAAAAGATTTGGAAACATATTCCAAACAACTGAAAACTGTAGAAAAGTTATCTAAACAACATGGCGATAAACTGAAAACTCAGTCAAGTCAATTAACAAAATTGGATAACAAGTTTAATCAAAACCAAAGGAAAAATGAAAAATTTTTCGACAGATTAAAAGATGGTAGTTTAGGCCCGGCAATGGTTTGGATTCCTGCGGGGACTTTCCGTATGGGAGATATTCAAGGCAATGGCGATTCAGATAAAAAGCCAGTGCATGTAGATGTAAAAAAGTTTGCGATAGGACGCTATGAAGTGACTTTTGCAGAATATGATAAGTTTGCCGAGGCAACGAGTAGAACACCACCTTCTGGTGGTTGGGGGCGCGGTAATCGTCCGGTGATAAATATATCTTGGGAGGATGCCACCGCTTACACCGAATGGTTAAGTCAACAAACCGGTAAACAGTATCGTTTACCCACCGAGGCGGAATGGGAATACGCTGCACGAGCGGGGACGGAGACTAAATACTGGTGGAGCAATGACATTGGCACTAATCAAGCCAATTGTGATAATTGTGGTGACCGTTTTAAAAACACAGCCCCGGTGGGTTCGTTTGCGGCGAATCCGTTTGGTTTGTATGATACAGTGGGTAATGTTTGGGAATGGACTTGTTCTGAATACGAAAGCAACTATAGTGGTAAGGAAAAAGTCTGTTTAAGTAAAGAACATTCTAATAATAGTAGCCTTTTTGTCCTGCGCGGTGGCTCGTGGGATGACTACGCGGAAGAAACGCAATCGGCGAGCAGCAGAAAGTATTCGCGGACGTACCATCTCTGGAACATAGGTTTTCGACTCGCTAGGACGCTGTAACAATTGGGGTTAAGTTGGAAGAAGTTGAGATAGACAGAGAATGGTAACGAAATGTTATTTTTATAATTAATTGATGTTACGCACTCAATTTTCACAAGCCTTGGGAATGGTCATGAAATAATTTCCCCTCTAATTCCACCGGTGGCTATTCACATTCAACCCCTATCGGGGTTGAAACAAACCCGTTTACCTAATTCCACCGGTTCCACCGGTGGCTATTCACAGTCAACCCCTATCGGGGTTGAAACAAACCCATTCACAGGTTTTGAGGTTGAAGTTTCGTTTCAGTCAAAAAACTGCCCAACCCCGATAGGGGTTAAATGTGAATAGCCACCGGTGAAACCGGTGGAAACTGACGTGAAAACAAATAAGGAACAATTTATTTATTATGAACTTAAAAAAATTCAAATTACGGTATGTTACGAAGCTAGTCGGGTTAGCGGCATTGAGTTGTCTACCATTCGCACAGGCAGCAACAGATTGTGCTGTTCAGACTCAAATTGATAAAGAAGAGTGTCAAGCTCTGGTTGATTTGTATACCAGCACGAATGGTGCTAATTGGAAAAGGAACACCGGCTGGAATATGACAAATACACCTTGTAGTTGGAAAGGGGTTTCATGTGACGGTGGGCATGTCACCCAACTCTCTCTGTACGATAACCAATTAAGCGATTCTATCCCTGAGTCATTGGGCAAGTTGAGCCGTTTGCAGGAACTCAATCTGTTCTATAACCAACTAAGCGGTTCTATCCCTGAGTGGTTGGACAATTTAACCCAGTTGCAGGTACTCGTTCTGTCCGATAACCAACTAAGCGGTTACATCCCTGAGTCGTTGGGCAAGTTGAGCAATTTGAAGGAACTCCTTCTGGACAATAACAAACTAAGCGGTTCTATCCCTGATTCGTTGGGCCAATTGAGCAGTTTGCAGAACCTCTATCTACATAATAACCAACTAAACGGCTCTATCCCTGATTCGTTGGGCAAGTTGAGCAGTTTGCTGCAACTCTCTCTGTACGATAACCAATTAAGCGATTCTATCCCTGAATCGTTGGGCCAGTTGAGCCAGTTGAAGGCATTTCATCTGCACGAAAACCAACTAGACGGTTTTATCCCTGAGTGGTTGGGCAATTTAACCCAGTTGCAGACACTCATGCTGAACAATAACAAACTAAACGGTTCTATCCCTGAGTCGTTGGGCCAGTTGAGCCGTTTGGTGTATCTTAATCTGAACAATAACCAACTAAGCGGTTCTATCCCTGAGTCGTTGGGCCAGTTGAGCAATTTAGCGTATCTCGATTTGCACGAAAACCAACTCTGCGGAAACATCCCACAATCATTGATGAATCTAAAATATTATGTAAATTTAAATAACAACCACTTAACGGCTTCTAACCCTAAACTGATTGCTTGGCTTAATGCCCAAAATCCGGATTGGACAAAGAATCAAACGCGCTGTTCAACAGTTTGTGCTGTTCAAACTCAAATTAATGAAAAGGAGTGTAATGCTCTTGTTGATTTTTATATCAGGACGAATGGTGCTAATTGGAGAAAGAACACCGGCTGGAATGTGACGAATAGTCCTTGTAATTGGAAGGGAGTTTCATGTGACAATGGGCATGTTACCAGACTCAATCTGTCCAGTAACAAACTAAGCGATTCTATCCCTGAATCGTTGGGTAAATTGAGCAGTTTGCAGGAACTCGAGCTGGGCAGTAACAAATTAAGCGGTTCTATCCCTGAGTCGTTGGGCAAGTTGAGCAATTTGCAAATACTCGCTCTGTACAATAACAAACTAAGCGGTTCTATCCCTGAGTCGTTGAGCAAGTTGAGCAGTTTGCAGGAACTCGAACTGAACAATAACAAATTAAGCGGTTCTATCCCTGAATCGTTGGGTAAGTTGAGCAGTTTGGAGGAACTCGAACTGAACAATAACAAACTAAACGGTCCTATCCCTGAATCATTGGGTAAGTTGAGCAGTTTGCAGATACTCGCTCTGTCCAGTAACAAATTAAGCGATTTTATTCCTGAGTCGTTGGGCAATTTGAGCAGTTTGCAGTATCTCTTTCTGTTCGGAAACCAACTAAACGGTTTTATCCCTGAGTCGTTGGGCAAGTTGAGCAGTTTGGATCATCTCTTTCTGTACAATAACCAACTAAGCGGTTTTATCCCTGAGTCGTTGGGCAAGTTGAGCAGTTTGGAGTATCTCTTTCTGTACAATAACCAACTTTGCGGAAACATCCCACAATCATTGATGAATTTGAGTAAAACTACATTGATTGCTTTAAATAACAACCACTTAACTGCTTATAACCCTGAACTGATTGCTTGGCTTAATGCCAAAAATCCTGATTGGGAAAAGAGTCAAACGCCCTGTCCAACAGTTTGTGCTATTCAGACTCAAATTGATGAAAAGGAGTGTCATGCTCTTATTGATTTTTATACCAGTACAGATGGTGCTAATTGGAGAAAGAATACTGGCTGGATGACGAATAGTCCTTGTAATTGGAAGGGAGTTTCATGTGACAATGGGCATGTCACCCGACTCAATCTGTCCAGAAACCAACTAAGCGGTTCTATCCCTGAATCGTTGGGCCAGTTGAGCCATTTGAAGGGACTCATTCTACACGAAAACCAACTAAGCGGTTCTATTCCTAAATCGTTGAGCCAGTTGAGCCAGTTGGAAAGATTAGGGCTGAACAATAACCAACTAAACGGTTCTATCCCTAAATCGTTTGGCAAGTTGAGCCAATTGGAAAGATTAAGGCTGAACAATAACCAACTAAACGGTTCTATCCCTAAATCGTTAGGCAAATTGACTCAGTTGGAGTGGTTCGCGCTGAACAATAACCAACTAAGTGATCCTATCCCTGAATCGTTGGGCAATTTGAATCAGTTGAAGTATCTCATTCTGTCCGAAAACCAACTAAGCGGTTCTATCCCTGAATCGTTGGGCAAGTTAAACCGTTTATGGTCTCTCAATTTGAACAATAACCAACTCTGCGGAGACATCCCATTATCATTAATGAACCTGAGTGAAACTTCCTTATCGCTAACTCTAGGTGTCAACCACCTAACAGCCTCAGATTCTAAACTGATTGCTTGGCTTAAAACCAAAAATTCGACTTGGGCAGAAAATCAAACGCCCTGTCCAAAATAGTAGAGACACACAGACACACGGCCGTGTGTCTCTACGCTGTTTACATTCGTTGTTGTTTTTCAAATTCGTTGTACTCTATTCGTTGTACTCCCTCCCAACTCAGCAAGAAAAACGAGAAAACCTCCCAAACCTGTCAGGTTTAATTTCGAGTCTTATTGAATTTTCATTGCTTCGCCCTAAAATAAATCTTCGATCCTTCAACTATTTTGTTCACAACCTATAATGACACAACAACCTCATGATCAGTTTGCTAAACAATTTTTGACTGAATTGTTTGAACCTTTAAAGGGTGAAATCAGAGTCAATTATGAAGTCCACGCTGAAAGACGTTATGTTGATATTTACTTTTCGCCGCCAGCGACGATTACTTCAAATCCACATTTTCAAGCATTAGGATTACTGGGAAAAATGGTTGAAAAAGCGTGTTTGTTGGAGCCTTTTCGTAGTCCGCCAAATCAAAGTGATGTGAACAATTGTATCCTCAAACTATTGACTGTACATAACGAATTACAAACCAATCGAGCAAGGCATAATGAAAATCCGTTGCCTCAAGAACAACGCCATCGCTTATGGATTATAGCCACATCAGCATCCGATCCTTTACTGGATAATTATCGTACTCAACCCAATTTGTTTTGGGGCAAAGGCATTTATTTTTTGCCAGAGCCACTGAAGACAGCCATCGTTGCTATTGATCGTTTACCAATTACCCCACAAACACTTTATTTGAGAATGTTGGGAAAAGGCACAACACAACAGCAAGCAATTAAGGAATTTCTGACCTTATTTCCTCAAACAAATCCAATAGGTCAATATGTGCTAGAATTATTGACCAAGTACCGTATCTACTTAGAAACAAAGGACAAATTAACCGAAGACGAGGGAGAAATACTCATGAACTTAGAAGCCACTTACTTCAAATGGAAAGAAGAAACCAAGCTGGAAGGCTTACAACAAGGTTTGCAACGAGGCTTACAACAAGGCCGTTTAGAAATGCAACGTACTATTGTTGAACAGGCACTTAAACTTCGGTTTGGAGTGGTTGACGATATCTTATCACCACTCGTTGAACCCCTGCTACAGTTGAGTACAGAAGAATCCTTACGCCTACTCATGCAAGCTTCTCGTGAAGAATTGTTGGCAAAATTTAGCCACTAAACAATTTCTCGTTCCAACGCTCCCGCGTTGGAATGCATATCATGACGCTCCAGCGTCATTCCTTATAAATTAGCAAATAAACGATTTTTACCATGACAAATATACAAACACAACTCGTACCCTCTTGGAAAGACAAGTTAGCGACTGAATTTGAAAAACCGTATTTTCAAAAATTGGCAACTTTTCTGAATGAAGAGCTAGAAACACAAACGATTTATCCACCAAAACCATTAATTTTCAATGCATTTGAAAAATGTCCTTTTGAAGATGTGAAAATCGTCATTATTGGACAAGACCCTTATCACGGTGAAGGGCAAGCCAATGGACTTTGTTTTTCTGTCAACGATGGTGTAAAAACACCCCCTTCTTTGAAAAATATTTTTAAGGAAATTCAAACGGATTTAGCTAAAGAGTTCCCAAAATCCGGTAATTTAGAACGTTGGGCTGAACAGGGTGTGTTATTGCTGAATGCGATATTAACAGTTAGGGCAAGTAAAGCAGCCTCACATCGCAAAAAAGGATGGGAGCAGTTTACAGATGCTGTCATTCGTTTAATTTCTGAAGAACAAGAAAACGTGGTGTTTTTACTATGGGGAAATTATGCCCAACAAAAAGGGGATATTGTTGATGACAGTAAACACTATGTTTTAAAATCCGCCCACCCTTCCCCTTTGTCAGCTAAACACTTTTTTGGCAATAAGCATTTTAGTCAAGCCAACCAATATCTTCAGCAATATGGAAAAACTCCGATTGACTGGTAGGGCATGGTTTAATTTCTCTTGTTATCGCTTGCTTTTGCCATGTTACCGAGTAATCCTTCGGCAGTATCAAACAAATTCACGGGACTATGACCATCAGTAATCAAAACGCTTTGTAAACCAAGTCCTTTCAACAAATCAGCTTGCAAAGCAGGGCCTGCTTGTGCAATGGCTTTTAATGTTTCGGTACCAATAGCAGCCATGCGGTTTTTAAACTCTTCTGAGCGAATAGTTGCCATACGTTCCGCCTTTTCAATTTCTAAGGTAGTTAAAGCTTTTTGATGTTCAAGTTCAGCAACTTGAGTCGCTTTAAGTTGTTCAAGATCAGTTTGGTTCCGAACACGAGCCGCTTCGCTGTCTTGTTTTGCAAGGTTGACAGTGGTTTCACCTTTGATACGACTCGCTTCTGCAACTGCTCTGGCTTCTGCTGTGGCTTGCCCTGTCGTTTCTATAGCCGCATTTTCGGCACGGAGTTCTAACAAATTTTTACGTTCTACCTCTGCTTGGCGAGTATCAACAATCCCTTGGCGTTCTAAACGGGCTTTAGCTTCTTGTTCAACCCGTTCAGCGTCATGACGGGCGGCGGCTTCTTGAGCATCAGAAGTAATTTGGATGGCAATTTGTACCGATTTTTGCAAACTCTTTAAAGTTTCTTCATCCACCGGTTCAACCGATTTAATGTCAACATTAGTAATCACCAAATTATTACTGTCAAAACGGAATTCATTACGAACTCGCCCTTGTTCATCTGTACCAAATACAGACTCCCTAATAACTTTGGCTGAGTTGCGATGAAACTCATCAAATTTAACCCCTGCCACTTTCCCACGTACTCGTGATGGAATTGTTTTACAAGTATCACCCACAAAATCAGGCACTTGAAACATACGTGCAACAGTTTCTATATCATTTTTGTCAGGTACATCAAAATGCCAATTATAAGCTAATTGCAACTGTAAACGGGCATGATCCGATGTTTCAACAGTAAACATATCAGTCATAAAATCTGGCCCCATGAACAAGGCAAGCGTTCTGATGGCATGAGGTTGCTTAGGTTTACCTCCTGATAAACTTAACACAGTAAACGCTTCATCAGGTTCCAACATGACTAAATCCGGTCCAAAGACTACCCGTGCAGTACGATCTTTGTAATTATGGAGCTGTACCGCTGAGTTTTGTGGTACATGGAAAACTATCGCACGAGTGGGATCGCGTTTGCTTTTTTGCTCAGTTTCAGCGGTTTTACGCTGTGCAATTGGGCGACGCATTTCTACCATAAAATCAGACTGTTGTTCCAACAATTCTTCTACCAGCGGTGGCAATTCCTTTGTCCACAATTCTTCATAAGGTGTTAGCATATAAGCTTTGGGGCCACTCACCAATTTCAATTCACCACTTTTTACATCGCGTACATAAATACCTTCGTTTTTATCCAAAGGAATGGCTCTGCGCCGTTCTAACACTTGAACTTGTACTGGGGGAATGTAATCGCAAGGGCCTTCTATCATCCATAAATCCCCAGGTTGGCGAGTGATGGCTTTATCACCACTACTATCAGCAAAGGTTTCTTTGGCTTTGAGTAATAGAGCTTCTTGTTCTCCCAACACATAAACCGCCTGAATACCACCATCTAAAGATTCGCCAGGATGCAAGAAAAAGGAAAGGCAACCCTTACGGATTTCACTTTTACCTAATTGCGGTTTTCCTTCATCATCAATGGGATCTTGTACGATACACCATTGCCGATCATCTAAGGTTGTAATCATCACTTCTTCGATGACTTCCTCATAAACATCCGGGATATGTGTTTCTACATCGTCAAAAGTAACCAACCACTCATCACCCGCTTTCCGTTTCTTGCCAAACACATCGACAAAGGTACGAAGCGCGCGTAATTGCAACGCCTTTTTCTCAGTCAATACATAAGCTTCTATTATATTATTAACTTCTTCATCAACCCCAGGCAAATACGCACCTTCTTTACGCACTAACCATTCTTCACCCGCTCGCCGTTTATTGCCTAAACGATCTATGCAGTCTTGCCGTGCTGACAAACAAAGTGATTCATTGGGTTTAATGATGATAGCTTTAATGGTTTCTAACACTTCAACATCTACGCGAGGAATATAAGTATTTGGCCCTTCAAACAACCATTCATCTCCCGCTAAATGTTTGATTTCATTATCATCAATTATTTCAATAAAATCACGAAGAGCGCGTAATCGTAAAGCCGTATTAGTTTCAACCACTTGTAAACGCTGAATTTTTTCAATCAATTCTTCGCCAGGATAGAGAGGGAAAGGCTCCTGAGAAAAACGGATTTCTGTGTCACCATAAGATAATTTAATTTGCCCAGAAGCATCACAGACAGGTTTCCCTTGTTCATTGCACAGCACAGGGTTAGCAATTGTACAATAGTGGCGCGGTGGAATGACAATCATGGCATGAGGTTCAAGTACTAACCTCTCATGATCTTGTAACGTAATCGTTTGAGGTCCCACATCTAAGCGAGTAACCCCCGTATTATTGTCAAGAACATGAATGAATTGTTGTGGTTTTAGGCGAATAACGCTAGGCATTTGTGTATGAGTAGGCATAATGGAATATAAAATGTAGAGGAAATGTGTCAAAAGCTAAAGCTTTGGATGCCAAATAATGCAGTTTTTGGAATAAGTACTGAAGCATAAGTTTTGAAGTATTTTGGAGTCCAAACCTTCAGGTTTGGGCGTATTTTCAAAGCGAAAGCTTTGGACTCCAAAATACCAGATCATTTGTGATTCAGTACTTATAAATATCCGTGGAAAGCTAAAACTTTGGAAATTTGGAGTTTAAAGCTTTAGCTTTGGAAATTTTACCAAATAAAGCTTCGCTTTGAACTCCAACTCATCATCGAAAAATTTATAGTTAGGAATATAATTACTTAAAAATTGGTTTGATTTACTTTTTCTTAAAAAGAGGAGTAGGGGAAAATTCTAAAGGATGCAGATTAAAAAAGCTTTGTTTACGAAGAACTTTGTAAAAATGGATAATTCAATTTATAACCTATTCCATATATCGTGCTGATAATTTCTTTGTCAGGCAACATACTCACCAATTTTTTTCTGAGATTTTTTACATGTGAATCAACAGTACGTTCACAACCATAGAAATCATAGCCCTGTACTTGCTCAATGAGTGTTTGGCGAGAAAAAACTTGATTAGGATAAGTCATAAAATGATGCAACAAGGAAAATTCAGTCGGAGTCAGTTTTAATTCTTGTTTAACAACGTGTACTTGGTAAGTAACAATATCTAGTACAATCTTGTCCAACACCATTTTGTTTGGAGTAATTGGATCAGATGAAACTCTACGTAGTACAGCTTTGATTCTTGCCACAACTTCCCTGGAACTAAAAGGTTTACCAATATAATCATCTGCTCCCAATTCCAATCCCACTAAACGATCAACTTCTTCAACTAAACCGGAAAGCATGATAATAGGGATACGGGAAAACTGACGAATTTCTCGGCACAACGTCAAACCATCTTTTTCCGGTAGCATAACATCTAGCAAAATTAAATCAGGCGAAGTTTGCTTAATATACTGAATTACAAGTTCTCCCCGATTCAAATGGGCAGTGCTATAACCATTATTTTCTAAAAAGACTTGTAATAAGTGAGCAATTTTGATGTCATCTTCAACGATCAAAATAGATTGTGTTGACATAGTTGTTAGTTAAATGTAAATTTTACCAACTTTAATTTGTTTATCTTCAACTCGACTATCAAGTTTTTATTGTGACAGTGAAATCCAAGAGTAAGACGCGAGTATCGGAGATGCGAGCATCGTGTCTCTACATATTTATTGTTTATGGAATTTGGTAGAGACGCAATGCTTGCGTCTCTCGCTTAATAATCATTAATCTTTTAAAAACTTGATAGTCGAGTTTAAAGGAGACAAAAAAATAAATATTGTAAGAAATTCCAATTTTTTGAAAAATGAAAAATCCGATTTGTAAATATTTGTAAATATTTTTTAAATAACAATAAGTTAATATTTAATGCAAAATTTATTCCAATTATTAATAGGTTCGTGGAGACGCACAGCCGTGCGTCTCTACAGCCATTTTTCATGATAAATATTGGGTTCATCACAGGAAAATTTACAACAAGAAATAATATAATAAAATAGGTAAATTATTTCATGCACGTTCCTAAGGAACTATTTCCATAATATCAAGCTATATATTAAAACTCTAACTAAAACAAGAATTATAGCATGAAAATTTGAGTATCAAGTCAATAAGAACACTTAAATATTTTTGCGATGCGATATATCTTCACGTTCTACCTCATTATTTTTTTATCCTATCTAAAAAAACATGCCTAGTCAGCACATTCTCCATAGTGTTTCTATTACCTTTCCATATTTTTTCCACATTTACACTATAGATTACTACAGGGGTCAACAGTATGTTGTATTAATACCACACAACAAAAATGGAGATATCACTAATGAAATTGGCAAAAATTTGTCCTCGTGCTTGGATTTCATGGGTGTTACGACTCTCTATAACCTTACTATTTATACGATTAAATAATTTTTGGGTACTTGTGGGTAAAGGTTAGCTTTAATTAAGAAGGGGATTTAGGGGAGGTTGTACTTTATCAAATCGGGAAACGCTATAACATGATTTTTTATAATTCAATGACTTAAAAAGTTAAGCATCGTGTCTTTAATATTCTTATAAAACTCGACTATCAAGTTTTTATTGTGACAGTGAAATCCAAAAGTGAGACGCGAGCATCGGAAACGCGAGCATCGCGTCTCTACATATTATTGAATTTGGTAGAGACGCAATGCTTGCGTCTCTTGCTTTGCAATGCTTGCGTCTTCTTTAATAACTGATGTTACGCACTGTACTTCAAAAGTGAATACCAGAGTAGTGCAAAATGAAATTTTGCTGATTGTAACAGATTTTGGGGATACCCCCCCTAACCCCCCGTACACGGGTGGAACCAAACATCATTTGACACTTTGCTTTAATTTTTCTATTTTGGGACTTCCCCCTGTGTACGGGGGGTTAGGGGGGTGTCCTCAATTTTGCACTCCAGTT
>JAUCGK010000085.1 GCA_030378085.1 Candidatus Parabeggiatoa sp. HSG14
ACACTATTTCTTGAAAAAAGGGTATTTATCATGGATTCAAAATTTTAGAAAATAGACTTATGAAAAACCTCCTAAAAATAACGATATCGAAAATGCTTTTTTTGAGTAGTTTAATTTTTGCATTGCCCATTACCATGCTTTTTTATTATATGATTACGGAGATTAATTATGATATCCACTTTGCACAAAAAGAGCTTTGGGGAAATCGACTTTTACAACCCCTGAACCAATTAGCGGTATTAATCCCAGAACATCAACTTTTAACTGACTTGAAGCGTAATGGTGATCAATCCGCGTTAAATGACTGGAAGAATACAGCTTCAAAAATTGAAGAGGCTTTTGCTCAACTTGAAATTGAAATTGAGAAATTGGACAAAGCATTACAAATTGATGCCCTTGCTTTAAAAGAAGTAGAAATGGAAAAATTTCAGCCGGCTGCACTTTTTTCGCAATGGAAAGCAGTGCAAGATAGTATAGGCAACCTTACTGTGAGACAATTCCATCAAAAATACCAAGAATTAACAAAAAGCATTATGGAATTAAGTAGCCGGGTTGGTGATAGCTTAAATTTGGTTTTGGATCCTGATTTAGACTCTTCTTACATGATGGATATTGTTCTTTCAGCGATACCACAGAATCAGCAACGAGTGAGTGAAGTACTTTCTTATGGAAGAAATGTGATTTTACAAAAACAACTCACAAATAAAAATAACCGCCAATTTGGCGTGTATGTTTCACTGCTCAGAAACTTTGATCTGCAAAAAATTCAGAGAGATGTTACTATTTCATTACAAGAAGATAAAAATTTTTATGGAACCGTGCCATTACTCCAAGAAAATATTCCATCTGCTTTAAAACGCTATGAAGAAGCAGAATTACAATTTCTTGATATTCTAGAACGACTTTCTCAAAGAAAGGATGTTGGCATTAGCGTTGACACTTTTTTGGAAACAGGCAAAAATGTGCTTCATACCAGTTCAGAATTATGGAAAGAAGCAAGTAAAGTGTTGACTATTTTACTTGAAAAGCGTATTAAAAATCATCAGCAAAAACGATTTTTCTATTTATCCTGGAATTTAACGATTTTGATCGTCGCCTATATTTTGGTTTTTTGGATTACTCGTCGGATCACAAAGCGTCTTCAAAAAGTGATTGCTATTACGAAAGATATAGCAGCTGGTAATTTAACAAACACCATCAAATCACTCACTCAAGATGAAATAGGGCAATTATTGCTTTCCATTAAAACCATGAATGAAAGCTTGAATGCCTTAGTGAGTTTGATTCAACAAGCAGGCATACAAGTCACCTCTTCTGCCACAGAATTGGTTGCTACTGTAAAGCAACAAAAAACAACGATGTCGAGTCAAGTAGAATTGACTGATAGTGTAGAAAAATCTGTTGAAGAAATATCTAAAGTGGTATCAGAACTAGTAGAAACTATGCAACAAGTTGCTGATATGTCGAATGAAACAGCAGCATTTGCAAGTCATGCACAAACAGATTTATCGCGTATGAAGTCTACAATGCATAACATGGAAGATGCTTCAAAATCTATCTCAGGTAGACTAGAAACCATTAATGAGAAAACGGAAAACATCACTAATGTAGTGACAACGATTACTAAAGTTGCTGATCAGACGAATTTACTCTCTTTAAATGCAGCTATTGAAGCAGAAAAAGCAGGAGAATATGGACGGGGTTTTAATGTTGTTGCCAGAGAAATTCGCCGATTGGCGGATCAAACCGCTGTTGCTACCCTTGATATTGAGCAGATGGTTAAAGAAATGCAATCTGCGGTATCAGAAGGTGTGATGGAAATGGACAAATTCATAGTGAATGTTCAATATGGTGCAGAAAATGTGGGCAAAATTAGTACCCAAATGTCCATGATTATAGAGCAAGTTCAAGCATTATCGCCCCGTTTTGAAGAGATTAATAGTGCAATGAGTAATCAGTCTCAAAGTGCCCAACACATTAATGGTGCTATGGTAAATGTCAGCGAAGGAATGCGGCAAACCTCAGATTCATTAGAAGAATCCTTCCATGCCATTGAACAATTGAATGAAGCCGTCAATGCTTTACAAGAAGAAGTATCCTATTTTAAAGTTCAAGGGTAATATTTTTTTGAGTTTAAAGCAAAGCAGAGATTGGACAAAGCTTTGCTTTGGATTTTAAGCATTGATACAAAAGGAAAACATTTATGAGCCTTAAACAAAAAATATTTATCCCCTTGCTTTTTGCTATATTAGTTTCTGGCACATTAAGCTATGTTATGATAAATATAGAATTAACCAAATTGGAAAATCAACTCTACAAAGACTTTTTGGTGAATCAAAAAATTCAAATAGCAACATTAATTGATTTTACTTCTGAGCGAGCTATAGAAAAAGCAGCCCTTTTTGCAAAATTGCCTGTTGTTATTGAGGCTTTTGAGCTAGCACATAGGGGCAATATTAATAGAGAAACAGATCCAAACGGGCAAAAAGCACGGCAAATGTTGCGTCAAGCATTGAAAGATAATCTGGAAAGTTATGTTGCTATAACAGGTGAACAATTAAAACTTCATTTTCATCTACCCAATGCTCATAGTCTTCTCAGAATATGGCGTGAAAAACAAACTAAACGTAATGGAAAGTGGATAGATATTTCAGATGATGTGTCTAGTTTTCGCAATGCTATTTTAGAGGTTAATAAATCTGGCAAACCATTGAAAGGTATTGAACTAGGAAAGGGAGGGGTTGCTATACGTGGTTTTGTTCCTATCAAGTCTAAAAACAAACAATTAGGCTCAGTAGAAGTGCTGATGGATTTTAGTGCTCTCTTAGAAAACATAGTTAAAAACAACCAGTTTGAAAAGCAAAATCTATTTCTTTTTATGAACGTAGAACATCTTTCCATTACCACTAATCTTCGAGATGCCAAAAAGTACCCGATTATTAACGAGAAATATGTTTACGTTTATGGCACTAACAAGAAAAATAGGGAAAATTTGATTGATATAGCCCTTTTAGAGCAGGGTAAGAAAAAACTAAAAATTATTCAAAAGAATGGTATTATTTTAGGCACTTTCCCAGTGAAAGATTACAAAGGACAACAACTTGGTGTCATGGCTTATACCTTTGAAGCCAGTCATAAATCAGTGATACACAATATGCTTTTTTCTTTGGTAGGCAGTTTGGCGGTTATTATGATTTTGCTTGGTATTATTGTTTTTCTTATTATCTTAAAATCTCTTCTAATACCCATTTATGAGGTTGCTCATTTTGCACATAAAGTCAAGGCAGGCAATACTAAAGTCACCCTTGAAATAAAGGGCAACGATGAAATTGGACAAATGGGAGCAGCCTTAAATCGCATGGTTATTGCTCAACGCAAAGTTGTTGAACATATTCAACGCTCAGGTATTAAAGTCACTTCCTCCGCGACAGAATTAACCGCGACAGCAAAACAACAAAAAAACACCATGTCAAGCCAAGTAGAATCAACCACTCATGTGGAAAATGCGGTGGAAGAAATTTCAAAAGTCGCCGCAGAGTTAGTAGAAAGTATGCAAACCGTTGCAAATAAGTTAACAGAAACTATCGACTTTGCGAATAGTGGACAAACCGATTTACAGCAAATGGAGTCTGCTATGCATGGTATGGAAAATGCCTCTAAATCCATTTCTCGCAGGTTAAATGCAATCAATGAAAAAGCCGAAAATATTACCAGTGTTGTGACAACGATTACCAAAGTTGCTGATCAAACTAATTTGCTGTCCTTAAATGCGGCTATTGAAGCGGAAAAAGCTGGGGAGTACGGACGAGGGTTTAATGTGGTTGCCCAGGAAATTCGCCGACTCGCCGATCAGACTGCTCTTGCTACTTTGGATATTGAACAAATGGTCAAAGAAATGCAATCTGCTGTGGCAGCAGGCGTGATGGAAATGGATAAATTTATAACAGAAGTTCGGCGTAGTACTGAAAACATTGGTAACATTAGTACTCAGCTCGCTCATATTATAGAACAAGTTCAGGCACTTTCCCCCCGTTTTGAAGAAGTCAATGTAGCAATGAACCACCAATCTCAAAATGCCCAACATATTAACAATGCTATAGCAGATGTGGGTGAAGGAATGCGACAAACTGCAGATTCTCTAACTGAGTCTTGCCATGCGATTGATCAACTGAATGAGGCTGCAAGAGAATTACAAGATGAGGTATTGCAATTTAAGGTTTAAACCCACTCTAAAAATTAGACATTACATTGTTTCGTTCATTTTCTATGATTGAGACTACAAGTTGTGCAATATCTCGTTATGAAAATTCTCAAAACACTAGTGTCGAATAAATATTTAAAAGCAGATATTGCGTGGGATTGGGAATTTTAAAACAGACTATGATTATGTTGTAGAGACGCGATGCTCGCGTCTCTAAATGCCCACGTCTCTAAATGCCCACGTCTCTAAATGCTCACATCTCTAAATGCTCACGTCTCTAAATGCTCACGTCTCTAAATGCTCACGTCTCTAAATGCTCACGTCTCTAAATACTCACATCTCTAAATGCTCAAAAGAAGAAAGCTTTGCATTCTTCTTCAATAAAATTTATTGTGATCATTTTGATTTTCAAATGGGTTAAATTGAGGTGATATTATATCTTTGATTTGTAACTACTTAGCCTCTTAAAAATGATATAACCCTTTGAAAAATAAATTATATCTTAAAAATATGGACAATATCCACAATAAAAGTATTTAAAATATAATATATTGATTTAATTGAAATAAAATTTTTTAAGATATTTTAAGCACAAAATGTACCGATTTATAATTCTTTGAAAATTATAGAGTTTTATAGACTGAGTAGTTACCTTTATTTTATCCAAAAAACACACTAAAAAAAGTTTAGTTTCTTGTTGTGTTAAGTATACTAAAATCACTGAATGGAAAAAATTAAGATGGATGATAAAGCGGCTTTTGAAGATATACGTAATGGTGGGCAAAGCGGTTACACCGTTCTATATAAACGTTATGTAAAAAGTTTGCGCTATTATATGATAGCTAAACACAACATACCTGAAAAATCAGTAGAAGATGTGCTACAAAAAACATTTATTAAATTTTTTGATAGCCTCCCTAATTTTAAACAAAATTGTAGTCTCTCAACTTGGCTATATCTTATTGCAAATAGTGCAGCAAGTGACTATTGGCGTAAAAATAAGTCTGATGGTAACACTATTAGTATACATAATGATGAGACAGAAGAGGGCAATAATCTGATAGATGTTTTGCTTGAACCATTATTAACGGAAAAATTCCAAAAAGAGGAGAATGATCTTGATATTCAGATGTGCTTGGAACGTGCTTTGGCACAGTTAGAAAGTGATGGTTCAAAAAATTCTCTTCTTAATTGTTTAAAAATACTCACACTTCAAGCACAAGGTGCGTCTATAGAAGAGATATCTAAAAAAATAGAACGAACCCTTGTAGCAACACGTCGATATCTTTCAGACTGTCGAACAAGGCTTAAACAATATCAGCCCATTCAATGGTGTCGGGAATTGCTTAATAAACATTAGAAATTTAATAATAAAGTAATATTTCTTAAGACGTTTTATTGAATTGTCGGAGTCCAAATTTTAATTTGGATTGCCCAAACGCTGGAGTCCAAATTTTAATTTGGATTGCCCAAACGCAGGAGTCCAAGTTTTAACTTGGGTTGCCCAAACTAAAGTTTGGACTCCTTTAACCAGAGTATATAATTATGTCTAACAAAGATGATCAAGATTGGCTAGATTTGCTTGCTGGACAATCCATATCTAATGCCGATCCGAAAATAATGCGCGATGCTCAAATTTTTCGAGCAGCATTACTCGCAAATGCTGATAAAAATGATGCAGAAATTCCTTATCCAGATTTATGGGAAAACATATCGAAAAAAATACCCCCTCCTATCCAAGTATCTCCTGCTGTTCCTTTTTGGAAAAAGATTTTTCAAAAAATTAAAGAGTTAATCACGTCTTTAATTTCGCCTCCCCAAATGGTTTGGGCTATTCCTGCTGTCAGTTTTGTATTGGTTGTTAGCATTATAATGTATGTCATTTGGCCTCAAAATCTGATTGATACAACTTATCAAACCATTTATGCCAATAAGACGGATGAGATGGTGGATAAATTGCGCGATTTTAAATTTCGGTGGGAGGGAGATGGCGATAATGTGTTTGCATTTGCTCCCACTGAACAACCTTCACAGGCAACTAAAGCCTTTGGTGCTGGTTTATTGATGGGGCGGGAGGCTCTGCTGGGAAAAAATGAAATCGCACTACCGATACTCCTTTTGCCATCCAGCACTTTCGATACTTGGTTAAAAACGCAATGGGCTGATAATTTTGAGTTAGGACGCTGGACAGTATTATTATGGATAGCCTCGCAATCTCACCGTGATTTACCACCCACCTTTTGGGATGAACAACGAAAGATTTTTTCTCAATTAAAAGCAGCATTTGTGGCACGATCAGAGACAAGGAGTGAAGCAAAGAAAGTGCTATTTCAACTTGAAAATAAAATAAAACCGCATTTAGAAAAGTTACCAACCAAAGATAGTCCAAGAGTTTATAAGGAGTTAGCTTTTAACTTGAAAAAAATGATGTATTTTTTAGGACCAAAACCGGAGTCCAAACTTTAGTTTGTACATCGGAATCCAAACTTTAGTTTGGCTACTATTATTTAAAGGATGCACAGTGATACATTTACGGTGGTTATTGATTTTTGTCTTACCTGTTTGGCTTGGGTTAATTATTTTGCCATTCAATACTTTGGCTAAACCTGAGGACAGTGTGCAATTTTATTTTGATAATTATGGACGTGCGGATTCTAAAAATAAATTAGTTCGCAGAGTTCATCAGGTTTTTGAGAAAATGAAGTTAGTGGCTGATAAAAGATATCATCGTTTGCCACAACTTGCCATTGTTGAAGGTTTTGATAACTCAAATGATTGTTTGATAATCGCTTTGCCTGATGGACATATTGTCTTATCAAAACAAGCACTTGATATTATCTATAAAAATGTTTCCCTAACTTATGGTGATACTCGTGCTGCTTTTGTATTAGGGCATGAGTTAGCACATCTTGCTAATGATGATCATTGGCATCGGGCATTTTTAAGTATTACCAAAAATACCCCTGTTTATCAACTAGTTGTCAAAAATTATCGAAAAAATCAGGGGCAAGAAAAAGAAATCGAGGCTGATGATCACGGTTTTATCTATGCAGCTATGGCAGGTTATCCAGTAGACAAACTATTGGTTGACGATTCTCATCAACAGAATTTCTTTGTTTATTGGGAACAGCAAACATTTAGACAGGTGAATAATACGCATCCTCATCCTGAAGTTCGAGCTAATCTATTGCAGAGCCGTTTACAAGCTTTGTTAGGTATGTTGCCCTATTTTCATTTTGGGGTACGTTTAAGTCATTTTGAACGCTGTGACGATGGTGTTTATTTTCTGAGAGAATTTGTCCAACACTTTCCAGGACGTGAAGTTTATAACAATTTAGGCATTTGTGAATTACAAAAAGCGCGAAAAGCATTAGGTAAGGAGGCTTATTTATATTGGTTGCCTTCAATATTAGATGTCACAACACCAGTAGATAATTTATCTTTGCCTTATCAAACCAAAGGCGAAAAAAATACACTGGCTGATGAATTTTTAATAAATGCTGAAGAATATTTTAAATCAGCCTTAGATATGGAACCTTCATATCTGCCAGCTAATGTAAATTTAGCGATTACAGCATTTTATCTCGGAGAAATTTATCAAGCGCGTGCTGCGATTGAAAAAGCACATCAATTGGCTCCAAATGATTTGGAGATTCAAGGATTGCGGTTAGTGATTTTATATGAAGAAGGTAAACAAGCACCGTATGTGGATATGTGGCCTCATATTATCCAACAATTGGAGTCATTAGCACAACAGCCAAATGCGCCACTAAGTATTTTTTATAACATGGCTCGGCTCCTTGAATTGAGAAAACGCACTGGGGCTAATAAAATTTGGCAACAGCTAGCGAGACAAATGGCTGATTTACCGATACCTATTCGGCGTATTGTTTGTGAAAAAACGGATTGTCCAGAACTACCGCGCCAAAAAAAGCCTAAAGCCCGTTGGGAGTTACCTGTTAAGTTAGGAAGTGATACCAGTCGTAATAACCCCCTGCGTAAATGGCAAAAAAACCAAATGAGATTATATGATCTCTACGAACAAATCTATCAACATCCCAATGGTAAAAGCGAAGTATTGGCGATGAGAGAATTGGTAGAAATGGTAGTACTCAAAAAAATGGAGCATGTCACCCTCAATGATTTACCAGACTATTGTGGACAACCATTACATCAGCATAATATCGTGAACGGCACATTATGGTCTTGTGATCACTGGACAGCGTTGGTTATTGAAGAGAAAGTTAAAGAGGTTTGGGTAGTGAGTACAACAGATTTGCAATGAGATTACATAAAAATAAATATTCCTGAACAAGAAAATCAATATATTGAATTTAAAAGAGAAACGGTGACTTCCAAAGACTTGGCTGAGGAATGAAAACGCTGGAGCGTTGGAACGAGAAAATCAGTATATTTTCCACACAAGATATATTCTTTGCACTCTACATAATCAAATTTAATCATATTCGCTGTATTTCATTAGAAACAATTGACGATATTATAAGATTCAAAAATAGGAGAAAAATTTGAATTTGAAACAATCACAGTCAATAAAAAAGGAAAAATTATTGAACGTCACCACTGTACAGCCAGACAACAAGTTGAAAATATTAATGGTGTATCTTTAGAAATGGTTTATATACCAGGTGGTACGTTTATGATGGGTTCTCTTAAAAATGAAAAAAAACGTTATGATGATGAAGGCCATCAACATGAAGTTACTGTGAAAGCTTTTTATATGAGTAAATATCCTGTAACGCAAGCGCAATGGAAAACAGTGATGGGTAATAATCCATCTTTTTTAAAGATAAAAATAAATCTGTAGAATTAATCAGTTGGGATGATGCCATCGCGTTTTGTAAAAAGTTATCAAAAATAACAGGTAACGATTATCGCTTATCAAGCGAAGCTGAATGGGAGTATGTTTGCCGAGCTGGAACAACCACGCCTTTTTATTTTCCACGCGCAAGGTTAAAACCACCAGCTTTAGCTGGTCATCTTTCAGCTCCCAGTCAGTGTGTTTAATTGATGTCCGTTTGCCTCATTTTTTTTGGAACTCTCGTTTTTCAGGTAAATAATTTCACACGACTACATATTAAACTATTGAAAGATAAGTAATAATTTTTTGAATTTGAGAAATTATTTTTCTGAAAGTCTATAGAATACTCAAATGGGTTCAACGAAACTTTTAAAAAAACGGGGTCTGACAAATTTAACTTTCACATCAGAAAACTAAAATTTGTGGTATATCCCCATGATAAAATCAATGGGACATTAACCCGCTTAAGCGGGTATCCGGGCTTTCAGCCCCCAAACTCTCTAACCCACCCGTCTTTTAGCAGGTGGTTGTTTAATAATGAGTTTGAAGAGCGTGTCAAAGAAGTTGACGAATATTTAGATTTTTTAGAACAACTTGATAAACCGCAGGTTCAACTTTATTTTCCACACCAAGAAACACACAATGAAATAGAACTTAAAGTCAAAAAAATACTAAATGCCCACGTCTTTTTAATGCTATAGCGAACAGAATATCTAGAGTCTTTTGATATTTAGTGGATATCTAAAACCCGTTAAGATGTAAGTTTCAGAAGTATAGTGCGTAACATCAGTTAAGTATTAGTATACTATGTCTTTTGAAACTTTATTGGCACAAGTACTCAAAAAAACGGGAAATTCTACAAAAAAACTTGTCCCTTTGCCTAACTCACTTTCGCACCAAACATTGCCATTCATCGCTTCCACCAATTTTTTAACAATAAATAGCCCCAAACCGGTAGAATGTTCTTTACCGGTTGGTTTTGGGGTTAATCGAGTAAATTTACTAAATAATTTTTGTTGATCTTCTGTACTTAATCCTGTACCTTCATCCTGAATTTCACAGCAAATTTTTTCTTCCAATTGACGCATTCGTATATTTATATGCTTGCCATGAGGTGAATATTTTACAGCATTTGAGATTAAATTATCCAAAATTTGGTGAACAGTATTTTTATCAACAAAAGCATCATATTGGTTTTGTTGTTGATGCAGTTGGACACTAATATTTTTAGTTTTGGCGCGTGTACTATAGGTATTTGCCAGTATTTGCACGGTTGGTAAAATATCAACGCGACTCAATTCAGCATTGATTTTACCGGATTCAATCGCATTCACATCCAGTAAATTTCTAACTAACTCACACATTTGTCTAGAACTATTTAAAATTAAATGATTCACTTCAACGACTTCTGACTTAGACATATCATCATAGTCTTCGATAATCATTTCGGCATAACCTTGAATAACAGACAAGGGATTTTTTAAATCATGAGCAGCAATACCTAAAAATTCGTTTTTATCTTGGTTGAGCTTGATTAACGCCTGGTTATTTTTTTCTAGCTCATCAGTATATTCAGCAAGTTTTTGGTTTTGAAGATAGGTATTGAGTGCTTCTTTTACCGTCAATCTCAAATCAGCCGGCTGCCAAGGTTTGGGGATATAGCGATACAAATTAGCATAGTGAATCGCATGACTTACCGCCTCAATATCAGCCTGCCCTGTTAACATAATCTTAATGGTTTTTGGAGAACGTAAATGAATACGTTTTAACAGTTCATCTCCCTTCATGTTTGGCATGATGTAATCGGAAATCACGAGCGTAATTTCATGCCCTTCTTCCGACAACTCTTCATATATCTCCAGTGCATCTTCACCATTTTCTGCCAATTCAATAAGATAAGTGTTGCCAACAACTTCTTTGATTTCCATTTCCAAACTACTTAATATTTCAGGATCATCATCAACACAGATAATGGCTAGTTCGTTCATTTTATTATGTCAGCTTATGTAGAAAAACCTGACAGGTTTCAAAAACCTGTCAGGTTTACAATTTTAACAATTAACCGTGGCTAACCCCGATTTAATTGAGTCAATTAGTTCAGTGGTTTTCCAAGGCTTATGAATACATTTATGCAGGTTGGCTTGATTTTTAGCACGTTCCACCGCCTCTTCATCAGCTTGTCCAGTCAGTAAAAGTTTAACCACTTTAGGAAATTTTTGATGGACTTTAATCAGAAATTCATCTCCTTTAAGTCCAGGCATTAGCCAATCAGAGACAATAACAAGAACTTCAATGTCTTCGGTATTGAATTCTTCGATAATCTCCAATGCATCTTCGGCACTTTCAGCAAATTCGTAGGTATATTCTTCGCCAAGTTCCTCTCTAAGTTGCATTTCCAAACTATTCAGTACGATTTCTTCATCATCAACACATAGAATTACTTGTTCAGCCATAGTCGTTTATCCTCGTAAATCAAAATGTAAGGTAAAGCTTATTTTGATCAATACCTTCGCCAATACCAGAATTTGGGGTAAAGTTCATTAGGTACGATTTCCCGAAACCAAACTAATATAATAATTTTAGGGAAATCCGCTTCACGCAATGAATGAAACAACTATCAAATTGGCGAAGGTATTGTTGATGGTAGGCAATAATATTGCCTACTCTACTGAAAAACAGCTACATCATAAAATGAGAAAAACATTCTATATAGTAGCTAACCCCGATTTAATTGAGTCGATTAAATCATTCAATAAAATTAAAGGGCTAGAGCCAATTAGGGTAATCATCCCGCCTAATATGGCACAAAAGCCCATGGGTATCAATAAGCGTGAGAGGGAAATATGTATCCGTGCAGAAATTTTCCCCAGTACAGGTATAAATAAAGCCACTGCTCCCACATTTTGCATAAAACTAGAAATCGTACCCACGCTTTCCAATACAAGGAGTCCAAAGCTTTAGCTTTGACTATTATCTGCTATAGGTAACAATACTGAAAAAGTTGTCCCTTTACCAATTTCACTTTCAACCTCAATTTTTCCTTCATGTTTCTCAGTGATTTTTTTGACAATATCCAGTCCCAACCCACTGCCCTCGCCAGCAGCTTTAGTTGTGAAAAAAGGCGTAAAGATTTTTTCTTGAATCTCTGGTGAAATGCCGTGTCCACTATCAGTTATAGCAACAACAGCATAATTATCTTGCTGTGAAATAGTAACGATAAGCGTACCTTTGTAATCCATCGCTTGTAGGGCATTGTGCAAAATGTTAGTCCAAACTTGATTGAGTTCATCTGGATAACATGAAATTTGTGCTATTTCATCATAAGTCTTAATGAGCTTGATACCATTTTTCATTTGGTTATAGTAAAACGTGATAACTGTTTCTATACCCTCTTGTAGATGGGACATTTTTTTTTCACCACTCTGCTCGTATTTAGCAAAGGTTTTTAATGAAAAACTGACTTTAGCAGCTCGTTCAACAGCATTGCTAATATTTTTCGTATTTTTTGATAGTGTAGAGATTTTATAGGCAATTTCAAAAATTAAATCTCGCTGGGTATTTTCAAGTAATGATAAATATTGTCCAACATTTTTTAAAATGTTAAAACTCAACAAAATATCTGTTAATCGATGATTTTTAATACCAAGCTGTTCTAATTCAGCATAAATAATTTTTTTAGCAGCTCTTCTTTCCCGAAAAGTTAATACCAATTTTTCTTGGGATGATTGTTCTAATAATGCAAAAAACTTTTCCTGTTGCATTGGTGTTAAAATTTCAAGTAGTTTAGGAAATTTATGCAATATTAGTTTGATATTATTTGACAATGTTTCCGCTGACGAACGAATAGCACCCAATGGTGTATTGATTTCATGGGCAATACCAGCAACCAGTTGTCCTAATGCTGCCTTTTTCTCTGAATTAATTAATTGTTGTTGTGTCGCTTTTAATTCAGCCAACGTGTTTTCTAATTGACGATAATTTTTGTTAATTTCTTGGTTCGCCTCTTCCAATTCTTGTTCCGCTAAATGGCGACTTTCTTGTGCTAAGACTAACCACCATGTCAATACACCAATCAATAATAATAAAACAGCATATAATTCGACAAAAGACATCAAAAGTTCTTCTAAAATTATAGTATTTCCTGCTAATGTCCAAGATTGCTGAAAATAAACTAATCCAAACAGAGTACCCACTAATCCAGCAAAGAATATAAAGATAATAATAAATTTACTAAAAATAAATCTTATATGAGGAGAGAACTTTTGCGTTAACAACCTATAAAATTGCGCTAAATTTTGAGATTCTTTCATCTGAATTTTTTTACAAGCATCACCACAACGAGCGTCTAAAGAACAACAGAGAGAACAGATTGATGTATTATATACTGGACAAAAAGCCATATCTTCAGCTTCATAGTGATGAGTACAAATGTCGCAAAGGATTGGATCGTGTGTTTTAACATCCCTAAAATGTGTATTTTGTCTAGCGATATAATATTTTCCTTTGGTGAAAATAGCTAACGTAGGTGAAAGTATAAAAGCAACTATGAGTGCAATGAAGGCTGAATAAGCTTCGGCTATCACACCAAAAAAACCCAAAAATGCGAGAATTGAAATAATTGAAGCCATAATGGTTGAGCCAAAGCCAACTGGATTGATGTTATATAAATGCGCTCGTTTAAATTCAATATAAGAAGGACTTAAGCCAAATGGTTTATTAATGACCAAATCCGCGACTAAAGCACCAATCCAAGCAATGGCAATATTGGAATACAGTCCTAATACTTTTTCTAAAGTATGAAAAACCCCAAGTTGCATCAACAGTAAAGCAATACCGACATTAAAAACTAACCACACAACTCGCCCAGGATGACTATGTGTGATTCTGGAAAAAAAGTTTGACCAAGCCAGTGAACCAGCATACGCATTTGTCACATTAATTTTAATTTGAGAAATGACGACAAACAGGGTTGCAATAGCCAACACAACAGAGGGATTTGAAAAAATGTGCTGAAAACCAATTAAGTACATTTGAATGGGTTCATGCGCTTTATCAACACTGATGCCATGCTTTATCACCAAAAATGCTAAAAATGCACCGCCCAACATTTTAGCACAGCCAATAATAATCCATCCAGGGCCTGCTAATACAACAGCAATCCACCATTTAATGCGATTATGTTTTTGTTGGTCTGGTAAAAAACGTAAATAGTCTACTTGTTCACCAATTTGTACAACTAAAGAAAATACGACAGTCGCGGCAACACCAAATAAAATGGGATCAAAATGAGCACCACTTTCAGAATTACCCGCAAATTCAGACCATTGTAATAAAATAATGTTCGGTTCCTGATAGAAAAGGAATAAATAGGGAACAACCATTAAAATTATCCACAATGGTTGTGTCCACAATTGCAACTTATTAATCAGTGTTACCCCAAAAAATACTATTGGGATAATGATCAGTGAACAGAACAAATAACCCAATGACAATGGCAACTCAAAGTAGAGTTCAAGAGCTTGAGCCATAATCGCTGCTTCTAATGCAAAGAAAATAAAGGTAAAAGAAGCATAAATCAGTGACGTAATGGTTGAGCCAAAATAGCCAAAACCTGCTCCCCGAGTGAGTAAATCCATATCAATATTATATTTTGCCGCATAATAGCTAATGGGCAAACTGGTAAGAAAAATAATAAGTGAAACGGAAATAATGGCCCAAAATGCATTGGAAAAACCATAACTTATTGCCAGTGAACCGCCAATAGCTTCTAAAGCTAAAAAAGAAATTCCACCCAATGCTGTACTGACAATAATAAATTCTGACCATTTTCTAAATGAGCGAGGCGCAAAACGTAATGAATAGTCTTCTAATGTTTCGTTAGCAACCCAAGTATTATAATCTCGTCTGATTTTGACGATGGTTTTAGGAGTTATTTGCATATAATGGTAGCAATCCCTTCGGTATTGAATGTTAAGACACACGGCCCCGTGTGTCTCTACAAGTAAATCAAAACAATGTAAAATATTTTTAAAAATCAACTAGTTATTAATGATAATAAAAGCTATATAGGCAACAAAACTGAGAAAGTTGTCCCTTTACCAATTTCGCTATCAACTTCAATTTTGCCCTCATGTTTCTCAACGATTTTCTGGACAATATCAAGTCCCAACCCACTGCCTTCACCAGCAGATTTAGTTGTGAAAAAGGGTGTAAATATTTTTTCTTGAATTTCAGGTGACATCCCTTGTCCACTATCAGTTATGGCAACAACGGCATAATTATCTTGCTGTGAAATAGTTACTTTAAGAGAACCTTTGTAATCCATCGCTTGCAAAGCATTATGCAAAATGTTAGTCCAAACTTGATTGAGTTCATCAGGATAACATAAGATAGGGGGTAAATCAGCATACTCTTTAATGAGTTTAATGCCTTGTTTAATCTGACTATGGTATAACGTGAATACCGTTTCTAGTCCTTCTTGCAAATGAGCAGTTGTTTTTTCGCCACTTTTATCATGTCTCGCAAAAGTTTTTAGAGCAAAAACCACCTTGGCGGCTCGTTCAACCGCAGCTATGATATTTTCCGTACTTCTGGTTAAAGTAGAGAGTTTGTAAGCAATTTCAAACACAAAATCACTATTGGCATTTTGCAGTAATGGCAAATACTGATCCAGTTGTGCATAGATACCCAAACTAATAAACGTGTCAGTAAATGTGCGTGGGTTAGCAATTCCGCATTGTTTTAACTCAGTGGTCAAAGTTTTTTTGGCAGCCCTTTTTTCTTTAATTGTTAAAATCACCCGATTTTGCAACGAATGTTCAAGTAAGGCAAAAAAGATATCTTGTTGCGTCTTCGTGAGTATTTCAAAGAGTTTTGGAAATTGAGCTAATGTCTGTTTAAGACTATTAGTGAGTGTTTCCGCTGAAGAATGGATGGCACCCAACGGCGTATTCACTTCATGGGCAATGCCAGCAACCAATTGTCCCAATGCGGCCATTTTTTCACTGTGTACCAATTCTTGACGAGTTCGAGTTAATTCATCAATCTTATCATTTAATTGGGCGGTTCTTTCAATCACCTTGGCATCTAAAGTATCAAATGAAGTTTTCAATTGCCCAGCCATACTATTAAACGAGTGAGCAAGTTCGCCAATTTCATCTTCACGACTTAAAGGCAAATGTTGCGTTGCCTCAAGACTAAAATTTCTACTGGCAATTTTTTGAGTTGCGCCAATAAATTCTTGTAAAGGTTGTGCAATTTGCCGACGTAGTACAAAAAATAGTACCGTGATTTCGATCAACAGTGAAAGCAAACCGAGAAACAAGATAAAACTTGCTGTATTAAGTGCCAAATTGGCCATCAGTGATTTAGGATAAACAGTGACCAAATACCAGTCAGGGCCTTCAATCTTTGTGATAGCTAGATATTCATCATTTTGATGGTTTTCAATAACAACAGTATCAGCATGGCGGTTTGTTACTGACTGAAAAATATTCAACAAATACTGATTATCTAATTTAAGAATATCTAATTCAGTGCTTGCTTCCATAATTTGACCCATGTATTGAGGATGAGCAATGAGACGACCATCTTCACGAAAGATTAAGTTATGAGTACCTTCAATATGGTCTGTTGTGGTTCTATCGAACAATTCATTGAGAACAATATCATGTCCAATAGTGGCAATATGTCTATCTGCTATGTCAACTGGTGTTATGCAAGATACCATCCACATTTTAGAAACTGTTTCATAAAAAAGTCCAGTCCAAGCAATTTCTCGTTTTGGATTATGTTTTTTATCGGCAATTCGTCCCCATTCTTCGTCAGGCATATAGAGATCAGTAGTTGCTTCCTGTGTCCATGTGGGAAATTCAGGCCAATAAACAGCCTCTATATTTTCAGGAGAAAAAATGTAGGTATCTTGGAAACGATTATGCCATGCTTTACCGTACAATGTTGATAGTTCATAAAAAGTGAGTACACGCCGACGAATATCCGCATTAATGGTTAGCGTTTCATCAATGTAAACTCCGGCTTGTCGCGTACCATCGAAAAGTTCTGGGCGGTTTCGGATTACACCGTCTGGATATCTAACAAACAAGCGATTAAATTCTGCTTGTGGATTTTGGTCTCCCAATTTTTTAAGTTGCCACAATAATTCCTTCTTGAGTTCAGCGTGATTGTCTTCTGCTAGTAAGAACAAAGTACTTTCATGCTGTCCTCGTTCAGTGATGTATTTATCTAGTTGCTCGACAACCTGTAATTCCAAATTGGACATAACGTGCCAATAACTAACCAGTGTGACAGCAATAATGATAATGGCTATCCGTATGCCCATTTTAATAATGGTAGTACGAGTTAGCGAGTTTTGAGATTTAAAAAGTTTTGGTAGCATTTTTGGCTAACCTCCATAAGGAACGTGTACAAAATAACTTTGACAACTAAAACCTGACAGGTTTCTAAAACCTGTCAGGTTTGCCCCAATATTTGGATAAGTTACTCATGTTACGTACAACGCTTTTTTAGTGCTGAAGCAGGGCGGGGTTTGTAATAATCCCGTTGTAATGTTTTAAAGCTAATCCTTAAAAAAAGAATTAATCTGGTTGTAACGGATTTTGGGGTCAGTCAAAATGTCTTCGCTGAGATGCTGAAACTAAAAGGTTTTGCAACCAATTATCGTGGTAGCGAAATTGATTCAATCGTTCAGCTAGACTTTGCCATCCATTAAATTTTTCTGATTATAACGAATTTTGGGGACACCCTAGGCTGATAAAAACACCTCATAGATGCAATAAAACTTTTCCCCGTTTTTGTTCCTTCTTTTTATAACCTTTAGGAAAATTTTTTCTTGAAGAACCTTTAAGATATTTCTTTCTTTTAGATTGCGCA
>JAUCGK010000415.1 GCA_030378085.1 Candidatus Parabeggiatoa sp. HSG14
TTTTCCATTGTGAATACTGCCATTTTTTATGATATTTTCTGATTGACAAGTTGGACAATTCATTGCTATTACCTTTTTCGTAAAATTTGTCCCAATATTATACACCACTACTTTGTGCAGGACTACCAAGTTCTAATAGTGACTCGCATTCAACGGTAGAAATTTCTGTGACGGCATTGCAATCGGTGGCGGCTTGCGTACTCATGCTCCCTAACAATAATCCCAACCCAAGGATTAAGGTGTACCCTTTTTTCCAAAGGGTATATACTTGTAAGTAATAGTTTTTCATAATATTTGTCCAAATCTATAAATCTATTGCTGGCGTGTTGATAGAGCCATGTCAACGCTTGATAAAAAAATAATTACCAACTTGTATTTTATAGAATAATTATAAAATTGTCAATTATTATTTTTCGTTTATCATTATCAGTTTTTGTAACTCATTGAATATTAAGTACAACGGATTTAGCGAAATAAACGGATGAGTCGTGTAGAACTTTCAAAGCTCAAAAATACACACTTTATTAAATTCTCATCAAAGAATCCCATAATAAAAATCAGTTTATTTCGTTAAGTCCGTTGTACTAAATACTCCCAAAGCTGAAGCTTTGGACTCCAAGTACATTTAAAAACATGTTGAAGTCAGGTTTTTTCACTCAATCTGAATATTGAGGACATTTTTCATGCGTGAATTTAACACCTCTGCCCCTGTAATTCTGCCCTACATTACACTGTCATGCGTGAAACATTGATTGCTGAAGGTATGGAAAAAGTAAGAAAAGGGCGGTATTTTACGCTATTTGCCCCCAGACAAACGGGAAAAACAACTTATTTTCAACTCTTGCTTGAGGCGGTTAAAGAGGAAAAGTTTACCCCGATTTGGATTAGTTTTGAACACTTGAAAACGGTAGATAGGGACGTTTTTTACCGAAATTTCAATAAACAACTTCATCAAGGATTAAACGAACACCAAATACAATCTGATTTAACCATTAAAAATTCTGCTGAATTGAAAGACTTTTTTGAAGAGATTCCGCAAGATAAACCTTTTGTTCTTGTGATAGATGAATTTGAAGGCATACCGGATTCAGTCTTAAATGAGATTATGCATACCTTTCGGCAAATGTATCATCGGAAACAATATCATGCGCTTCATTCCATGCTACTGGTTGGTGTCAGTACAATCGCACAACTGGTCACATCAGGAGCTTCACCATTCAATGTGGCAGAAGAATTAAAGGTATCTTATTTTACGCCCTCCGAAGTCAATCTTTTGATTGAACAATATGTGGTTGAATCAGGACAAGAAATTGATAAGGCGGTGATAAAGGCCATTTATGAAAATACGAAGGGACAGCCTGGGCTTGTTTGTGCTTTATAGCGTTTCCCGTTTGCATAAGGTACAACCACCCCTAAATCCCCTTCTTAATTAACTAATCTTTACCCACAAGTACCCAGCGGTTTTTGGAGTCCAAACCTTCAGGTTTGGTTTTTTGGAGTCCAAACCTTCAGGTTTGGTTTTTTGGACTCCTTCGCTCTTGCCAAACCTGAAGGTTTGGACTCCTTCGCTCCTGCCTACGCTTACGCTTTGGACTCCAAAAACTGCTGGGTACTTATGGGTAAAGATTAGTCTTAATTAAGGAGGGGACTTGTACTTGACGCAATCGGGAAACGCTATATCTAATTGCTTAGACAATTCATTACGCACTTCATCAAGCCGCCCAAGATTCTCGCGAGTATGATTCATCCGCTGTTCGGTTTCTTTACGCCGCTCTTTATATTTAGAGACACCCGCGGCTTCCTCAAAAAACACGCGCAAATCTTCAGGCTTTGCTTCAATAAACCGTGAAATCATTCCCTGCTCAATAATAGAATAACTACGCGGCCCCAAACCTGTGCCTAAAAAAATGTCAGTAATATCCTTGACATTTAACACTATTGATAAAATACGTCGATTGTCCATTACGGACCAATTGTCTTTTCACCGCAATTTCAGAATGTTGCGGATATTGAGAGATATTCACATCCTCAAAAACTAATTCTATTGATGCTTGAGTAACAGGTTTACGGGTACGGGAGCCATTAAAAATGACATCACTCATTTGCGCTCCCCGTAATTGTTTAGCGGAGCTTTCCCCCATCACCCAACGCACGGCATCAATCACATTAGACTTGCCGCACCCATTAGGGCCAACCACTCCCACTCGACTACTTGGAAACGCTAAGGTCGTCGGATCAACAAAAGATTTAAAACCAGAAAGTTTAAGTTTACTAATTGGAAACGCTAAGGTCGTCGGATCAACAAAAGATTTAAAACCAGAAAGTTTAAGTTTACTAAGACGCATTGGATTGGAAAATGTCAAAAAAAAGTAGAATTATAACCCAAGATTTGAAAATAATTAAGATATAGTGATGACATGATAAACTATTTGTAGATAAATAAAATTGTTTTATTAATTTTTATTCATTTTATAACCCGATAGGTTGGAGTCCTTTCGAGGTTTAAGTTTTTGCACGCAAAAACTTAAACCTCGAAACCTTTAGGTTTGGACATTCCAAGGCTAAAGTTTTGGACTCCAGCACACCTACTGCTAGACATATGAGTTTCGCCTAAACTTGTAAATGCTTCACGAATAATAATAAGCAAAAAAGTTTAATTTTGAAATGGGTGCAATCCGTCTCATAAAAAATCATGCAGCGGCCTCCAAAAATTCATCATCATTCGCACAATCTAAATGAAGTGATTCTATACTTTTTAAAGGGTCGTGTTTCTCTTGCCGAATAAGCACTTTTTCTCCTCGTTTCATTTTATCAAGCCACTGTTTGTATTCCCATTCAAAAAAGGACTCCCATTCCCCATTTAACTCAATACAACGAAGATGCAATAAAGCTTCAGCTCTTTCAGGAATCCATCTCATCCCACTGCAATCCATTCTCTCACCAATCACATATCGTGCAGCACCTTCTACAATACCAGAGGCAATCACTAAATCTTCCTCAATCAACTTCTTATAATCCATCATCGACAAACGAATTGAAATATAAGCAATCAGTTTGCTCATTTTTTCCCTTTTAGTTTTATCCCGCTTGGCTCTGGCAGATAAACGGCTGTTGATGACTTTCAATTCTTCAAGCAATTGAGAAGCTTTTCCTGTCTATAAAAATTCTCTTTTTTCTTCGACCCATTCAACTAATTCATCACTACCTTCTTGATAAAAGGCACGTCCAAGCTCCCATATTTTTTCTTCCAAATGACGAATATCTAATGCAAAAGTAGCCGCTGGAAATAACTTGGAAAGTCCTTTTTTTAGGCATTTCTCACCATCAACAACAATATGGATACGTTTTTTGGTTTCTAGTGGAAAACCTCGTTTGGTCGCTTGATTTCTAGCCCAATCAAACATGACTTTTCGTGGTGCATAACTGCCCCACACTTTCTTGTTAATCGGCCCATGTAATTTACCGTCATCTCCTCGCTTTACGGTATACATGACGACCAAGGTAATACTACGACCGTTTTTACTTTTATCACCTTTTTTACGGCGCTTTTTCTTTTCACGATTCTTTCGTTTGTTTTTAGCTCGATGTCGCTGACAGCTACAGCTAGAACCTAACGATTTTCGTTTTCCTCGACGTTTTTCTAATTCTTCTTTCCTTGCTGTTGGAGTTGCTTTACCATCAACCTCTATAACTAATACTTCTCCATCACTTTTTGGGGCTTCTGCTTGTTCCATATATAATGTACTATCCCTTCCCATCCCTAAAACCAAACTTTGTACCGCTTCACTTGAGGGTGACCAACCCAAAAAACTTTTAAAAATCAAAACGGAGGCTGAAAAACTCATTCGGGTAGATAGTTTAGTGGCTAAACTCATTACTAAAGGACTAAAACCATCACTGGTTAGACCAATAAAGCTATCCAGTGGATAAAATCCACCTCCTTTTTTCTTTATTAGATAAGTTCGCCAATATCGTACTTTTCCAAACCTCGTTTTTATAGTACGTCCAATTAGTTTTCCTCGGTTATATAAACCTTTTTCAAGCCAGTCTGAATACTCAAAATTAGTTTGACAAGAGATTAAAAAGAGTTGCATAAATAAACAACCGAATTGGTATAATTGAGTGAGTAGAGATTGTTCGACTTGATAAAAATCGGTTTTGCTTTCATTGGTACAAAAACGGATAATCTCTTCACATTTCGAGCGAATATCGAAGGTCATTTGCTCAACGGAAAGTTGAATTTTTTCTTTTGATAAGTTATCTTCTTTGTTGCTCATTGGGTAGACTCTTAATATTTTATAATTTGGGTCGTATTGGTGACATTAAGTATCCACCTTTTGAGCCATTAATGCAATTTTTTGTAGATTGAATGCTTAAATCGTTCTACTCTTTCTTCTTAATCAATGTAACTTGTTAATATTCTTGAGTATTTTTGTACAACGTTTTTATAGTACCGATTGCACCCATCGGGTTATGGACGTTATGATGTGTTGATGATTCCCTATCAAAAGTCAGCCCCAGCTTTTATTTTTGAGTTCAAAAAAATTGATCGCCCGGATGATAAGGATGAAAACGCCGCCATGCAAAGTGCGTTGCAACAAATAAAGGATCAGCAATACGCAACAGAGTTGCAAGCACAAGGCATTAAGCATATTTGGGGAGTGGGTATCGTGGTAGAAGGCAAACAGGTTTGGGTAGAAAGTGTCTTATTAAAGTAAGTATTTGTTGGAGTCCAAACCTTTAGGTTTGGGCGTTCTAAACCTGAAGGTTTGGACTCCAATCAATAATTAATCCTGTTTAATCTTGTTCAAAACTTTTACAATGAAGATAAAAATGCGTTATTTACTATTGTCGATTACAGCATGAATTTTTTTCGGAAATAACTTTGTAATCAAGCTATTAGTCGTTTCTATCATTTTTCGGTGAAGTTTTTGAACAATATCGAACCAAGGTTTAAGGGGCCTTTTAGTGTTTTTCTTTCGGATTGGTTGAAGATTAATCGAATCAATCTCCTTTAAAAAATCTTCGATTTCATAGTAGTTGTAGGCTTTATCACCATAAATCGTACTGCCTTCAGGCAAATCAAAAACATAGCCTTCTAAAGCGCGTGTATCGCTAACAGCCCCCTGTGTTAGGAAAAATTCAATTGGTTCACCATCTTGGGTTACAGCTAAATGAACTTTTAAACCATAAAAATAACAACGCTTACTAGCATTATACCCTCTAAACTCTTCATCTTTATAGATTTTAGAGTTGGGAATACGAATATTATCGCAAACTGGAACAGGAAAGCTATCAATCACATAAATTGAATTTTCCTGACTATAACTTTTTTTGTTGAAAAGGTATAATAAACGATACAGTGGTACTTTTCCAGAAATATTAAGTCAATAATAACTAACCAACTCCGAATATATAATTATGATTAGAGAAATATACACCAAAGAAACCGGAAACACAAAGGAAGTATCGCTCCTTGCAAATAAGAGTATTATTCTTCCATTTGAGAAAGAAACTTATGCAGAACTACTTACCGACAAATCTGCATTTAAAACGTTTCTTACTGAGCAAATTAATGCATATCCAGAACTATTTCCTGATACTATCCATCAAGGGTTTCGGTTATTTGGTTTTGTCCCTAAATCGGTCAAACAAGAGTTACGACTTAGACGTATTCAAACAATTGCAGATAACCAAGTGTGGCAAATTAAACCTTCTTTTGTGATGCCTTACATGACAATGGACACAGATACCGCACAAAAGATTTTCTTTTTGTCAAGATGGGTACCTATAGTTTTTATCATCAGTAAAAACAAAAACTGAGACAAAACGGGGACTTTGTAATTTATAGTTTTTTTTGTGGTTTTTAATTGCAAATTGCTAACAATGTGAGATAAATTATTAAAGTCTTCTTGATTTGTCGATGCTTTTTTGACGAGTGTTTGCAATTGGCATAAGGTTTTGACGATTACAAGGAGATTGTTATTGGATAATCTGTTGATTTATAAATTTTTTTATAAATCAATTATATCAACTTAACAACAATCTTAAGTTTAAGATTAATATCTTCAATTATCAATGAATGTTATCACCTGAATTTTAAAAATCTACGTTAAAAAGGGAAATGTTTTAAGATTTCCCTTTTTTTTAAGACTTTCTACCCTCCTTTTTTTTCTCTTGCTCACACCACGAAGCATACTCCGGAAAATACCGCTTCATCTGCACATTTAACCAATGTCTGTGTTCTTCATCTGCCCCTTTCCACCATGTAGATAACCAGTTTGTTATCTCTTTCTCCGTTGTAGTTTCCTTTGATGTGGCTTTTGTCTGATACATTTCCCCTTTGCCTGTTAGAAGCCAATCAGTAGATACGCCTAATTCTGCTATTTTTATAAGAGATTTGCCACCTGGTATCATTTCATCTGCTATATATCCTTGTAAGTTTCTATAAGGTATTTCGGATTTCTTAGCAAATTCAGTTAGTTTTAGTCCTTTATTTTTAATAGCATTTTTCAGTCTTTTGCCAATAGTCATTTTAATACAATAAAAACAAAGTGTTATAAAATATTTATGATTTATTATTCGTAAATATATTGAAATATGATAAATAAATCATATAATATATCTATCTTTATAAATTGAGTCAACAAGAATAGCAAATGAACCAAGAAGATATCAAGTTCCTTCTCAAAAAAAGTAGTTCAAAGCTTATTCAGAGAGTGAAATCTGACACATATCTCAACGTGTGGAAACAATGCTCTCAAACGTGGATACCTTAAAATGGCTTATCCAAAAGCTTTAATGAACTCATTGAAGTGAACTTATCTTAGTGTTATTTCAAAGAGGGATGGCACTACAATAAGTTTATTTCTTGTTTTTGAAACCGATACACGTCGTTTTAGAGTTCCATATAGCTTTATCCACCTTGAGTGTCCTTCTAAAAGATGAATCGCGATGTGGGTTTCCGGGCATTTTACGATGTAATCTGCTATAAGCACCTATGATAAAGAAATCTGCGCCCGTTTTTATATGGGATTAAGACAGACTCACAAAATCAATACATCGACTAGATAACTTATTAAAGTTTAAGTGAAATAAACAAAAAAGGTTCTTTAACTTATCACACAAAATAATATAAGGAATAATCATGAGACAAAAACAGCGTTGGCGTGGACTTGTCAAAAAAAATACTCCCATTTATGAAACAGATAATTCACAAGATTTTCGACCTGTGCGGTTAGACTAACTTAGGAAGCAAACTCAAATTTTATGGTTTTTGTTTCAAACCATTTTTTGTATTCACCATTTTTGACCAATGCTGTTAATGAAGCTAATGCAACTGAACCTACTTTGGACCAACTCATGCCCTTATGTTTCTGTCTATCGGAAACCAATAAGTCGTTTGCTTTTTCACCAACATTACTACTATTACGCAAACCAAGTTGCTTCCTAGCTTCATAACAAGGAATATAGGGTTTACTACGTTCTAAGTAATTTATAAGCTTGGTAATTTCACTTTGATTTTTAATATTTTTTGTCTCAATCTTTTTAAGAGATTCAATGGCGTTATCTGTTGCACCATACCACAGTAAATGCTTGATTTCAGAACGTATTGAAGCTGTTAATTTATATCCAATTAATCCAAGACTGAATTGAAGGTCACACTTCTCTTTTAGATGATACCAGTCCAAAATAATTTGAACGGGTGAAAACCACGAAAAAGCTTTGATTATTGCTTCTTGTAAAGTTTTTTGACCATCTACAAAGAAAATGAGATTATTTTTTAACAAGTCATTGTTAAGGAGGAAAGCTAATGAGATTCTTAATACATTGTTAATACCATAACCGTTAAGCATATATGAACCTTGTTCATTTTCAATATGAACCACGGTGTTATGCACATACTTTTGGTTTTTTTTCTCAAGAGGAACCCGCTGGGATTGAAGCTTTTTTACACCAACATCGTCAATTGAAATACTAGCTGTTTTGCTGGGTTCCTCATAAGGAATGGGATTATTTTCAATAGCAGATTTAAGTTCAGGTTCCGGCCCCGAACAGCTATCAAGAACCTTCTTAACCATATTTTTAGGCATCTTAACAGTTTCCTGCTCTTGATACGAATCTATTCTTTCCTGAGGAGGTGTTCCCTCAATGGGACAGAAATTTAGAATCGCTAAGGATTTTAGTTGCTTGTTGTTCTATATGAACTTGCAATTGTTGGCCTTCACTTTCAGTGCTAGAGCGACAAGTGCGTAATTTAGTGGCATCAGGTTGATAACGAACACGATTAATGAGTTTTTGTGTATCGCGATAAGATTGTTCCAAGCCACCATGAACTATGGCTATGTCGACAAACCCTTGGGTACGATATAGTTCCTTGCCTTTTCGATAGGGAAATATATCGAACGAGGTATTAAAAATTGGTTGACCAGGAGATTGAATACGATGAGTATTAAAGGTGAAACGTCCTAATTCACCATCAACTTGATAAGGTACTTCATTAACATAACAATCATATTCCGAACCTATTTGACAAGCCTTTTTTTTTGAAACTTGAGTTAAATGAGCAGACAATGCCTCACGCAAAGCTGGATAATTCGCTTTTAATAGAGCTTGCTCACATTTATCAATACTACACCCCTGTTCATCTTCAATTCCAAATTCAAAGTGTCCCTCTTTTTGTTGATGAGGGTCTAGTTGTGTTTCATCATTACATTCAACAATTTCGATATTGACTTTAATCTTATAATTGCTATTCATTATGTGGTTCTCCAATTTTGTCATTTTACAGATTAAGGTGAGATATTATAACTCAAAACAAGAGATTTGGGAAGAGTTCTAACCGCACAGGTCGAAAATTATTCATAGGAATAATTCTTTTTGTTATAGGAATACGTTAACTGTGAACAATTAAATCAATCAGTTAACTGATGTTACGCACTGTACTTCAAAAGTGAATACCAGAGTAGTGCAAAATGAAATTTTGCTGATTGTAACAGATTTTGGGGATACCCCCCTAACCCCCCGTACACGGGTGGAACCAAACATCATTTGACACTTTGCTTTAATTTTTCTATTTTGGGACTTCCCCCTGTGTACGGGGGGTTAGGGGGGTGTCCTCAATTTTGCACTCCAGTTTGAAAGCTATCTGCGTAACATCAGCAGTTAATTATAAATGGCAACTTGAGTTAAAATTATGTTGACCACAGAGATTTTTTTCAAAAAAAAATAATTGGTTAATTTACTGATGTTACGCAGATAGCTTCCAAACGGGAGTACAAAATTCATTTTGCCAACTAGAGTGTAACCCGTCGCAAAATAAATTTGGAACGAAAGTAGAGACACATGGCCGTGTGTCTCTACTTTTGGAAGTGCAGTGCGTAACATCAGTTAATTTATATTAAATACAGCATTGTTCAAAAAAATTGATTTCTTGGTCTTTGACCCCTTGACTTTATCGGAGTTTTAATTTACTATTTTCAGTGTTCATTAAATTTGGAAAGGATATATTAAATGTAATGTTCTTAATTCTGGTTTTAAATCTTAAAAATTCAGGAATAGCTAATTATGAAGAAACATCTTTACGTTATCAGTGTATTTACACTGTTAACTTTCTCAGTATTTTCACCTCAATCAATCGGAGGCTGGTGGAGTAATGATGACTCTGAAACACCACCTACTGAAAATTCAGAAACTCAAACAGAAGATTCTTCAAATTCAGAAACTCAGACAGAAGAGCCTTCTTATTGGGAGTCGTTAAAGAACAATATTACTGAAAAAGCGAAAACCATCGGAGAAATCTCCGGAATGGCAAAAGACAATATCGTTGAAAAAGCAAAGGTTGTTGGAGAAATCTCTGGAACAGCAAAAGATAATATCGTTGAAAAGGCAAAAGCTGTTGGAGAACTTTCTGGTATAGCAAAAGACAATATTGCTGAAAAAGCAAAAAATTTGTTAACTGATACAAAAGAGATGAGATTTGAAGATGTGTACGAAACACCTTTCTGGAAAAATGATACCGTCTTTTGGTCAGCAATAGCCGTTGCTAGTGCAGGTGCTGCTGTATTCACGGTTTATACTGGAGGCACGGGAGCACCCGCTGCCGGAACAGGTGTTAGTTATGTAGCCAGTCAACTTGTTGCAGGTGGGGGTGCTGGTTCTTATATGTCCGGTCTGTCTACAGTAGGAGCTTGGTTTGGTGGTAATGCGATTACTGGTGCGGCTATTCTTAATGCAGGTTCAGCCGGTATCTTAGGTTATGGAGGTAAAGCTGCTACAATAAAAGGGATATCTGCAACAACCAAACTTGTTTTAGCTTCTACAACTAATTTTGGTAAATTTGGTTTTATGTATTTATCACTTGAGGAAGCAAGTGATGCCACTCCAATTATCCAAATTCTTCCTTCAGGCGATTTTGGAACGGGAAAAGTAGAAGAACTGCTCGTCCATTTAAAAGAAGCCAATAACAAATTAACTGAAGTTTTGGCTAAAAATGAAGAAACCAGAAAACAACTAAATGTCTCATTTAACCAAACAATAACGGTTATTAATGAAAAATATCAAGACACCATGACAGAACACTTACAAACTGAAATGGTGAAACAACTGACGCAGCTTCGCGAACTTAATAACAAAATAATTACTGAAAAGAAAGCAATTGAAGCTGAGGCTTTGAGTAAGGAATATAAAATTGTCATCCAAAAAACACATGAGATGATTGACAATTACTTAACCAATAAAGCATCTTCTTCAAAAGAAATGAGAAGTGATGCGGCTATGGGAGCTGTTTTACTCCATAGTTTGGGTTATAAAAAAGAGTTTGCTAACTACATTAAACAATTTAAGGCCGTAGATCAAAATGAAAGCTTTCTTCTTTATCTGAAAGCAATTGCACATCTTATTGATAAAGACTTTAAAGTGGCTAGGCAATATGCTTTACAAGCGATAGATGCTGAACCAGAAGCTATTGAACCAGTTATGGTGCTTATAATGGCTCTTGATGGATTAGGTCAATATCAACAAGCACTTGAAGTGGAAATCTTGCTTGAAGAAAACTTTGATGATAATCATTATGAAACACCAAATTCTTTGATAACTGCTTACAATTTATTAGGTGATATAGCCAATGCTCATCAACTTCCTCAAACTGCGGCTAAATTTCATAAAAAAGCCTTTGATAACATGAGCTATTTTTCCGATGATGATGAAAAGGCGTTTATCTGTTTGAAAATAGCCAATGATTATCATGTATTTGGTTCAAAAAGCCAATCAACCGAGTATTATAAAAAAGCGATAAGTTATGTAGAAGATGATAATTTAAAACAGGAAATTAACCGTTTTTTTGAAAAAGAAGTAAAAACACAGCTAGTTCTTAATTGAGAAAATCTGAAACATCATAGCCCCAAGGTACTTTAAAGCCAAGGGGCTTTTTTTTTGAGTAAAAAAACTTGGCAAACGTAGGATGTTTGCCTTTTGTTGTGCAATAATTACATTTTAAACTGGATTAGCATAAACTTGAACACCCGCAAATATAATACATGATGATGTCAATCATCAGTTACAAGGAACGTACACAAAATAACTTCGACAACTAAACCTGACAGGTTTTGGAAACCTGTCAGGTTTGCTCCCCATAAATGGCACTTTTTAAATTCACATCTACTGTAAGGAGATAATATCAATGATTAGGGTAAAAACGCTTAGTGTATTGCAAATAGGAGTAAATAAGTAACAATGAATAAACAAGTATTTTTAACTATTGCGCTTTTAATTTTAATTCTTATCATGGGCATTGCCATGGTGTTTTATGTTAACAAAGCCAGTAACAATTTCGCAACATCGCTTGATGACTTACGATTGAATGTTCAACATCTTGAACAAGAATTGGCTAAAAAAACCGGCATTGAAGTGGCCAAAAATCGCCAAGCTCCCAAAACGGATCAAGCTTTTATTAAAGCCGAAGCTTTGCTCAAACAAGGCGATCTGGCTAATGCAGGACTATACTTTAGTAATGGCATTAATCAAGAGCCTGGCAATTGGACTAAAATTAACCGTTATCAACAAAGTGTGTTAGATTATTGCCGCCAACGCATTGATGAGGGTGATTATGACATCGCCGTCAATGTGTTAGGCGACATGAATACTTTCATGCGTACCCAAGCACTTTATGTCGCGGTTCAAGACATTGAAAAATTGCAAAAAGCATTGACTGATATTGCCCAATTGAAACAATCAATTGTTGAAAAAATGACTCAGGCAAGTCAGACTGAAACCGCCAAATTTGTTAAAACTTTGCTTAGTCAAAGTAAAAAATTGCTTGCCCATAATCCATCTGCGGACAATCTAGAAAAAATAACGTTACATATAGAGGCGTTAAAAGAAAATCTATTTGCGTTACAATCACTTGATGCTAATGTTGTCAAACAGAACAACTCCTCAAAAATTGCTCACCAGATAACGCAATTGGAAAATACCATAGTGACGCTTGAACAACAATTGGCAACTGCCCAAGTCGCTAACACCGTCTCGACACTCGTACAACAGGCAACGCAATTTATTAATAATGCTAAAAATGAGCCAGTACAATCTGATTTTGTTTTATATTATTTAACTTCGGCAGAATCCATTATTCGGCAATTGGTTTTAGTCGCGCCAAATGTAGAAATGGCAAAAACGCAAATTGCCACACTTTCCAAACAATTAGAACAAGCGAAACAAGAAATTGCTAAACGGCAATCTGAGACTGTTTGGCATGAAATTGAGCAAGCATTTGGGAAAATTAAGATTGAAAAGCGTACCAAAGCTCAAGAGGCTATAAAACAATTGACTCAATTTCGCCAACTACTTGCTGAAAAAGCCAGTCATTTATCTTCAGCAGAATTTCTTGAAAAAGCTCAAACCCGGATGAAAGAAGTAAACAGTAAAATCGTAGATTGGCAAGCAAAACAAATTCGCAAATATGAACAATGGGCCATTAGGAAAATAACCGATTTTTACAATTGGTATCAGGATGAATTAGGAGCGGGTACTGATGAAGAACGCGTTTATTCTGGAATAATTGATTTTTTGGGTAACATTGATATTCGTTATCTATCTACTCCAGCACAAACGGCTTACAATGAGGCGTTCCAAAAATTTTATGCTGAACTGCATGATGATCAGAAAATTCAGCTTTCTTCAAAAATGACTTTGATGGATAAAAAGCCTTTATCCGATTTTTAACTTTATGGAGGTGTAATGATGAAAATTTACCGGGGTACAATGTTGTGCCTTTGTTTCTTGTTTAGTAGCGTCTTTGCAGAGACGCAACCCTATGAAAATCCATTTATTTCGAGTACGGAAGTGAGTGCCTTTGTAATTTCTGCTACAACTGGGTTTACTGTTCCAGCCACTTCTAACTCATTAGTGCAATCAATGCAGACGACACAACTTTATTCTCAAGTAAGTAATAAGGGAGTCAATTTTAATATTCCAAATCAGCGTAACGAATATTTAAAATTGATGGAAACTGGTAACATTAAGGGAAAAGCGGTTTCAATAGAAAAAATTGGTGATGCTGGCGCACGTCAATATGCACATCGCATGAATTTCGAGCCACTTTTTCAAGGAAAACCGGGGCAAGGAAAAGGTTTTGATCAAGTTTATCGTTCAGGTAAACAAATTGTTGTTGTCGAAGCAAAAGGGGGAGGAAGTCCTTTAAAACAGTATTATGGATATACCCAAGGTACTGGTAAATACTCTTTTGAAGTTGCTAAACGAACTTTAAGTAGTCCCACAGCCACTCAAACTGAGAAGCAAGCAGCCAAAGAAGTCATCAAAGCCTACAAAAACGGACGTTTAGTGGTACAAGTTGCCCGTACTAAACATGTAGATGGCACTCCAAAAGGAACCACAATAGAAACGATTTATGGCAAATTGGCTCTTCCTTCTACCTTCAAAATAGCCCATCAAGCTGGCATCAAAGCTGGATTAGCAGGTGCTGGAATTATAGGAGTTTTTGAATTGCTTAGTCAATTGTCTTCAAAACAACAAATCGACTGGAAAAGAGTAGGAAATATAACGGCACTTGGAGGAATAAGTGGATATGCTGGTACATTTACCGGAACACTTGTCCAACATTCACTGGTTAATAATCAATCTATGTTGCTCTCAAAACTGAGTACAAGAGCATCAGCCCCATTGGGTGGTTTTAGTGGGGGTATGATGGTAAGTGCAGTTTTCTCATACGGAGCTTATTTTTTAGGATACTCTGATTTAAAAACAGCAAACCGGAACATGATCGCAGGTGGTATTGGAGCTGCAGCTGGTACTTTAGCAAGTGCGACAGCATTCGGCTTAGTGGCAGCATTCGGTACAGCTGGTACAGGGACAGCCATTGCTAGTCTTTCAGGTGCCGCTGCGACTAATGCAACTTTAGCTGTTATTGGTGGTGGTACTTTAGCAGCGGGAGGTGGCGGTGCCGCTGCTGGTGCTACGATTTTAACAGGTGGTGCCGCACTGGTAGTCATTGGAATCGGTGCCGGTATCATGTATATGTATCACTTGGGTGATGAAAGCACTGAACGTGAGCGAGTACAACATTTATTAGCCAGTGTACAAAGCCACTTAAATAAACCGTTATAAAAATAACGAAACGATGTAATATGTTGGTTTTCTTGTTATTTTTATTACTTAAAACTTCGTTTCTCCCATCAATCTTTCAATTAGCACGTAGGTTGGACTGACTTCGGTAAGTCCAACATTTTGGAGTTATCATCTTTGAATGTTGGAGTTCGCAAGCGAACGAAAACCTACGTGCTTCTTAAATTCATATTTATTGTAAGGAATATAGGTATCAATGAGGAAAAATTCATGTTAGCTATCAAGGGCATTTATCAAAATGAACAATTCTTTTTACCCGAAAAAGTGTCGTTCACAGAACCAGTGACGGTAATAGTCACGTTTTTAGATGATGAGAGCATTTCACCATCAAACAAAGCAAGTTATAAATCAATCTCGTCAACCATTGTTAATGATAAATTATTAGGTTTATTTGCTCATGAAGCTGAATTAATTGATGAGATAACTGAATCGGCTATGCAAGCGCGTGAAAACAATCCTTTGAGGTGTTCTGATGGATAAATTACTATTAGATACAGATACTTTGTCAGAGATATTAAAGGGCAAGAATCTTAATATTATCCATCAAGCAAACAACTATTTTCAAAAATTTGGCCAATATACAATTTCTACGATTACCGTTTTAGAAATAATTAAGGGTTTCCATAAAGTTCAGCGTGAAAATCACATCGAACAATTTTTATCAACTCTTTCCAATATAGAAATTTTAACACTCAATCTGAAAAGTGCTGAATTAGCTGGTCGGGTGTATGCTGATTTGGAACGAACAGGTCAACCAATTGGACGTGCTGATCCAATGATTGCAGCGGTTGCTTTGGAGAATAATTTAGTTTTAGTCACTGGCAATCTACGACATTATCAACGGATTCAAAAATTAGGCTATCCTTTGAAATTGGATAATTGGAAACTAAAAGAAACACTTCCATGAAAAACTTAGGAACGAGGATTTTATAAAATCCCAAACTAAGGATTTAATAATGTCCACGTTTAAACCTGACAGGTTTTGAAAACCTGTCAGGTTTGCTTCAAGCGTTTTTTCAGTTATTAAATCCTCATTCCTTAACAACAAACTCAAAACTAAAGAATGAAAACACCGTTATAGTTCAAGTCATATGACTTGGACTATAATTAACCAAATAAAGACTCTTGTTGTATTTTTTTATCAGCATCAGCATTAATATAACGCACAGGTTTCTTTAATTTTTTTATTTTTCCTGTATCCAAAGCGCGTTTCAACCAAATTTTTAATTGTTTTGGGAGTATATCCAAACATTCTGCTAATTCTTTCTCTGTTTTTTCTGTCATCAGTTGTTGTTCAAAATGGGGCCACACCACTTCAAATAAATCTTTTTCAAGTGGTTCTTCCTCTATGGTTTTTTCTTCAACTTGATGATAAGTATCGGGTGCTTCTTCTGTTATTTGCAACGGTTTATTTTCAACGAGTTGAGCTAATTGCTGACGTAAATCAGTTATATTTTGCAATGTTTTTTTATCTAGTCCAATAGCACCTTGATTGAGTAACTCTTGATTACCAGTAGGCAAAGATTCACCGTTGCGAACAAATAAAGGAACCCATCGCGCCTTTAGATTTTCAGTCGCACCTGCCCAAGTACCCCCTTCTTGATAACCGCTATTGACAACCATTGCCCAGTCTGCCAGCGCATAGACATATTTATTACGCGCCATTGCATTCCCCACATGAAAACGAGCCTCTGGATCAAAAGGCGTAATAAGAACAAGTCGTTCTTCTCGCAGAGCATCACGATACTGACTTGCAACCGCAGCACGTACTAAACTATCCGTCAATACCCCAATGGCCGTTCCTCCATGTGTCAAAGCAGTTACCATTGCTTCTGTATCTACACCGCGTGCTCCACCAGAGATAATACAGATTTGTTGTTGAGCTGATTTTTTAGAAATTAACTTAGTAAAATCAGTAATTTGTTTATCAACCTCCCGTGAACCAACAACAGCAAGCCCCCCTTTTTGTAATAGTGTTTGTTGTCCTGCCCCATAAAAAATAGGAGGTGCTGCTTGTCTTAACTGTTTTTTTAGGCGTACCGGATAGGCTGAATCACTACGACTAATCACCCATAATCCTTTATTTGTCCAAGCCTCCACAGCCAGAGCTAATGCCCCACCCCGCATAAGTAAGCTCAATAAACGTCCCCCTGTTATATTTTTATAAGCAATATGTTTAATTTTAACAGTGGCTCCAGGTTCTAATAAATCTGCTGGGCGCATTTCTTGTGATTGTAACCATTGCGCGAGCCAAGCATATTCAGAAGGTGTTAAAGGTTTTATTTCTTTAGATGTTTTTTTTCCAAAGTATCCACAAAGTAATAAAATTGCTTGTGTATCTGGACTTAATTGGTGTTCATCAATATTATTCATTTTGTTTTATCTTTTATTAAGGGGAAAAGAGAAAGAAGGGAATAAAATAAGATTATTGGTGGGGATTTTACCTGATATTTTTCTTACTGTAAATAATTCGGTGATGAGTTGAAGTTCAAAGCAAAGCTTTGTTCAATAAAGAGTTGGAGTTCAAAGCGAAATTTTGTTCGGCAATGAGTTAGATTCAAACAACAAAATTACGTATCTTTTTTAAATTCCCCTCCCCCTTTCCTATGACGAACTTGATAATGGCTAATAAACTTTACCATCTCTTGATAAGGTAATTTTTCAAATTCACCAAACATTTCTTGCACTTTAGTCACTAAAGCATCAATATCTTTTATTGGTTGTATTGAAGCATCTTTAGAAAAGAGTATAGTTTGTAGAGCCAATAATCCCCCACATTGCATTTTCATTGCTTTTATGTGAGAAAGTGGACTACTTAAATCTGATTGTTTTAACGCAAATCGTGCATTTTGATACAACTGTTTAAGTAATTCAATACATCGATCTTGTGCTTTAGGTAAAGTACAAGCAACAGTTTCTCTTTCAGCAATATATAAATGCTGGCATTTTATACAGGCACAACGTCCACTCAATATAGCCTTTTCAAAAGGGCAAGGGCATTGATTGAGTGCTTCAAGAGCTTGATGAAATTCGTGTTCATCCATAATTTATAGTTTGTAAGTAGTATTTTTAGATAACTGATGTTACGCACTGTACTTCAAATAATTTTAGGGACACCCCCCTAACCCCCCGTACACGGGTGGAACCAAACATCATTTGACACTTTGCTTTAATTTTTCTATTTTGGGACTTCCCCCTGT
>JAUCGK010000086.1 GCA_030378085.1 Candidatus Parabeggiatoa sp. HSG14
CCAAACATCATTTGACACTTTGCTTTAATTTTTCTATTTTGGGACTTCCCCCTGTGTACGGGGGGTTAGGGGGGTGTCCTCAATTTTGCACTCCAGTTTGAAAGCTATCTGCGTAACATCAGTTATTAATAAAGGGGCTAATTCTTAATTCTCAGTTTTTTAGGTGTAGAATATGACTATACAACGACAACAATCCACTATTCTTATAGTAGACGATAATATTGACAATCTTAATCTGTTATTTAATTTTTTAATGATTAATAAGTTTAAAGTCTTAATTAAACAAAGTGGTGAAAGTGCGTTAAAGTTTATCGAATTAATAAACCCTTATCCTGATTTAATTTTACTAGATGTGATGATGCCAGGTTTAGATGGATTTGAGACTTGCAGACGGCTAAAAAATAATGAAAAAACGAGAGATATTCCCATTATTTTTATGACGGCTTTGTCAAATACTTTGGATAAAATAAAAGCTTTTGAATTAGGAGCGGTAGATTACGTGACTAAACCTTTTCGACAAGAAGAAGTTTTGGTGCGGATTAATACACATTTAACGCTTCATCAATTACAACAACAACTTATTGCTAAAAATACTGAACTTGAAAAACAACACCATCTTGCTTTACAATTAAACGTTAAATTACAGCGCAAGAACAAAGAACTTGAACAGTTAAATGCCACATTGAAAAAAGAAATACAAGATCGCCAACGAGCAGAAATAGCACTGGAAAACGTTCAGCAAGAGTTGCTTATTCTTGGCAATTTTTCAAAAATGTCTAAGAAATGAAAATTTAATAAAAAATAAAAATTTAATAAAATTGGTATCAATAACAGGTCACTAAATATAATGATACAACCAGCTCCTACTATCCTTATTGTGGATGATATTCCAGAGAATATTAGTACATTGTTTGATTTTTTAGACACTCATGATTTTGAAGTATTAGTCGCACGAGATGGGGAAACCGCTATTGAACTTATTGAATATGAAATGCCAGATTTAATTTTATTGGACGTGATGATGACTGGCATAAATGGCTTTGAAACTTGTCAACGATTGAAAGCAAACACCAAAACTCAAAATATTCCCATTATTTTTATGACGGCTTTATCAAATACCTATGATAAGGTTAAAGGATTTAATTTAGGAGCCGTAGATTATGTCACCAAACCTATTCAACAAGAAGAAGTCTTAGCACGAATTAATACTCACCTTACTATTTGTCATTTGCAACAACAACTTCAAACTAAAAACACTGAATTAAAAACTAAGAATATTGAGTTAGCAACCAAAAATACTGAATTAGAAGTAAAAAATGCTGAGTTAGATGCTTTTTCTTATATGGTTGCACATGATTTAAAAAATCCCCTTTCCCACCTTATCAGTATGTCAGATATTTTATTAGAAGAATTTTCTGATGATATTAGTTCGTATGCCAGCCAGTGTGTGCAACACATCTTTCAATCCAGCGAAAAAATGATAGGTATTGTTAATGCATTGCTTTTGTTGGCAAGTGTTTCAAAACAAGATGTTGAACTAATCCCTTTAGATATGGGTGACATTATTTATCAAGTACAACAACGTTTAACTTCCATGCTTAAAAAATATCAAGGCGAAGTAATTATTCCTGAAAAATGGCCAATCATTGAGGGTTATGCGCCTTGGATAGAAGAAATTTGGGTCAATTATTTGAGTAATGGCTTAAAATACGGTGGACAGCCACCACGTTTAGAAATAGGTGCAACGCCTGAGGGCAATATGATTCGTTTTTGGATACGTGATAATGGTGACGGTTTAAGCCAAGAAGCCATTGCTAAGTTGTTTACACCATTTACTCGACTTCATCAAACCTCTGAAGAAGGACACGGATTAGGTTTATCCATTGTACAACGTATTGTAGAAAAACTGGGTGGAAAGGTAGGCGTAGAAAGTCAACCTGGTAATGGCAGTGTATTTTACTTTACATTGAATAAAAGTACTCTTGAAATTGCTGGATTATAAAAATCATCATATTATTCAACTGTTTGATTTAAAATATGTTTTTGTAGCGTCATTGCCATTAAGTTAAGCCTTGGAGTCCAAACCTTTAGGTTTGGAAGTGTTTAATTTTAATAAACTTAATGGCATTGTTTTGTAGGTTGGGTAAAACGAAACTTACCAACTAAACCTCAATGGTTTCTATTGCTCTACCTCATTTTATAGCTGAAGTACAACCTCCCCCTAAATCTCCTCCTTAATTCAGGAAGGAACTTGTACTTGATGCAATCGGTTATACTGCAAACGTTCAAGTTTTCGGATTATTGAAAATATACTAAAAACGTCCGCCAGACCTGCCAGGTTTTCAAAACCTGGCAGGTCTTAAAATCCGAAAACTTGAAGGTTTAGAGTATAAATACTGTGAAAAAACTTGGAATTTATTGAAATGCTTCTAAAAGCTGTTGCACTCGCACGGTATTTGGATGGCCCAATTCACTAAACAACTCAAAGCTCTTAAGAAAATTTTCCTGAGCCTGTTGCTTTTCACCACGTTTACTATAAAGGTGTCCCAGATTACCATATTGATTCGCCATTTCTTGCTTACGCCCTAATGCCTGATTTATTTCTAAACTCTTATGGAACATTGGTTCAGCATGTTGCCAATCTCCCATTGTATAATAAAGCTTTCCAAGATGATCATATTGATTGGCTAAAATCGCTTTACGATTTAAAGCCTGATTAATTTCCAAACTCTTAAGAAACATTTCCTCAGCACGTTGCCAATTATGGTAAGCGGCATAAATCGTACCTAGATTCATGTAGTTACTCGCCATTTCTTCCTGATTGTTTTTAGCCTGATAAATCTTCAAACTGTTTAAAAACATTTTCTCAGCCCCTTGTAACTCAGAGCGTTTTAAATAGAGTTTTCCCAGATTGTTATATTGACGTGCCATTTCACGTTCGCGTTTAAGCACTTTATTGTGTTCTAAACTCTTAAGCAACATTGCTTCAGCGCGTTTCATATCACCTTGCTGAAGATAAATACTGCCAAGCTTGCCTTCGTTCTCAGCCACATTTTTTTGTAATCCCAAGTGCTGATAAATCTCCAAAGTTTTCAAATACATCTGCGCTGAACGTTGCCATTCCTTGCGACCATAATAGAGCTTACCCAAATTAATGTATTGTTTAGCAACTTCTTGTTGATTGCCTAAAGTTTGATAAACTTTCAGACTTCTGAAAAACATCTGTTCCGCTTGTTGCAACCTATTGTTCAACACATGAAGCATACCCAAATTACTCAATTGATTCGCTACACCTTCGCGATTACTGGAGGCTTGGAAATTTTCCAAACTTTTGATATACATCTTTTCAGCGCGTGGCCAATCATTGCGACTGGCATAGATGACACCCAGATTACCGTATTGTTTCGCCATTCCCGCGGAATCGTTGATAGATTGAAACTGTTCTAAGCTCTGAAGATACATTTCCTCAGCACGTTGCAAGTCTCCCATACTATGATAATTTTCTCCAAGCTGACTATATTCAGTCGCTTGCTCCAGAGGCCCACCACTTATAAGCTGCCAGACAAAAAAAATGAGAAAACCCAATGCAATAACTGAAACAACTAAAAAACCAATATCTTCAAGTGATTTTTTTGATGATGAATTGTCCATTAAAATTCCATATATTTTAAGCAGAATGTTCACTCATTCCCAAACAGAGTTTGGGAACCAGAGATTATTTCTTAGAAAGGTGAGAAAAAAATTTCTGATTATAACGAATTTTGGGGCACCCCTCTTTTTACCCCCTAACCCCCCGTACACAGGGGGAAGTCCCAAAATAGAAAAATTAAAGCAAAGTGTCGAATGATGTTTGGTTCCACCCGTGTACGGGGGGTTAGGGGGTGTCCCCAAAATCTGTTACAATCAGAAAAATTTCACTTTTTAACTGATGTTACGCAGATAGCTTTCAAACTGGAGTGCAAAATTGAGGACACCCCCCTAACCCCCCGTACACAGGGGGAAGTCCCAAAATAGAAAAATTAAAGCAAAGTGTCGAATGATGTTTGGTTCCACCCGTGTACGGGGGGTTAGGGGGGTGTCCCCAAAATCTGTTACAATCAGAAAAAATTCACTTTTTAAACTAAATACCATATCCACCGCCCCCCGGCGTTTCAATCACAAATACATCTCCCTCTTGCATTTCTACTGTTGCGGTACTTGATAAATTTTCTTTTGTACCATCAACACGTTGTATCCAATTTTTACCAGTTTGTCCAGCTTGTCCCTTTGCCATGCCATAAGGAAGCACACGGCGATGTCCTGATAAAATGGAAGCGGTCATTGGTTCGCGAAAACAAATCCGTCGCACAACACCATCGCCACCATGATAACGCCCTGTGCCACCACTATTTTTACGAATGGCGAATGATTCTAATAATACTGGGAAACGCCATTCTAAAATTTCAGGATCGGTTAAACGGGAGTTAGTCATATTTGTATGCACAGCAGAGGTGCCATGAAAATTTGGTCCAGCACCAGAACCGCCACAAATTGTTTCATAATATTGATATTTGTCATTGCCAAAGGTGAAATTGTTCATGGTTCCTTGGGAGGCAGCCATCACGCCTAACGCACCATACAGCGTATCAGTAACACATTGCGAGGTTTCTACATTACCCGCAACAACCGCAGGTGGCGAGAATCTATTAAGAAAACAATTCCTTGGAAGAATTAATCCTTTTAAACAACCGGTAAAAATAGCGGCGGGACTCACTGGATTAAGTAAACACCCTTTTGGAATGATTATTTGTAAAGGTTTTAAACAACCCGCATTCATGGGAATATCATCTTGTACTAAAGTACGAAACACATATAATACAGCAGCCTTACACACTGAAGGAGGTGCATTGAAATTACTTTTTTGCTGCTTTGATGTGCCACTAAAATCAATGATTGCGCTACGTTGTTGTTTGTCAATGGTGATTCTCACTTGAATGGCAGTGCCGTCATCTAATTCGTAACGGAAAATCCCTTCCTTCCCTCCTTTTTCATCTAATAATTTACGTACAGCTTCTTCAGCATTATCTTGCACATGCTGCATATAAGCTTGCACAACTTCTAAACCAAAATGTTGCACCATTTTATGTAATTCTTGAACGCCCGTGACATTGGCTGCAATTTGAGCACGTAAATCAGCTAAGTTTTGCTCAACATTACGGGTGGGGTATGCACTGGTAGTCAGCAACTTCCGTATTTCAGTTTCACGCAATTGTCCTTTATCAACTAATTTAAAAACATCAATCACCACGCCTTCTTGATGCAAAATACGACTATGTGCTGGCATTGAACCAGGCGTAATTCCGCCAATATCAGCATGATGTCCACGTGAAGCCACATAAAATAAAACTTTTTCTCGTTCACATTCTCGTTCACATTCTCCAAACACCGGCGTAATAATAGTCACATCCGGTAAATGAGTGCCACCATGGTAGGGATTATTCAAAACAAAAACATCTCCCAGTTGCATGGAATCTCCTTCTTCTTCAATAACCGCTTGCACACTATCGCTCATTGAACCTAAATGTATTGGGATATGTGGGGCATTGGCGATTAATTGCCCAGCTTGATCAAATACGGCACAAGAAAAATCTAACCGTTCTTTGATATTGACTGAATAAGCAGTATTTTTCAATGTCGCGCCCATTTGTTCTGCTATTGACATAAAGAGATTGTTAAAAATCTCTAGCATAACGGGATCAGCTGTTTTGTGAACTGATGCTGCTTTACTAATACTATTGCTTGGAGCAACAGCATCGGGAGTACGGCGAGTTAGAATAATATCGTGGCGATGGGTAATTTCTGCTTGCCAGCCAGGTTCAATAATAGTAGTGCCTGTTTTTTCAATGACAATAGCAGGACCAATGATTTTTTGAACAGGTAAGTCATCCCGATAATAGATGGGTGTTGTGTAAATTTGTTCACCACTGATCATTTTTACGGTATCAAGTCGATTGATAGTTTTTTGTTCACAATTTTTTGATTCATCCTTCATTTTTTCATTATTTTTTTCCATTCCTCCTACAACTTCCACTGACACCGCTTCCACAATTAATAACGTATTATCCTGGCGTATAAATCCAAAACGTTGCTGATGAAGTGTGGCAAAAGCGATTTTCATATCAGCACAAGGCGCAAAATCTATCAATAAAGCAGTATCCGTTCCAGCATAACGTAAATGTACTTTATATTGTACTATAATATTGTTATCAGGCACATCTTGCTGATGTAATTCGATGCGCCCTTGTTTTTCCAAATTTTTTAGTACGTTTTCTAATTCTGGGATTAACGAGTCATTTAATTCTGCTGTAATAGATTTTTCGTGCATAGTACGAATATCTGCTAAGCCCATTCCTAATGCAGACAATACGCCCGCTTTGGGATGAATCAAAATGGTTTTAATACCCAAAGCTTCGGCGACAAGGCAAGCATGTTGTCCAGCGGCTGCTCCAAAACAACACAACGTATATTCTGTTATATCATAGCCACGTTGTACTGAGATTTTTTTAATCGCATTCGCCATATTATCGACAGCAATTTTTAAAAAGCCTTCAGCAACTTGAGTGACAGTACGTTGTTGTCCTGTACTTTCGTTGATTTTTTGAGCGAGGGTGATAAACTTTTCTTTAACGATGTCTTCATCTAGCGGCTCTTGTGCAGATTCTCCAAAAACTTGAGGAAAATAGCGTCCATGTAATTTGCCCAATACAACATTACAATCTGTAACAGTTAATGGCCCATCTTGCCGATAACATGCTGGTCCTGGTTTAGCCCCTGCCGAATCAGGGCCTACCCGAAAACGCATTCCATCAAAATGCAAAATAGAACCGCCACCGGCTGCAACCGTATTAATTCGCATAATCGGCGTTCGCATTCGTATCCCTGCAACCTGGGTTTCAAACTCACGTTCATATTCCCCCGCATAATGAGAGACATCTGTAGATGTTCCTCCCATGTCAAAGTTAATGATTTTTTCAAAACCCGCTAAAGCCGCCGTTTTAACTGCACCAACATATCCACCGGCTGGCCCCGATAAAATCGCATCTTTACCTTGAAACAGTTTGGCATCTGTCAAACCACCATTGGATTGCATGAAAAGTAATTTTACATCACCAACTTCATTAGTCACATTATTCACATAACGGCGCAAAATCGGTGATAAATAAGCATCAACAACAGTCGTATCACCGCGACTGACTAATTTGATAAGAGGACTCACTTTGTGGGAGACAGAAATTTGAGTAAATCCTAATTCCTCTGCTAACGCGGCTACTTGTTGTTCATGTTGAGGATAGCGATAGCCATGCATAAAAACAATAGCTACTGAGAAAATACCTTGTTGGCGGGCAGATTGTAAAGCGGGGCGAAGTGTTTCAAGTTGAACCGCTCTTAACTCGGCACCTTCAGCACTATAACGCTCATCAACTTCAATCACTTGTTCATATAATAATTCGGGTAAAACAATATTGAGCGCAAATAAATCGGGACGGTTTTGATAACCTATTCTTAGCGCATCGCCAAATCCTTTCGTAATCAACAAAACAGTACGTTCACCTTTGCGCTCAAGTAACGCATTGGTTGCTACCGTTGTTCCCATTTTGATAGTAGCGATTTGATGAGTAGGTAAAGGTTCGTTGTGGTTTAGTTTTAAAATATCACGAATGCCTTGCACTGCGGCATCTTGATAATGTTGTGGATTATCAGATAACAGTTTATGGGTTAATAAGTCTCCATCAGGGTGTTGAGCGACAATATCAGTGAAAGTGCCGCCTCTGTCTATCCAAAATTGCCAGTTTTTTTGAGTCATTGTTTTTAAGTTCTTTTGATAATTACTGCTGATATAGCGTTTTCCGATTGGATAAAGTACAACCTCCCCTAAATCACCTCCTTAATTAACTAATCTTTACCCACAAGTACCCAGCGGTTTTTGGAGTCCAAACCTTCAGGTTTGGTTTTTTGGAGTCCAAACCTTTAGGTTTGGGTTTTTGGAGTCCAAACCTTTAGGTTTGGTTTTTTGGAGTCCAAACCTTCAGGTTTGGGTTTTTGGAGTCCTTCGCTCCTGCCTTCGCGAACTGCCAAACCTGAAGGTTTGGACTCCAAAAATTGCTCTAGGTACTTGTGGGTAAAGATTAGCCTTAATTAAAGAGGGGACTTGTACCTGACGCAATCGGAAAACGCTATAACCCATTTGATATTTTTTTACTAAAACAATAAAACGTATAACTCGATGTTCAAGTTTTTTTAATCAAGGATTGGTAACCCGATAGACTTGTAGAGACGCGATGATCGCGTCTCACGCCGTAAATAATCATAGAGTTATTTCCTGACAGGTTTTCAAAACCTGTCAGGTTTGACTAAGCTATTACTTTGTAACGTTGAGAACAAGGCTTTCAGGACTATAAATTACTGTGCCATCCTTTAAGCGATACCCAAAGTAGAAATGACGAATACCTGCATCGTCAAATTGCCCTTTGTATATCGGTACTTCTATGGGAGTTACCGATGATTCAACGGTTTGGAAAGGCTCTAAGTTTACCATATTAACATCCCAAACTATAAAGTCATCATTAGTATCTCGCATAAAATAAGTGGATACATTCGTATCAATTGCTTGATGCGCGAAAACCACCAAAACATCAACAAGTTTCCCTTCATGTTCAGAATCAACGATGATGCGTCCACGAATATCCACAAGGGCAGATAGACTAAATGTAGTACTTTGTTCAAAAGGACCATCATTGCTCAATATTCCTCCCGAAAAACTTGCATCAGTTTTGAGCATCTCTCCCTTTTTGTCGATGGCAATCACTTCACCAAGCATTGGAAGTACCGAGGTTTCATTGGAATAATTATTTGAAATGAAAATGTTATCAAATTGTACGCCTGTTCCAAAGGTAATACCTTCCGCTAATGTCACCTTTTCATCTGGATTATCACTACTAATAATCACGCATGAAAGATGGGTACCTGGCATAATCGTCACATTTTTCAATTCAGCCGGCGCATTACAATCACCTTGAATATTACCTGCAACAGCACCACCAATGATTTCGGTATTTGCTGCTAATTGGACATCTTGAAAATAACCACCCACTTTGCTGTTATTAATGACTTTGCCCGATAAAGTACCACCCGTCACTTTAGCACCGACAAACTCAAAGTCAGCGAGTATGCCTTCATTGACAATATAACTCGTCAGTTTTCCACCGATTACTATTGCATCGGGTTGAACTGTGACTTGAGAAATCAAACCTTTATTGTCAATAGAACCAGCCAACTCTCCTCCAGCAATACTGGTATGAGGTTTAAGGGTTGCATCAGTGATAACTTGTCCATAATTTCGGCATACTTTTTTAATCATACCTGTTGTTGGACAATTGGGAATAGCTGGTGTTGGAAAATCAATAACGACAGTTCGTGCCATAAAATCATCATCTGCTACTGTTGCGTTATCATCATCTGTTGTAGAAAGATGATCTTGATGTGGTGTATTTCCAACTACAGTTTCTCCTCCAGAAACTACTACATTCATCTCTCCTAAAGGCGAGCCTTCAAGCGATGCGTTTCCACCAGGTAAATCATTGATTCCAGTTTCTGATATTGAACCTGTCGGTGAGGATTCACCAGATGATGTTGTAATGCCGATTTCAGAAGTCGTGTTAGAAGGTGTGCCTTCAATCGTTGGAATTAAGTCATTAGATGACACTTCTTCAGGTAAAGTTTCGCTACCAGGTACATTGACATTACTTTCTTCAAGCGTTGGTTCTTGAGGCAAGAGATTGTTTTCTTGAGCAACAGCAATTTGCACTTCAGCCGTTTCACTGACTTGTGGATCAGCTTGTGATGTCGCAGTTACTGTAATCACATCCATTGCACCACGTATTGCTGGCAATGTAACATTCACCACTAATTCAACTTTCGCTAAACCTTCAAGTTCAAGGGAAGCGGGTAACTGAGTAAAAGTCCAACCAGATGAATCGGTGATGGTGAAGGTGTATGAATCGACTTCTGGTCCACTATTAGCTAACGTAAAACTAACGGGTATAATCGCTTCTGGTTCTCCCACCGATTTGCCTGAACCTATTAAGGTGACACCACGCAAAATCTTGCTGCTACTTCGCACTATATCTTTAGCGATAATCAAATCAAACAGTGTCATCCCGTTATCTAATTCAACGCGATCAGCAAAAATATTGACTTGACCTGCAGCCTTAAAAATAGGACTATGATTACCACTCAAATCAATAATACCGCCTTCACCAACAGCTAATGTAATATCTCCATTGGCCGTTGCAACAATGCGATTGAGCTTACTCAGATCCAAAATCCACTCTTTACCGCCGTAAATAGCAATATCACCACCTTCTATGTTAACATTCGCGCCTGACAATTTTAAAACACTGGGATCGGCATTAAACCGGCCTGGTTTACCATTTGCGGCACAATTCATACCCCCTTTACCTGTAGCAACCGTACCTTGTAGCTCAACATTGAAGTTTGCATTGAGCCACATATTGCCACCATCACCACCGATTTGTGAGGCCATTCTATTGCAATTACCGCCATTGCCCGCATAAACGCTCGTGTTTTCTAGGCTATGCAAATAGTCACTCCCCCAAATGGAAAGGCCACCGCCTTGACCCGCTTTTCCAGGTTGATCGCCTGTTATATCACCGCCATTACCTGCACGAATAATACCGCCGTTGCCGTTATGAGTTGCATTGGTAAGTCCTTTACCCCAAATACTCAGCCAACCACCAGAGGCACCATATTGCTTACCATGACCACCATTGCCTGCGATAATAGTACCTTCATTACGGAAAATACCGCCGGGCCAATCGCCAACTGATAAAGAGACACCTGCACCGGATATGGCACAACCTTCAGAAGACCAATAATTGGGATAACATGAAATAGCACCTTCTTTCTCATCAGTACCGTTTTTGCCTCTGATTATTCCTCTATTTTGAATATAATCAGTGGCTTGTATGTTAATCCCAGTCCCTTGATTATCCAAGCTTTCTAAGATAGCCCCTTCTTCAATGCACAACGCTTTGACTGTTGTATAAGGAATACCCGTTATCGTATGACCATTTTTAATCCGCACGACATCATTTGCTGTAGGCAAGTTAGGCGCAGATAAGTTTTGTATCCGAGTCCAAGCATTAGTCGCACCATCGTAAGCATTCCAATATTTTCCAGATGCTGTTTTTGCAGCCCAACGTTGATCAGCATCACCAGTACTTTCAATGGTAATATGTTCTTCTGAACAATCAGCCGGTTTCGTACCTGTCCCTGTTAATACGGTAATCACGGTTGGGGCATCAGAAGTAATAATGAGTTCAGCCAGTTTATCACCCAAGGAATTGGGTACGAATTGGGTGTAAATTTGACATTGCTCAGTGGGTTTCAAAAAGCCCTGATAAGTACACCATGACCATTGATAGCCTTCAAAATCTGAAGAATTTGCGCCAATGGCTTTAATGCTATCCACATTCAGATTGATGTTACCCGTATTTTTAAGAGTTACAATCTGAGTATCAGAACGATTGCCCACAGTAACTGTACCAAAATCATGGTTGCTTGGAGAAATTTCTATACTTGCTTGACCATTTGTTATTGCTGTTCCCTTGAGCGATATAGCAGATTTCACTGTGTCATCATTGAATGTAGTGCCTAATTGAGCCAATTTACTACCGGCTGATTGTGGTGAGAACAAAACATCAAATTCACAAGAGGAATAAGAATAATTTTGCCAAGCACCATGATAACAGTGTCGATTTTGTATACTAAATTGATCGGCTTGATTTCTAGTAATGACCATTGTATCTGGTTGTAATGCGCCACACCCTTGCGTTGACGTGTAAACGTATTGTTTTTGGGAAAGTGTGTTGCCCACCATTTCAGTACCAAAATCAAGTTGTTGCGGATAAAAACTCCACCATTGATTTTGGCGTTCCCCGACACAACCTGTTCCCTTTAGCGGCACTTTTACGGTTGCCCTATCTGGATCATTAGAAGGTATTGTGAGGGTTGCCATTTTGGCTTTTTCAGTTTGCGGTTGGAAAGTGACTGTCATTTGGCAATATGCGCTATCATTTTTTCCAATAGTTGATTCAACGCCCATTGATTCGATTTCCTTGGGAGTCATTTCCATATTGGAACAATTATCGTCCAGCACAAAATCATCAGCACCAACAAGTGTGATTTCTCCTAATTGCATAGCTCCCTCACCCATATTATAAATGAAAAAGGTTTGCGTAGAAGTATTGCCAATACTGGCATTGATAAAGTCATGGGATTGTGGGTAAACCTCAATTTTTGGAATGCCTTCAGGTTCAAAATTCGCAGTGCAATTTGTATCACTGTCAACAGTCAATGTGATAGGATTGCTATCACCCTGGCAATCAGCACTCCAGCCTGTAAAACGAGTATCTGTACTAGGGGTTGCTGTCAAAGTGATTGACTCACCACGATTTACGTATCGTACACAATCAGAACCGCAATCAATATAATCTGGTGTGCTGATTACGTTACCACTGCCCGCTTTACTGATATTCAATAAACGACTATCAGGGGTTGGAGGTGGCGGTAACGCATTAAAAGTCGCCGTACATGTCATATTTGCTTGAATGGCAAATGAATTGGTGCAGCCTGTTCCTGTCCATCCGGCAAACACTGAACCAGAAGCAGAGGAAGCCGTTAAGCTGACAGTACTACCTTCAGAATAGGTTTCGCTACAACTGCTACCACAGTTAATGCCGTTACCTTCACCTACAGAAGCGGTGACTGTGCCAGTACCATTTCCTGTTTTATTAATGGCGAGTGTATAATTTGTAGCCGTACTCGCTATCTCTACTATTCCGTTTAGTGTGAAGCTAAAGGGATTTTCATCACTGTCATTATTATCAAAGGATAAGATGGCAGTTATCGTGCCTTCTGTTTGTGCATCCAGTTGAATTTCAAAAGAGGTTTGCCCTTGAGAGGCAATAGTGGTGGTGTTCCCAACATCCTGAGCAATACTAAATCCAGATTCTACAGACAGATTGGATAAAGTCAGTTCGCCATCGCCCACATTGGTGATAGTAAAAGTTTTGGTAACAGGAACATCAATGGTTGTTGTACCAAAATCAACATTACTATTACCATTTACAAGGGAGGAACCTGTTGCTTTTTCTGTGATTTCAATTTCTGGTTCTGGGGTTGCATTGACTGTTCCACTGATGGTGAAATTAAAAGGATTTTCATCACTATCATTGTTGTCAAAGGATAATGTACCGCTGGGTGTTCCTTCTGCATCAGCATCCAATTGAATTTCAAAAGTGGTTTCCACATTGGGCGCAACTGTAGTACTCCCAAAATTGCTGGTAATGGTAAAACCTGTTGGAATTGCGAGATTAGATAAAGTGATATCACCAGTGCCACTATTTTTGACAGTAAACGTTTTAGTCACAGGTGTATTAAGGGAAGTAACACCAACATCAATGCTACTTGTACCATCAATAATATCAGTTGTCGCATCTAACACTTGAATTTCAGGAATGCTTCCCGTGTTTTCAGAATGAATAATTGTACTACTAAAACTGACTGCAAAAACATCAGTGACTCCAGCACTGGAAATACCCCAAACACTATTTAATTGTCCGAAAGTATTATCTGATGTCTCTGTCCAACTATTACCATCATAATGAGCTATGATACCATTTAAACCAACGGCGAATATATCATTGTTTGAAGTTCCCCATATATGCTTAAGGACTTGAGAAACGCTTGACATTTCTGTCCAACTGGTTCCATCATAATGAAGTATTTTACCAGAGCTTCCTACCGCAAATACATCATTGCTCGCAGTTCCCCAAATATGATAGAGAGTATCAGAAATTCCACTGGACATTTGTGTCCAATTTGTTCCATCATAGTGAAGTATTTTACCATTGTAACCTGTTGCAAAAACATCATTAGCAGAACTACCCCATATTCCTCGGAGTTCATCGGTAATTCCACTCGTCATTTCTGTCCAATTCGTACCGTCATAGTGAGCAATGACACCTTTATTACCTACAGCAAATACATCATTACTGGCACTTCCCCAAACATCATTAAAAAAAGTGGAAATAACACCGCTCGTCATTTCTGTCCATTGACTGCCATTATAATGAATAACTCTGCCAGCACCACCGACAGCAAATATATCATTATAAGCACTTCCCCATATTCCACGAAAAATTTGAGAAGGTGCAGTATAGTTGGATGTCCAATCATTTCCATCATAGTGCGCTATAACACCACTACCTGCGACAAATACATTATTATTGGCGGTTCCCCAAATATCATTAAGCTCGGTATAGATTCCATTTGAAACGGTCCAATTTTGTCCGTCATAACCAAGAATAGTAGCCTCTTCTCCCACAGCAAGTACATCACTGCCAGCACTTCCCCAAATACCAAAGAGCCTATTGGAATTATCGCTGAGCATAGAAGACCAAATTTGTCCATCATAATGAATTATTACGCCATCTTCAGAAATTACAAACACATTGTTGTTCGCAGTTCCCCAAATATCAGTAAACGTTGGAGGCATAATTGGATCAATTGACATTTCTGTCCAAGTTTGACCATTATAATGAAATATAATACCCATATTACTCACTACAAAAACATCACTATTTGAACTTCCCCAAACACCTACAAAAGAATTCATTTGGCTTCCAATTGACATTTCTGTCCAATTATTACCATCGTAATGAAGAATCGTATCGTTTTCACCAACCGCAAAAACATTATTGCTTGAACTTCCCCAAATACCATATAAAGCTGTGAAAATGTTGCCAATTGACATTTGTGTCCAATTATTGCCGTCATAGTGGATAATTGTGCCTTCCCAACTAACAGCAAAAACATCATTGTTGGCAGTTCCCCATATATCATGAATTCCCATGAAAATACCACTATCCATAGCTGTCCAACTGCTGCCATCATAGTGGATAATTGTGCCAAATTCACTGGCGGCAAAAACATCATTGCTGGCACTTCCCCAAACCGCTTTGAGATTTTCAGTAATACCACTGGACATTTCTGTCCAATTATTACCATCATTGTGGAGAATCATGCCATTTTGGGCAACTGCAAAAACATCACTTGCAGAACTCCCCCATACATCATTGATAGTGTTTCCTTGATAGGGTGGATTTTGCCATTCCCAGTCAGCAGCCAATACACTGGTAGACTGGATACTCATTATTGTGGTAATTAACAAAACCCCTATTAAGGAAATATAACGTTGCCCATTGAAGGGAGACGCATATTGCTTGGCAGGAATTCGCCAAGTGACAAAGAGAATGCCTATCAGTAAAATAGGCACTAGTGAATATAAGAACATCATAATTATTGCTCCAGTTAATAACTGATGTTACGCGTTCAGCTTCTCATCGTTAAAAGCGAAATCGGTGGGTTTCGCTATCGCTCTACCCACCCTACGAAATATCTTTTTATTTCAAATATTTAAATATTTGTGTATAACGATGAGGCTCAGCCTTGGGATAAATCCCCAGGCGTAAGAATTTCAGTGCGTAACATCAATTAATAATAATAAGCCATTAGTTAAAAAAAATAGCTACTCAGGTTTAAATTTCTTTGAGTATTTTATAAGTATCGTTTATTTTACGGCAAAAGATTATTCTTTATTCGATAAACGGTATCATTTTACTGATAAATGGAATATCCTCACTAAAATATTTTAGAAAAATTAAGGAATATGCACGAAATAAAATCGACAACTAAACCTGACAGGTTTTGAAAACCTGTCAGGTTTGACTCAACGCAATAATTAGAGAATTCTTATGAATGAACAAAAAACTGTGCATGGGCAATGGTCAACTCATGTTGTTTTTATTCTTGCTACGATTGGGGCAACGGTTGGTTTAGGTAATATCTGGAAATTTCCCTATCTCACAGCGGAACATGGTGGCGGTGCGTTTGTGATTGTTTATTTAGGCTGCATTCTTTTAATCGGTTGGCCTGTTTTTTAGGACGACATGGGCGGTGCAGTCCGATTAATACGATGCGAATTATTGCCCTTGAAGGAAACCGATCTGCTTTGTGGCAAATTGTAGGGTGGATAGGCGTACTGGCTGGTTTTTTGATTTTGTCCTATTACAGGTTGGACATTGGCTTATATTTGGCATTCGGTGACAGACATATTCACTCCCACTTTGCCTCAAGAAGAGATGGCACTATATATTGGTTTTATTTTCAGTAATTTGATTGCAGATCCAATACGCCTTATTGGATGGCATACCCTATTTATGGGCGTGACAGTCGCAATGGTTATTGGTGGGTGCAAGTTTGAAGTTATTTTTCTGAACATCTATAGTTTAGGGATGGGCGCGATTATGGTTTATGGCGCGTATTTGCCTAAAGAAGTTTCTGTTGCAACCACAACATTAACCATTATCATTGCTGATACCATTGTCGCCATTTTAGCGGGATTAATTATTTTCCCGATTGTCTTTAGTAATCAATTAGTACCTACTCAGGGAGCAGGACTGGGGTGTTAAATCTGTCGTGATTTTGCCAAACGCTTTTCATTCAATTTTTGTTCCATTCAATGTATTTCAACCCCGAAGGGGGTTAAACATGAATAGCCTTATGTGAAACATAAGGAAAATGTCACAATGCATACCAACCATAACGGGGTTGAATATAAACGTTAACTTAAACTTACTGATGATTAAATTTTTATTCAACCCCGTTGGGTTTATACACCTATTTACCTTATGTTTCACATAAGGCTATTCACGTTTTACCCCTTCAGGGTTATTTAAGGAACAATTTCGTTTGGTGTTAGCTTATTTTTTTTAAACGCGATTGGTTTTTTTTCATAATTGTTATTTAGGGATGCAATACATAACATCATTAAAATATAGTTTTTCACAAATTTCACAAAATCTGCCAGGTTTCCAAAACCTGGCAGGTTTGATCAAGAAATTATTTTTCTGAACATCTACATCATGAAATGGATTGGCAGGCGAAGGTAATTTGCCTCTACTTCAATCTATAGGTGCATCGCCTGTTGTAGAAGCACCTGCTTTGGAAAGTCAACATGCTGCGTATATCGTGAAGCAACTCAAGGCTTTTAGAGATGGGACTCGAAATAATGATGTTGGAAAGATAATGCGAAACATCTCAAAGGAGATGACTAATGAAGAGATAGAAGCGGTTGCTGAATATATTGCAAATCTTCACTAATCACATTGAAGAAGTGTTGGTAGGGCTTGATTTATAGAGTGATAACCCAGCCTCTAAAGAAAAACGGACAGATTAACCACCTCAAATCACAATTCAATCATCTAAAAATTGACAGTGGATATCTGGTAATGATTTGTACCAACCATAGGCATGTTAAGATTTATTAAAACTTATTAAATAATCTCTCAAGCATTGAGGAGTATCTGCATATTGGGAGAATTGAGATAAAATGTCTGAAACATTTATGGGTATGAAAAAACTTATTTTCCTTTTTTTACCAAAGTATTACTGACTTTTTTACCAGAAAAAATACCCTAAAGTTATTGGGATAGTAACTCCCATTTTACATATTATCCTTGGCTTCTTATCCCTTATCATTTTTTTTATGTTCTGGAATCCACTTAAACAAAGGCTCAACATTTTTATTTTTCGGTTGAAGTTTAAAAATGCTAAAGGCCTTTTTTGGTATTGAGTTGACCCTAACTACCAAATTATCATTTGTTTCAAGGCTATTTTGGTAATTGCGTTTCTCTTCTTTTGTTCTATTGAAAATAC
>JAUCGK010000087.1 GCA_030378085.1 Candidatus Parabeggiatoa sp. HSG14
TGGAGTTATAAATATTTTGAAAATGAATAATCCTATAAAAATTGCCTAAAAACGACTTATCCAAAATTTGGAATGCCTTGTATTTAAAGGCGTTCATAAAAATTTTTTGCTGTCAATGCGTAAGTCCTACAGGTTTGGCGTGTAAAATTATTTAACAGTTATTTCTCATTGCGCTTTGTTTATTCCCGAAACTCACAATATAAGGGTGCCTTAAAAATAGATGTTATAACTCGCATTCCGTATACCTTTATCTCCCCTAAATTTCATTACTATTTTTTTCCCATTTATAAATTTTAATTTTTTGTTTATATCTCTTTCCAAATCAACTCATCTATCATTATTCCCTTTACCGCATTTTTTAACAATATAATTAATACATTGTTACTAAAATGTTACATTGCTCAAATTGAAATGTAACAAAAACGTACTCGAAATGTACTTTTAATTCAGATAACCTACTGGACACTCATCAAGCCACTGACTGGGTACGTGTAATTTTAATTTTTAATAATTAGTAATTGATAATTGAATAATTACATACTTATACAACCTAAATAGAAACTCAGTTTGGAGTCCAAAAATTATCTCTCATTGAATTAAAATTGTATTGTAGGTGCGTCCTACGCACCATTTTTCAGTGCATTTCCTCAAAACGGTGCGTAAGACGCACCCTACTTTGATAATTTCGACTTATGTATAACGATGAGAGATTTATCTTGGGAGTATCTAAGTAAAACAAGGGATTTAATTTAGTACAACGACATAGACCGAAAATCTTAGAGAGCAAAAAAACATTGACCTACGAGATAATTTATGTCTACAATTGTAAATGATAATTAGCCGACTTAAATTGTTAGGAATTGCTAACATTATTGATTGGAGAAAGAAAATACATGGACTCTAAAAGAGAATCTCAAATTGAGAATTATATTTTAAATGAAGATAAACTGTATCAAGATTGGTACACAGGATTTAACCAAAGTAAATCTGAGGATAATCAGTACACTGTCCAAGTTGCTGTATCTATTCCATCTACTGATAAAGTCAAGGAACTTTTTGACAATTGGTTTAATGGAAATCGAAATTTGCTAAAAGACAAGATTTGTGGTGAATGGGGATATTGTCAAAAGAAAGAAGATTTTTCTCAACATGAAGCTCAATCAATTGCGCTGTTAGCTGATTTTCTAACGGTTATTTTAGTTATTCCTGTTAATTCAATTGCAACTGCTATTATACTGCGTGTTGGAAAATACTTAGATCATCTTTGCGAGTGTGAATAATTTTACGATGACAAATGATTTAAAAAAAATCGTTCAAGAAAATCTAGAACAAGCGACAGTCAAAGTTTCTACTTTGACTGGCTTTAAAGGCACAGGTTTTTTTATAACTCCTGATGGCTATATTTTAACCGCTTGGCATTGTATTGAGGAATTTGTACGGTGTCATCCTTATTCCTCTCTTGTCATTGAGAGTGAATATCATGGAAGACAATTTGACGTTCAACTTGATCAAGTTGATCAAGAAAAATCCATGAAGGAAAAGGATATTGCGGTTATTAAGATAAACTATCATCCCAAAACTTGTGTACCTTTAGGGATTCTTGAGGAAGGACACAAAGGTGATGAAGTCATTAGTGTAGGCTATCCAGGGGGACACATAGCTGGCAAGGATACTGTAAAAGTCTATCCTGATTGCAATATATCAGGATTATTTAAGGACAACACGGCTGAAATCGTTGGTATTCAAGGAAAAGGACATAGTGGTGGCTTAATCTATCACTATGCTACCCAGCGTGTAATTGGTATGGCAACTGACTTGTATAAAAAAGAAATCATGGCAAATGCAGGATTAGCTATTAGGTTTGATTTTCTCTTAAGGGAACAGTGGCTTGAAGCCAATAATGAAATTGCCAAGGTTTGGGATGAACATTTGGCAAAATTTATCCCAAAAATAGATAACAGCCAGTCGCCAAAACCGACAGAGTCAAAAACAGAAGTTAAACCAGATTTTAGGGGAGTGAAAAAGATTGGTAAAATCATTACTACAGGTGATATTAACAACGCTAAAGAATTAAAAATTGGTTAATTTTATTGTGAAAATAGAATTTTGGAATAGGGAAAATTTTGTATGACTGAACAAGAACAACCCAAGACTCAACAAGGTGATGAAAAACTTGTTGACCCTGTAAAAAAAGAGCCCAATGTACCTGGAGAGAAAAAAACTACAGCACCAATTGGTCCACAAACATCTGCGGAGCCTGTAAAAAAAGAGCCCGATGTACCTGGAGAGAAAAAATCTACAGTGCCAATTAGTTCACAAACATCAGTTCGTCCAAAAGTTGAAAGTGATTTAATAGATACCCTTTTGACTACAGGTAACATTTCAAACAGCACTATAAATATTAAGGGTTCTAAAGAAACTTTAGAAGATAACCCCCCTTTCAAAGACCCCACTCGCTCATTTCCTAGTAAACCACCTGGATTACCCGCTTTTAATTACCCCCAAGAGATAAAAAAACGTTTAGTCGATTTAAAAAAGAATCGGATTCTTTTAATTGATTGTTTTGATGATAATATTTTACGGGCAGCCAGTTATGAATTAGTTCAGAGAATGGAAGCAAGTTATGAGCAAAGATTACTGACTTTTGAAGGTAGTCAGTTGGAACAAACAGACTTTCACTTAGGTGTCTTCGTTAACGAAAAAATAGGGAACGGAGAAAAGTTAATAGTTGTTATCAGCTTAAAATCCCAAAATTTTTTGGATTCCATGTTTTTTGAAGAGCCTTTCCATGCTCAAAGTATTAAAGAGCAATTGGAACAAAATGACATCATGCTGATATGTTTTGCAAATACTGATTTTCTTCAAAAAACGCTGGAAGAAAAAAGATCATATTTTCATTTTTCTAAATGGCATATTGATTTTCTTCCCTATTTGTTAAAAGTATATTTTACGGAAGATACAGAAGCTCTTCAAACACAAATTTTGCAACAAAGAAACTATGGGCTGTGGGGTGAGAATAATAGTAATAGTGAATTTTATGACTTGATTTCCGGTTACTTGAGAAATGGGACAGAACAACTTCAGGAGGAAATTAAAAAAAATGAAAAGTATTCTCCAGGACAGAGTGTAAAAGAATTCAAAGAAAAAACCAGATCAGTTAAAGCAAAAGAACTGGTTCAAAACGATGATTTGGTAAAAAATACTGTTTTCTATGTGGCTACTTTTTTTCCTGGACTCAGTCGTCATGAATTTTATTCTATCGTTTCATTGCTACTACAAGATGAAAAAACAAAAACAGCTATTGAGTCTCAAATAAAAGATAAAAAGGGCAGAATTAAGATAGTTCATACTCAAGAAGAAAAAGATTGTCTTGAAATATGGAAAAAAGACCAAGATAACATAATGGAAACATGTTATCTTCAAGTAATTCGTTCCGAAATCGGCTCACAAATCGTTGACTTTTCGTTTCCCTATTTAAGAGGTGAATTAAGAAAACATTTAGAGCAAAAAAATATATATAACAAGCATTTTGAAAAAATTAGAGAATCTGGTTTACTTTTTGACTTTAATATGTCTTCAACATTCATTGAACATTTGATCAAGTTAGCCGCTGAAATGGCAGTTTCTGATCCAAGTTATTACGGTGGAAACTGGTTAATGGGAATTATTTTTGGTCTCAAGCAACATTCAGATATTCAGGTTAAAATTGATTATCTAAATGTTAACCTAAGAAATCTGACCCCAGAGTTAATTGCATCAGAACTAGAAAAAATAGAACAACAAGTAAGACCTATTATTATTCGTTTATCTGAATTGATTAGAAAAATGTTGAATTACCCTCAATTACAAGAAGTGATTAAAAACTTTCTTGAGAATCTTATGAGAGAAGAAAACTATGGTGCGGTTTTAGTCATTGTTCTGGGCATTGTTAAACAATTACGATTTACCTCTCAATTTGATGGGATGTATTGGATAAAACAATTACTGGAACGAGGTAATCCAAAAGCAAAAAAAGAGGCTTACAGAACCTTGCTTCAACAAGCTAAACAAAGTGGTTTTAGAATTTATGAATTGTTAGATGCTGTAAAAAAATGGCTTCCCAATCGTGATTTAGATAGCAAAAAATATTCCTCATCTAATAAATATGCCCTCAAATTTGTCATAAGTTATGCATGGGAAATGAGAAGTAATTTTAAAGTAGTAGATTATGGTTTGTGGCCCTCCAAGTATCCTCTTTTTGCGAATCTTAAAGAAGATAACAACTTAACACAGATTGATCAACTTATTTCGTGGGTTTTTCATCCTGGGGTAGAATACATTTTTAAACACGAAATGATTGATGTTGTGGTCAAGTTCGCCGAATTAATTGAAATGTGGTTTAAAATTCTACACGGTTTCGATACCAAAAATACGCATCCAGAAGTTTTGCCAATCTCTGAGCGTTTACTCCAACAAGTTGTTTTAAATACTAACCGCTCTCAACAAATATCTTTTATGAGACATTGGCAGTTAAGACAAAACTTTTTTACGCATGAAATCATAAAAATAAGTATTACTGAACGTGCTAAAAGGCAACAACTCATTAATGAACGTAAGATCATTCTTGAATTACATAAAAAATTCAAAGAATTAAGTAAAGAAAAACGTTTTGATTATAGCAAAAGATATTCATGATGCGTTAAGAATGCACTGATTAAAGAGAATTGGATAATTACTCACGATCCATTTCATATTTGAGTATAAAGGACTTGAAGTTTTTGTTGATTTAGCGGTTGAACATGCTCCAATTACGGCTGAAAAGCATGGGCAAAAAATTGTGATTAAAATTAAAACCTTTGCTGCTCATTTGGAAGAGCATTGAAAATTAACGCCAAAGAAATTAGACTTTGCTCACTTTTCTTTTGCACAATCAAGATAAATGCTCAAAAATGTCAAAGGTTCATTAAATGATGCTTTGATAGAATAACGACGAAGTGCGTTATGAGAGTTATTGATGAACTATGATTCAACAGATGCTGTGCGATTGGCTTCTGCATTGATGCTAAAGGGATAACTAAAGGCTTGTTTCTTTACTGCTGATCAACTATTAAAATCTTTTTTCAAATAAGAAGGATTAGAAGAACCTTAAACATCCTTTATTTAAGGGCAACAAATACAACTGGTTATTAATTCAGGAATAATAAAGAATGAGTCAAATTTATCCGCTTGATTCGGTGATTAGAAGAGTGAATTACTCTGAATTACCAAAAAAAGACTCTCCTTCAAAAAAAGGAGTTATGATTGATAAAAATGGTAATTGTCTCCTAAAAAAATCTTTATTTGGGGAAGTTCTCTGTTATTTAGTGTCTTCAGTCCATTCTGCTGAAGGCCAAATTTTAGAGTGTAAAATTAAAGATATTTCGGCAGGATTAGCAATTAGCCTCAATGTGACATACGAGGTTTCTTGTCAACTTGAACAGGCGGTTAAAGTCGTTCAAGCTTTGTATGATGGTCCCCACCCTGGTGCAGTGCTGGAAGAATTAATCTGTCGATGGCTTCAAGAATTTGTACGTCTTCAAAAGCTTAAGGACGAATCTTTTATTAAAGGTTATTTTCATGGCTTAAAAAAACAAGCTGAAAATGAACTCCATCAACGGGCAAAAGAAGAAATTGGTTTAATTTTTGAAGCAAGACTCTCTTTAAGAGATGCTGATAAAATAAAACCGCTCCAAATACACTCTCAATTTTTTCCAGTACGAGTGAAAGATCATAGTGAAGAACTCAGTCTCAAAATAGCAGAGGCTATGTTTCAAGTCAGTGAAGACAATAAAATTTATATTGTCGCAATAAATGAACAAGTATTTGAATTACAAGAACTATTACAACAAAAGATTGGCGTGTTTTTGCGTGAAAATGTGACATTGCATGAGTTTGTTTACCAATTAAACAGCCAAATTCGGGATAAATTGGTAACTTATCTTAACGATAACATTCTTCTCAATAGGGGACGTAAAATAAGCTATCTTGCTCTTGATAGTAGTGATATAGGTGCTTTGCGTCCAGAAGAATCTTCGGTTTTTAAGTATGAAATTGAATGTTCAATTAAAAATTGTCCTGAGCCTATTCATGTAAAATATGAAATGTTGATGAATTTGACAGATATTGGTAAATATCAAGCAACTAAAATTGATGATTTAAAAAGTTGGCTTTTCCAAAAAGTCGAAAAAATCACGCAAACTCTATTGCTCAAAATGCAATATGCTGATTTAATTCTCGATTTTGATAAAAAATCTGATGATCCAAAGAAAATTGAGAATCAGATTAAGGCGAAGGTCAAACAAGAAGCTAATTCTATTGGTTACGATGTTGAACATCTTTTTATCATTCCTAATCTTGAACCCATTACCTTGAAGCGGGATGGTATTTTTTTGGAAGAAGAAGGCGAATTTGTCACTAAAGATACCCGAGTCAAAGGACGATTAAAAATTGTTGTTAAAGCAGAGATGAACAATCTTGAGAGTTTGAGAGATTATTTAAGTCCTCGAAAGAGCGTTCTAAATGAGATTAAACGAGTTATTTTTGAACAAGCGCAGTTGCTAATTCATAATATAGAACCAGAACGCTTTTATATGCGTTTTTCCTATCATGATTCTGGACAAGAAGAAGTTTCGGTTGAACAACAATTAAAAACAGAAATTACTCAGAAATTAGCTAACACTTTTTCTTTAATTGGCCTCAGCGTAACTCCTAAAGCCGATCAAGAAAACGATGTACTTGCAAAACGATTTCACGCATTACAAGAGAGTTTTCATGATTTTCAATTTGAAACTGTTCCCATTCGAGAAGGAGGCAATGAAGAATCTGTAACATTTACGGGTAAATTTAAAGTCTGGGCAGTTTGTGATTGGCATACCTTTCAAATCAATAATTATAAGTCACTAGATAAAGAGATTGTTGATATTCGAGAGATCATTCAAAAAGATATTGAAGCGACTTTGGATATAGTGCCTAGCCACTTGATTCGTTACAGAGATCAAAAAACCAAGACAAAAGTTTTAAAGACGTTTAATTACTCGCTTAAAGGAACTTCTAAACAATTTGGTTTGACAGTAAAAATTGTGAACATAAAACGTTCACTCACTCAATCCGAACAATTGGCGGTTACCATCCGTGATGCTCATCATCAAAGAGCTTTGACGAGACTTGAGATTGAAAATCAGATGGCAGAAAAAACTAACCAAGCTGATCTTAAAAAATTAGGGGATTTACACGAACAAGAACAGAATCTTATAGCAGCAGTACTTGATGAAGATGATCCGGCTTTGGAAAGTGTGCGTAAAGGGATTGAAGAAATTTGTGGTACAAATCCTACTTATTCCATTGATAGTGAAATTCGCCCTCAATTAGCACCGTTAAAGTCTGAGCGTCCATCTGATGATGATTTTAGCTTTGACACTCTTCATCAAGAACTTAAAAACCAGGCTTTAACTTTGGAACAACAAAATCAAGCTTTACCTTCGGAACAACCCACTAAAAAATTGGAAGAAAACATCAAAGAGGAAGATGACAAATGAGCAATACATCAGAATTTGCCACATCTTCCCCCAATAGTTTGCTAAAAAAGTTCTCTTTTTGGTTGGATAATATAAGATTTATAGTGATTTTGCTACTGGGTTTGGGAACGATTATCGTTCTGTTTCCGTTAACCTATCCCAAGTCTGATGAATCTTTAGCTTATCTATCTATCCTTATTCATTTTTTTGCATTATGGGGAATATGGATTTCCATAATAGTTATCGCGAAAATTCAAGTTGAATATGCTTTTGCCATTTATGTTGATGATATAACCTCTCAGGAATTACAAAAAATTAAGGGAGGTGAAAAAAATCGTATTGCCTTAGAAAAAATTAAGCATTTATTGCCTAATAATCCAACGGAAGGTTTGGCAATGCCTCGTCTTTTCCAACATGTTATTACAGAAGCAAAAGATCACCGCTTTGAATCCAGTATTATTGCCATGCAACCATATAGAGAAGAAGCAATTGGAGATATTTTTCAATTACAAAATATCCAAAAAATCGCTTTACAACTTGGTATCTTAGGTACATTTATCGGATTGATTTTGGCGTTATCTAAATTAAGTTTGGATTCTAACAATGCCTCGTTGGAACTGGGGATACTTTTTAATTCCTTACATATTTCCTTTAGTACGAGTGTGGCTGGATTGGAAGTTGCAGCGATTCTTGGCTTATTGATGATGGTGGTACAACAAAAACAAAAAGCTTATTTTCAAAGTATGGAAAGTGCGACTGATACTATGATTTCTTTAGCACAGAATGCTATTCCTGAAGAACTTTTTTTTACTGGTTTTCAACAAATAACAAATGAAGTTAGCCGCTTAAATGATCGCGTTTTTGCCCAAACCAAAGAAGTGGAAGTACAAACAAAGGAAATGCGGCAAGGCATAGACAAACTTGCCGAAACTAAAATACAATTCAAAGAATTTTTAGGTCAAATTCAAGATTCACAAAAACAATTTCAAATTCAAATCCAAGACTCACAAGCGCATTTCGTTGAAAAAATGATGACAGTTTATGACACATTTTCACCAAAAACGATTACAACTGAATTACAACAAAGCTTAGATAATGTTGTCAATAACATTTTAAATACGTTTAATAACAATTTAAAACCTTCTTTAGACAAGCTAACTATTCTCAACACCAATATATCAGACTTATATCAAGCACTACAAACATTGGAAAGTCAATTCACAGTACAAACCCATCAACTTGAAATAATAAATCAAGAACTGGCACAAGCTAAGTCAAGCCTTTATTCTTCAACCCAACCATTAATCATAGCGCAAGGGGAATTTATTGACAATGCCGTTACCCAGTTAGAAAAAGGCAATCAAGAATTGACACAATCAAAAACCGATTTTTATAGTTCTTTACAGTCACTTATAACTTCTCAAAATGATACATTCAAAATTTTTCGGCGTGATGTTAAAGCGATGTCCCAAAAAGTGGCCACTCTTAATCAAGAACTAGAAAAATCCAATGAAGTCGTTCAAGATTTAGTTCAATTAATTACCTCCAGAAAACCACTTAATGAAAAAATTTTTGAGCAGCTAAAAATGTTTTTTCAACGCTTTAGATAAGTGGAATTTTTATGAAAAATTTACAAAGCTTTCTCGTTGAAGATAACAATGTTTTTGGCCCAGGAACCGACTTAGTCGTTTCCTTGGCTGCGGTATTGATTATTTTATTTGCTGTTTATACTCAATTATTTCAAGAAGAATTGGCAAAATATAAAGAACTGAAAATAGAATACCAAAACTGTAAATTGACTGAACAGGAATTAAAGACTCTCTTTAAGGATTTACAAGAATTGTTTAAGAATATCTATAAAAAGTATCAAAACTGTGAAAAAACTAAAGAAGAATTACAACGAATAATACAAAACAGTGAGATTGGTCAAATTGATATTAAGGAAGTAAAGAAAAACCAAATGGAAATTGTGAATAAAATTGCGGATGAATATGGCAGGAAACCAAAAATTAATGAAAATGATGAAAATAGATATGGTATTTCGACAATTCCTCCACATACAACAGAAGAGATTATTATTCAAAATGATGTGACAATTCAAAGAATCAGTTTTGGTAGTCACATTCTATTTAATTCAGACAAAACTGCGCTGAATAAAGATGGAAAACAAGTACTAACTGTGGTAGGTAATATTTTTAAAGAAAAATTAGAAACGATTAAAGAAATCCAAATTCAAGGGCATGCTGATTCAAGGAAATCTCGAAATTTTTCTTCTAACCTTCAATTAGCTGCACTTAGAGCAATTGAAGTTTTCAAACATTTCCAAGACTTAGGCATTGATCCTCATAGTTACATTATGTCAGCCACTTCATTTGGTGAATATAAGCCGGTTCAACGAAACTATTCAGATAAATATAACAAAAATAAATTAAAAGAACACAATGATACTGATGAGGAACTGAAACAGAACCGAAGAATTGAAGTTGTATTAATTTATCGGAGGAAATATTGAAGCCAAAAATAATGAAAACAAAGTCCATTATGATATTGATGCTGATAAGGTGAGAAGAAATTCTCACCTTTTTTTTGTGCAAATTCTCTTGATTTTTCTTTTTGAGTTCTTTTATAATGCAATTTTCCAATTTTGTAACTCAATAAACGCAAAGTTATTCTTGAATTACATATTCTAAAGAATTAAGGAACGTGCATGAAATAACATCGTCAAGTCGAAATCAGACCTGCCAGGTCTGGTTTTTGGGGAAAATCGGATTTCTCAGAAAACCTCATCACTACCAATTCAACCTAAATGTGTTAACATAAGACTTGATGACAATAGTGTCTTAGACAAAACGAACAATCGGGATAAATATAATGCAAGCCATTGAATTTAATTCTTATGTACATGAAGGTACTATTAAAATACCAGCGAATTATCAGGATTGGTATGGCACAAAAATTAAAGTTATTTTATTGCGACAAGATACCTTAACTTCAAAAATGGAAACACCTGTCGTATCGCCTCCACCGCAACGCCCCATCGATTTAGCCAAAGACAAATTTCAAGTGCCACCCCAATTTTTTGAAGAACTTCCAGAAGACTTGTTAGATGCTTATGAGGGCAAAATATAATGAATGCTTTGCTACTTGATACTTGTACTTTCCTATGGATAGTGGCTAACGCACCCGAACTTTCAGAAAAGGCAAGAGCCACTTTTTACGACGTTGAAAATCAAGTGGAATGAATTGCCAAGTGCTGAGTAATTGAACCCAACAACTGATACTATCGCTTAAAGCGATAGCATCAGTCAACCCATATCAACCTTTTAAGGTGAGAAGAAATTCTCACCTTTTTTTATGCCAATTATCACCTAACTGCTGACTTTCAACATTTAAAACTATAGGTTAAATCATGATGTTATAAAAAAAGTGCTGAAAATAAACACTTTTTTTCCCTTCTGGTTCCCTTTTTATATGAATTCCTTTTATAAAATAACAAGATAAAAAATGGCCTATTAATTGCGTAATAAATTTGCAAGTCATAAATTCTCTTTGACCTTAATTATTGAAATTTATGACAGCCTTTAGTTTACTATCCAAACCGATTTTTTAGTCTCAATTTATCATAAAGAAAAATTTATCCTTGTCCAGGGTAAGCATGAATTATAACCTTTTATAATCGTGGAGAACAATTATGCGATTGTTAAAAAAATTCAGATCGCTTAATCAGCGACAGTGGCGTAAAAATACACTGGTACAAGCAATATCAGTCGCATTGCTTGGAGCTGGTTCATTGGGGATGACTGGCGCAATGGCTGCCAAACCAGCTATTTATGCGGGTGATAGTTATTCTTTGGGATTGCGTGACGATGGTGTGTTATTCCAAATTGGTGGGAATACCAGTGTGCCACGTATAGAGTTACCCGAAGAAATTACATTTTCTATTTCTGACGAAGCTATTTTTACAGATGTAGGTTCGATGGAAGTAGGAGCAAGGACACAAAATTCAAACTCTGTTACCACCGTATCCGTTGTATCAACTGATGGTGAGGCATTAATTTGGTGTGCATCGAATAAATGCTCTGACATAATAACGGCTCCACCTACTCCAATTACAGGTTCTTTTATATCTAATTCAAAGAACATTACTCATAATAATGCTGATTATCTTATTGATAGTGGTACTGGCCCAATACATTTTGGTGGTTGGGATGGAAGTCAGTACACAGTCAATCAAATCAATAATTTGGATGAACTTGCAGATAAATGGGATGGCAATATAGCTGTGAGTGATGCTGGGCTTGTTTTTGTTAAGCAACAATATAATAGTGGTTTGAGTCTCAATGTGCTACCTATTACTGGCTTAACTAATGTAAAAAAAGCAATTGGGTATGATCCTTATGGGACTGCATTAACTAACGATGGTAAAGTTTTTATTTGGCATCATGATTCGCAAACAAATTTAGTTAAAATCACTCAGCTTAGTGAATTAACTGGAATCAAAGATATCTCTGGAAATTACCATAACGGTGCTGCTGTAGATAATGCTGGTAATGTGTTTGTATGGGATGTCGATTGGAATACCAAACAATACACTGTCGCTCAAGTAACTGGCCTAACTAACATTGAAGATGTTTCTGGAGACAGAAATAGTGGTTCTGCTGTGACTGCTTCAGGTGGAATATCTTTTTGGAACAGGTACGGTATCATAACTCAACTTGATAATCTTCCAGTGACTGTCAAAGAAGTGGTGGGTGATAACGTCGGTGATAACGGCGTAGCCATCACTGATAATGATACTGTGTTAGTGTGGCGGTGGAATCCAACAAGTGCTGGGACACACGATGTCAGTGAACTTACCGATTTTCCTAATATTAGAGAGATTGATAGAGACAGCAGGAGTCAACATGGTATAGCTGTCACTAATGATAATACTCTCTTTGCTTGGTATTGGGATCCAAATGCCAATACACCCACATTTACTCCCTTATTAACCGATTTCAAGGAATATGTAGGGTTCAATAGCCATTATTCAGATGGTGCTGCTGTGAGTAACGCAGGAACTCTAGTTGCGTGGCAACATGATTGGGAATCCAAAATCTATACAGTATCCCAAATCATGGGCGACTTTAAAAAGACTATAGGACACAGTTGGGGCAGTACTGCTGCTGCTGTGAATAATGCAGGTGCTCTATTTGCGTGGCAATATGATTGGAATTATAAAACGCAAAAAATATCCAAAATTACTGACAATTTCCAAGAAGTGCTGGAAAATAGTTCTGGTAACAACGGTGGTTTTGTAGATGCTGCTGGAATTCTATTCGTATGGCGATGGGATTCAACCGCCAAAGAACACAAAACCACCCAAATAACAACGGATTTCAAAGAAGTTATAATATTCAGTTATGATCATGGTTTGGTTTTGACTAACAGTGGCAATCTCGTTTCTTGGCAATTGGATTCAACTACAAATGAATATGTCACTAACCAGATATTATCTGATGTAAAAGAAGCTGATGCTGATGATAATTATTATTACGCGAATGCTCTAGCCGTAACCAACGCTGGTACTGTCTTTGAGATAACATACGATCAAAACTCCCGTAGTTACACAACAAATCAAGTTAGCGGTTTAACAGATATTATTGCTGTTTCTACCGCAGGTAGAGATGGTTCTTCAAGTTCGTTAAGCCATTATCTTGCAATGAAAAAAGACGGAACGTTGTGTGGTTGGGGTAACAACTCGTCTGGACAATTGGGTAAAACTAATCCTGATACAGTACCTATCACCGCACTGGTTTGTAACATTGAAGATTTGATAAAGGAAATCACGGGTGACTACGCTGTCTACGGCACAATCCGCGATGAACTTGGCAACAAGTTAGCCGGTGTCGAAGTGCAAGTGGCTGGTAAAACGGTAACCACTGACGATGCGGGCAATTGGGAAGTGCCTAATTTGCCAGAAGGTGACTACACTGTCATAGTCAGTAAAGAGGGTTATACCTTTGCACCTGAAAATATCGCGCTCGGTAACGACGAGTTTAGACAGGAAACTGTTTTACTCCCACTGTCCAAGCTCAAAGTAAAAGTGGTTACTAATCCGCGTGTCGTTAAACAGGATGACAATGTTACTTATATTGCTACCGTCATTAATGGCGGTGACGAAACAGCAACGGGTGTTGTTCTTACCAATGTATTAGCAGCAAACGCTGGTGGGCTTATCTCCATTGAAGCATTGGATGGTGGTGAATGCGATGCCAACACCGTAACTTGCACATTACCTGATTTAACGACTGGCAATTCGGCAAGCGTCAAATTCGTAGTGAGCAACACGCAAGCCAAGAGTTTGTTGAATACAGCTACCGTGGAAGCGAATGAATATCCCGCTGACGTGCAAAAAACGCGGACGCGAGTTATTCCGCACTTAGCAGCATCTATCACTGATTCGCCTGATCCACTGCAATTACCGCTCCCTGGCGAAGAGAGAATGCTACATTATGACGTAGCCGCTACTCTAAGTGCTAACGCGCCTTCCACTGCAACCGATGTTAATTTGGTGTTGACGTTACCCAAGGGTGTTGAACTACAATCGGTGAACTCCGACAATGGTATGTGTGATGTCAGCAATCTGCCGACTCTCACTTGCCAACTCACCGACTTGAGTGTTGACAACGTGGATGATGTGAGTCAAGTCACCGTTGGGATTGATGTCGCTCTCAAGGATGCCGGATTATTGGCATTAACGCTTGAGGCTAAAGTAAGTGCCAATGAGTATCCAGTACACACCGATAAAGAACGTACTAAGATATTCATCGATCCTAAGTACAAAGTGGATTTAGCCTTCGTCATTGACGACTCGGGCAGTATGCAAGGAGAAATCAACCAAGTCAAAGCAGCTTTGAATAGAGTCATTGATGAGATTGATCCAGGTGAAGCACCAATGAGTGTTCTGCTTACTTTTGGCGATGAAGTGAAGTACCAAGCCATCACGCAAGACATGACTGTATTACGGGATGCGATTGGTAATTTGGAAGTATCGGGTGGTGGTACATGTCCTGAAGCCTCTTATGAAGCAATCAGCTTTGCCATTCCTCATGTCAAAGAAGGTGGAACTATCCTTTTTGCAACAGATGCATCGCCTTATGAAGGCTCCGACATAGAGGGTATGATTGCTCGTTTAAATAGTAATGGCATTCGCTTCAATGCAATGGTATTTGGGGATTGTACTGAGAAAAATAGTTGGAATCAATAATTGAATCCGGCAACTGATACTATCGCTTAAAGTGATAGCATCAGTAACTCAATATTAACCTAATTAAAGGTGAGAAGAAATTCTCACCTTTTTTTTTCTCGTTCCTAACGTCCACGTTGGGAATGCATACCGTGACGCTCCGCGTCACTCCTTATAACTCACTTTAGGAGAAATTATGTTAACGCTACCTAACTATAAAATAGGTAGTCAGATTTACGAGAGTGCTAACTCCATCGTTTATCGAAGGCATCGAAAAAAGGATAATCAGCCAGTTATCCTCAAAATACTCAAACAAGACTACCCTACCCAGCGGAACTCACTTGCTATCGGCAAGAGTATGAAATCACTCACGATTTTGATTTAGCAGGAGTTATTAAAGTTTATGGTATTGAAAAATACCAAAACAAGCTCGTTATTATTTTGGAGGATTTTGGTGGTGAATCTTTAAAACAATTAATCTGATTGTAACAGATTTTGGGGACACCCCCCTAACCCCCCGTACACGGGTGGAACCAAACATCATTCGACACTTTGCTTTTTCTATTTTGGGACTTCCCCCTGTGTACGGGGGGTTAGGGGGGTAAAAAGGTAGGTGTCCCCAAAATTCGTTATAATCAGCAATTAATGATAAATTGTCCATTAAGTTTAACAGAATTTTTGTCTTTTACCATCTCAATTGCTGACAGTTTGGGCAATGTTCACGCGCTTAATATCATTCATAAGGATATTAACCCCAGCAATATTGTTGTCAATCCTGATGCTAAGCTTTTGAAAATTATTGACTTTGGGATTGCAAGCCGATTGCCGTGTGAAAACCCCACCCTCAAAAACCCTGAGCAATTAGATTAGAGGGGACATTAGCTTATTTATCTCCCAAACAAACAGGGCGTATCAATCGCAGTTTGGATTATCGCACTGACTTATATTCCTTGTGAGTGACTTTTTATGAATTGTTAATTGGACAATTGCCTTTTAGGGCTACCGATGCAATGGAGTTAGTGCATTATCATATCGCTAAAACCCCTGTCTCGGTGAATGAAGTTAATTCTGACATACCAGAGATTGTTTCTGATATTGTGAAAAAATTGATGGCTAAAAATGCTGGGGATCGATATCAATCGGCTTTTGGTGTTAAAGCGGATTTGGAAAGGATGCCGTCTCTTTAAGACGATGATGAATACTGTAAAATCAATAAGTTTCTGTTTTGAAATCACTAAAATGTGTTAATTAATTACTAATTATTATTTTAATTAGGGGTTACTGTGGTATAATTTAAAGTATAGAAAATAGCTTCTCTTTTTCTGAAGATAAATTTCTTCATAATGATAGTTTTTTTAAATGAATGACAGAGAAGCAAATTGCTTCACTTTAAGCGGAATTGAAGAATATCTTCAAAAAGAGGGTAGAGAATTGCTTAAAGATTTGTTAATTGGATATATTGAGAAACCTGGTATTGGGAATATTGGACCAAGTGTAATAGGAGCAGATGGTGTAAAAAGAACTCATAAACGTCTTAGAACAAGAAAAATCAAAACTTTATTTGGAATAATTGTAATAAATCGTATTGCTTATTTTAGCAGAGGAGTAGCGAGTTTTTTTCCTTTAGATGGAATGCTAAATCTTCCATTACTTGGTGTATCTTATAATTTACAAAAACACTTAGTGTTGGAAATAATTAAAACTTCATTTGATGAATCAATTGAGTCAATAGAAAGATGGACAGGAGTTTTGATAGCTAAGAAACAGGCAAAAAAGATCATATTTGAATCAACAAATTATTTTAATAAATTTTATGATTTACAATATACTCGTGAAAAATCTGAAACAAAAAAACAACCTCTATTAATATTGACTTCTGATGGTAAAGGAGTTGTTATGCGAACGGAAGATTTGCGGGAAGCAACCAGAAAGAAAGCCAAAAATAAGAAAATAAGTAAAAGTCATTTTCTGAATATAGCGTTTCCCGATTGCGTCTGGTACAAGTCCCCTCCTTAATTTTAGGAGGGGATTTAGGGGAGGTTGTACTTTATTATCCAATCGGGAAACGCTATAATTTGCCCTAATACTAAAGAATTTTCGGCAGCTCAAGCACTTACCATATGTATTGCTTTCTTGCCATAACTCTTATCATGGGAACGATGTAATGTTTTTCCATCAACAGCAATAATTTCACCATAAAATAACTCCGAGATGGATTCTACCCAAGAAATGAAGCAAACTTCAAATTTTCGGGGAGAAAGCTTTGCAAATACGTCTGTAAAGGTATCATGAGAAGGAATACCGTTTGGAAGCTCCAAAAAAGAACGAAACCATGAATCGATTGCCTTACCAAATTTTTCTATGGCTGTTCCACCTTCGGCATCACAAATTGCTATCACTCTTGAAAATAAACAAATTCATGCAAATCATGTAGAAGCATTTAATAGTGCTTTACAGAGACGAGTAGCCGCTTATCGCCGTAAAACTAATACCTACGCTAAAGATAAAGTCATTTTACAAACACGACTTGATGCGTATTGGGTCTTACACAATTTTGTTCGTCCTCATTTCACCCTAAAACAAGTGCATGCTGTTGTTATTGGCTGTCTTGAAAAAGGTTTGTCTTGGTTTGAACTATTTAAAATCCAGTTCTCTTCAATAGTTGTATAGATTTGAAGCATTCCCCTGCAACGACCCCAATGCCCTACGCTTGGAGGGACTCATAATCCTATTTATTTCCTTATGAATAATAATGGAAATCTAAGAATGTCTATAACCCATTGATTTATCGTAGTCAGATTCAAGGCGATATCGTTATTTTAATAGCATGATTTATTATAATTCAATGACTTAAAAAGTTAAGTATTGCGTTATTACAGCCCATCATATAACAAAAAATCCATTAAGGAATAAGGATTTAATAATTAGCAAAATTTTGGTGCTAAACCTGACAGGTTTTTATAGCGTTTCCCGATTGCGTCTGGTACAAGTCTCCTCCTTAATTTA
>JAUCGK010000088.1:0-1105 GCA_030378085.1 Candidatus Parabeggiatoa sp. HSG14
ATATACGGTTTAAAAAAAAGGTGAACATCAAGTAAATAGTTTCTATAGATAACAAACCTTTTCGGTATACTCGAAATTGCTTTTGTTATTTTCCTTAAAAACGATAAGGCTTTAAGAAACGTGCTGCGTAACATCAGTTAGTTATAGTAAATTAGTATCTTCTCTAAATTTGGTGGAAAAAAACCTGACAGGTTTCCAAAACCTGTCAGGTTTGGGCAAGTTTACCCACACTTTTTGAGAAGATACGTAAATTAGTTATAGTAAAATAGTATTCATCACAACAACTAAAAAATAATACCTAAAAATCATTGCGTTGTAAAGTATAGCAAAATAAAATTTGGAATATCTAAAAAAATCACTATACTTAAACTAGTTAAAAAATCCTGTGTTGTCATAAAAAACTATTGCCACGTCAAATTATTTGATGAACACAATAAATCTATACTCATCTGATATAGCTAACTACGATGGTAAAAATCGGTAAAGCTATTTATATTTTTCAGTAAAATAAAGGAAAGTTGCATGAAAAAAACAACCTTATCTATTGCAATTAGCTTAGTCTTATTAGGCGGAGTACCAATGGTGCTTGCTCAACCAGGCGGAATGCCGAGTGGTGGAATGCCAGGCGGAATGCCGAGCGGTGAAATGCCAACTGGAATGCAACCAGGAGGTCAACCTCAACCAGGAGGTCAACCCCAACCAGGCGGAATGCCTCCAGGTGGTGAACAACCCGGCGGAATGCCCAGTGGTGAAATGCCCGGTGGAACGCCTCCAGGTGGTGAAATGCCCGGTGGAACACCTCCAGGCGGTGAAATGCCCGGTGGAACGCCTCCAGGCGGTGAAATGCCCGGTGGAACACCTCCAGGCGGTGAAATGCCCGGTGGAACACCTCCAGGCGGTGAAATGCCCGGTGGAACACCTCCAGGCGGTGAAATGCCCGGTGGAACGCCTCCAGGCGGTGAAATGCCCGGTGGAACACCTCCAGGCGGTGAAATGCCCGGTGGAACACCTCCAGGCGGTGAAATGCCCGGTGGAACACCTCCAGGCGGTGAAATGCCCGGTGGAACACCTCCAGGCGGTGAAATGCCCGGTGGAACACCTCCAG
>JAUCGK010000088.1:1205-17723 GCA_030378085.1 Candidatus Parabeggiatoa sp. HSG14
GCGGTGAAATGCCCGGTGGAACGCCTCCAGGTGGTGAAATGCCCGGTGGAACACCTCCAGGCGGTGAAATGCCCGGCGGAACACCTCCAGGCGGTGAAAAACCCGGCGGAACACCTCCAGGCGGTGAAATGCCCGGTGGAACACCTCCAGGCGGTGAACAGCCAGGTGGATCGTTTTATCAACCAGGTGGTGAAAAACCCGGCGGAACACCTCCAGGCGGTGAACAGCCAGGTGGATCGTTTTATCAACCAGGTGGTGAAAAACCCGGCGGAACACCTCCAGGCGGTGAAAAACCCGGCGGAACACCTCCAGGCGGTGAAATGCCCGGTGGAACGCCTCCAGGCGGTGAAATGCCCGGCGGAACACCTCCAGGCGGTGAAATGCCCGGTGGAACGCCTCCAGGTGGTGAAATGCCCGGTGGAACGCCTCCAGGTGGTGAAATGCCCGGTGGAACGCCTCCAGGTGGTGAAATGCCCGGTGGAACACCTCCAGGCGGTGAACAGCCAGGTGGATCGTTTTATCAACCAGGTGGTGAAAAACCCGGTGGAACGCCTCCAGGCGGGGAAATACCCGGTGGAACGCCTCCAGGTGGTGAAAAACCCGGCGGAACACCTCCAAGTGGTGAACAACCCGGCGGAATGCCTCCAGGTGGAGAAATGCCCGGCGGAACACCTCCAAGTGGTGAACAACCCGGCGGAATGCCTCCAGGTGGAGAAATGCCAGGCGGAACACCTCCAGAAGGTGAACAACCCGGCGGAATGCCACCAGGCGGAACACCTCCAAGTGGGGAAATGCCAAGCGGTGAAATGTTTTATCAACCACCACCAGATCATTTGCCTGAATGTTCAGCAGCACCTCAACCAGGTGAACCACCATGTAAGCCACCTAAATTGGAGCCATGTCCACCAGGTCATCAACCAGATGGTCCAACACCTAGAGCTGATACTCCTCAACCTGTATTGTTCCAAGGACAAGAATGTCAACCAAGACTGGAAGATATGGGGATTAAACCTCAAAAAATGGAACGTTTTGATAACTTAAAACCTCAAGAAATTAGAGGTTTTGGCCCTCAACATATTAAGGATGTTCCCCCTAAAGCGTTCAAGGAAATCGGTGCTGAACAGTTTAAAGAAATGCCACGCGAAGCTTTGGGAGCTATGACACCTAAGCAATTTGATGAAGTATCTCCTGAAGCTATGGGTGGTTTAGAAGCTTATAATATGGGTGGACTACCGCCAGAAGTTATTCATAATTTTGGGCCAGAACATTTGGGTCAACTTGATAGTGAACAATTCCAAGGTATGCCTGGTAATGGCATAAGCAAAATGCTGGTTAACCTTAATCCTGAAAGCGTCAACCCTGATGATGTGAAACCATTATTGCCAGAAGGTTGGCAGATGGGTGACGAATGTGATTTAAAACCACCGCCAGGCACTAAATTGGCTCTGCCGTTAAAACAACCTAAAGAATCTCTGCTATCACAAGTTAAATTACCTGAATTACCTGATGCGAGCAAATGTTTTGGTTTAGGGGGCAAAGCACCAGAAGGCAAAAGTATGTTGGATGGCCTCAATCAAGGACTTGATAAGGCTGGTTTTCCACAGTTTAAATTTCAGCAAAGGGAGAATGGTTTCCTCAGTGTCGAAGGTGATGGTGCGAAATTATCTTTTGCTCCTGATGCTGGTAACATGACTCAAACCACAGAAGATACGCCTGTTGGAGTGTCTCAAGACGAAGGTGGGAGATATATTGTCACCACGCCTGATAGACAACAGTTTCCAATGATTCCATCCCTTTATGATCCTGAAGGTTTATCTAAAGCTATCGGAGATGAAAGCCGTATTGATATGGGTGAACAAGGCGATCTCCTCATAGAAATACCAGAAAAAGGACGGCATCATGTTTGTGTGCCTAACCCATTTGTGGAGAAGGCACCAGAAGATTTATCACCAGGCGTTCACTTCAAAAAAACACTGGAAGGTAAGGAAGAAGCAAGGATCGTTTATGAAGATGGAACGATGCAACAGATGCACCCTGCCGTAAGAACACCTCACAAATTCGTTGAAACCGGCGAAAAAATTGATGGCGTAGAAAAGATTACTCATCGTGAAGATGGTACTTTTGAAGTGATCTTTAATGGAATGCCTATACATCTTAGACCCACTTTTGATGTCCAGAGCGAACCGCTTGCCGAGGGTGAACAAGTTAAACCTAATATTACTCTCATGTTTAATAATACTTTGGAATACACCATTCAGGAAGGAAATGAATTGCTCAAGATGAATCTGGAAATTGAATATCCTGAGTAATTTTTAAAGGAGTCCAAACTTTAGTTTGGGATGTCCAAGATAAATCTTGGACTCCTTTCCAAGATAAATCTTGAACTCCTATACAATTCCCATTTTATATTTAAGTTTAAGAATGCGTTGATATGACTCATCAATACGGGTTGGACTAATAGTGCCATTTTGAACTAATTGCTTGATAATCGTTGTGACACGCACCGCAATATCTGGTACAAAATCTCCCATATTGTTGCCAATCACAAGAATATCAACACCCGCCTCAATTGCCTTTTGAATTGCTATTTCCAATCCATAATGACTAGCAATCGCCTTCATTTGCATGTCATCAGAAAACACAACTCCGTCAAATCCTAATTCCCCACGCAATAAATCAGTAATCACAGGCTTAGAAAGGGTAGCCGGATAATTGGGATCAAGTGTCTGGTTAAATACATGGGCAGTCATAATCGAATCAACTTCACCAGTTTGAATTAGCTGCCGATAAGGAATCAATTCAATTTCCGCCCAAGTATTAGTGACATCTGCTATGCCACGATGGGAGTCAGCTTGTGAACTACCATGTCCTGGAAAATGTTTGAGGGTACAAATGACATTGTGTTGGCGAAATGCTCTGATATATTCAAGCGCGTGATCCGTCACAATTTGAGGATCAGCAGAAAAACTTCGTTCTATTTTACCAATAATCGGATTGCTAGGATTTGTATTAACATCAACCACTGGCGCAAAATTAAGATTGATACCAAGCCCTGTCAATGTCTCAGCCATTTTAGTCGCATATTGATGAGTAAGTGTTAAATCGCCTTTGCGCCCTAAATATTGGTGTGATACGGTGGGTGGAAAACCATATTTTTCTGGCAAGCGGTTGACAACTCCCCCTTCATAATCAATACCAATTAATAAAGGTATTTCTGTGTACGCTTGCAATGCGTCTACCAACGCTTTTACTTGTTGGGGAGACTGAATATTACGCACCGGCTTGTGTCGGGCAACATCGTAATCAAAGAGAAGAACCCCTCCTATCTGAAGATCAAGAATATCCCGCACATCACTTTGTTCTACCGTTAATCCTCGAAATCCCACCAATAACATTTGTCCAATTTTAGTCTCTAAGCTCACAGAAGTTGTCTCATCCACATCATCAGGTGCTGGTTTGTCCATATTATCGGGAGTTGGTATTTCAGATGCAGGTTTATTGGGCTTATGATTGTCAATAGGTGTCGCTATAATGGGAGAATTTTCATTTGTTGATGAAAGAGAACAGCCTGTCATTAAAGCCATTGCAGCCGTACTTTGTCCAGCTACTTTAAGAAAATTACGTCGAGAATGAATGTGAACTGTGGTTTTATTCGTCATGATGACTTTGTCCTTAAAATTTGGAATGGAGAATGGAAAATCAATTTGATGGCAATAACCAATACCTTCGCCAATTAGAGAGTTGTATTCGTTGTTGATAAAAAAACGTTAATTGAACGCCTTAATTGTACTCTCAGACAACGGATTTCTCGTTTAGTTAGAAAGAGCTTATCGTTTTCTAAAGAAATTTTTTGTGCATGAGATAATGTTCGACTCGCTTCATAGCGAGTAAAATTCTTGTCTACTTCATAGTCTGCTTTGTGTCGTAATTTTTTAGTCACTTTTAGTTTGTTTCCTAATGATTTCAATATGTTATCATTGGAAAGAGATAACGCATCAATAATCCTTTGATGAGAAGTACCAATATTGTCTGGGTAATCATCTTCCGTAATACGCGATTGTCCTCCCGCTTCTTCTGTCAGTCGCAATAGCGCATCGGGTTGGTACTCATTATAGGAGTCTAGGCACACTGTTGCATTATCACCGAAATCCGTCCCAGGCGTTGCCGTATAGTAAGCACCTAGCCAACTTATGATAAGCGCATGAGGTTTCGCATGTCTTTTAAAATAGACATTATACCGATTTAAATGTATAATGCAATTCCCCGTAATTAACTGATGTTATGCACTCAGCTTCTGCAACTCAGCAAAACTAGCTTGTAAAGCTTTAAGATAGAGTTTAGTCTTTAAAGCAAAATAATGAGTGTTATGTTTGAGCTTAAGCATCTCAAGTTTAAAATCCGCATAAATGGATGCAAACACATGATTAGATTGAGTTCTTTTTGATAATGGCGGATGCCTTAGTCTACTAATTTTACTTTTTTTAGTATAATACAACCCCAAATAAATAGATGTATAGCATTTCCCGATTGCGTCAGGTACAAGTCCCCTCTTTAATTAAGAAGGGGATTTAGGGGAGGTTGTACTTTATTCAATCGGGAAACGCTATATTAGTACTTGTTGTTTAACAAAACCATTTTACTCCCGTTAAAAAAAGAAAGGAGAAACTTATTCATGGGATTTCAATGCGGAATTGTTGGTTTACCCAACGTTGGCAAATCGACTTTATTCAACGCACTCACCAATACTCAAATAGCGGCTGAAAATTATCCGTTTTGCACAATTGATCCTAATTTGGGTGTTGTGCCAATGCCTGACAGCCGTCTAGAGGTATTAGCTGATATCGTCAAACCTCAAAAAATTATTCCAACCACTATGGAATTTGTCGATATTGCAGGATTAGTCGCAGGTGCGTCTAAAGGCGAAGGTTTAGGCAATAAATTTTTAGCGCATATTCGCGAGACACAAGCCATTGCTCATGTTGTGCGTTGCTTTGAAGATGATGATGTGATTCACGTTGATGGTAAAATCAACCCACTAAACGATATAGAGGTGATTAATACAGAATTGGCATTGGCAGATTTAGATACTGTAGATCGTGCTTTGCGACGGGCTGACAAAGATATGAGAAGCGGTAAAAAAGAAGCATTGGGACAAAAGAAATTACTTGAAAAAGTCCATGCTCACCTTGATAGCGGACAAGCTATCCGCGCCCTAACGCTCACTAAAGATGAACAATTTTCATTGCGCGACTTACATCTGCTCACCGCAAAGCCCACCTTATATATCACCAATGTTGCCGAAGATGGTTTTGAAAATAATCCTTTTCTTGATCAAGTGCGAGAAATTGCTGTACGTGAAGGTGCAGAAGTTGTACCTGTGTGCGCCGCAACAGAAGCAGAATTAATTAGCTTAGATGCTGAAGAACGAAAAGAATTTCTCAACGAAATGGGCTTAACGGAAACAGGATTAGATCGCGTTATTCATGCAGGTTATCATTTATTAGGCTTACAAACTTTTTTTACAGCAGGTCCTAAAGAAGTCCGTGCTTGGACAGTGCGTATTGGTGCAACGGCTCCAAAAGCAGCTGCGGTTATCCATACCGATTTTGAAAAGGGTTTCATTCGTGCAGAAGTCATTGCTTATGAAGATTTTGTTGCAAACAATGGAGAACATGGTGCAAAAGAAGCGGGCAAATGGCGTTTGGAAGGAAAAGACTATATCGTACAAGAAGGAGATGTGATGCACTTTCGATTTAATGTTTAGACACTCCTTCGACTTTTAGGCATTGGTTCAGTCTCATGTAAAATATTTATAAATCAGTAAGTTAATCCTTTATCATTAAAATAAAAAAGCCTTTATTTTTTATATTGATAACTGATGTTACGTACAACGCTTCTTTAGTGCTGTTTGTAGAGATGCGATGCTCGCGTCTCCGATGCTCGCGTTGTAAATACTCATAGAATTATTTACCCCCGATGTTTGTTTATAAATGACATGTAAAGCTTATTGCTTGCTTCTTTTGACCAGTCTAGAGATGCGAGCATTTAGAGACGCGAGCATCGCGTCTCTACAACATAATCATAAAATTATTTAGAAACACTGTACGTAACATCAGTAAATAAATTGGATTGCTGATCAAGTGTTAAAAAATCTTCAAGAAGACGAGTTAGAACACGATGATATACTGATCATTCTGCCTGATGCAATAACTGCAAAGACTGAAGCAAATAAAATTATTCTGGCCTTAAGAGGGCGTGGTATTCAAGCGCATCTTGCTGGGGTGTCGAGTAGTGTTGATGAAATATTTGAGTCAAATTCGGTTGCCATTGCTCATATCCACAGAGCTAAAGGGAACGAAGCTCCTATGGTGTATGTTGCAAATTCTGATTATTGTGCGAGTGGCCCTGAAATGATAAAACTGAGAAATGGCCTTTTTACTGCAATTACTCGCTCTCGTGCGTGGGTACGTCTGTGCGGATACGGTGTCGGAATGGACAAAATCAAAGCAGAATTTGATGCACTTAAACAGCAACAGTTTTCACTTCATTTTACCTTACCAGATAAGCCTGAGAGGCAAAAATTACGGATTATAAACCGTGAACGTACTGCTAGCGAAAAGGCCAGACAGAAACAAGCCACCGAGGGCGTGAAGGATTTCATTGAGCTCATTGAAAAAAACGAAATGGATATCAGCGCACTTCCGATTGAAGTGAGAAAAATACTTGAGCAAATTATGGGAGGAGTGGCTTATTGACACCAAACCAACTTCGTAATGATTTGTATAATGCTTATGATCTCATGTTAGAAAAAGGGATTTCTATTTATAATCAACCTATTGCTTATGAGCAACAAGGTTCTATGATCAGAATCACTTGGCGGCAATCTCGTATAACATTGGCCAAACCCCAATACTTTGGTACTTTTAAACAATATTTAAGTATAGCAAAAGATGGCTCTTATTCTTGCTTGTTGCTTGATGGTGCTTTACTGCGTCTTTCTTATGTATTCAAACGCAACAAATTAATTGCTCATAGTTTATGGTATTATCCTTGTCCACTTATATTTATCCAAAGAAGAATTACGCACTGAACCTTTAGTTGATCTTGTTGAATTATATGCTGAAGCAGGAGTTGATTATTATTGTTTTAGAGGGCCCATAAGATTTGATTATGATGATGAGAGAGCAGAAGAACTTGCTCATCCGGCAACGCATGTTCATTTTATTCAGGAAGAATGCAGAACACCTGTGACAAGGCCATTATCACCTGGCAGTTTTTTAAAGTTTATATTTTTTAATTTTTATCACGAATTATGGAATTCATTCAAATTTATACAAGAATTACCCGAAGAACGTTTTGATCAAACCATCTTTCCCGAAGAAGAGAAATTAATACATTTTTCGTGGAGATAATAAAATTCTTAAAAATCCAAAGGAACAATTGAATGAATACTGAAGGCCCACTTTCAGAGATTTTAGTCATTGATTTAACTCGTGTGCTTGCTGGCCCTTATTGCACAATGGTTTTATCCGATTTAGGGGCAAGAGTTATCAAAGTAGAACCCCCTGAAGGTGATGATTCTCGACATTTTGGTCCCTTTATTAATGGGAAGTCAGTTTATTTCGCGTCAATAAATCGTGGTAAAGAGAGTATCGCGCTTGATCTTAAGATAGATAAAGATCGTGAAATTTTTGAACAATTGTTAGAAAAAGCCGATATTTTAGTAGAAAATTATCGTCCAGGTACGATGGAAAAATTAGATTATACTTGGGAAGAATTACACGAGCGATATCCCCGTTTAATCTATGCATCTGTTTCGGGCTTTGGACAAACTGGCCCCTATTCTAAGCTACCTGCTTATGATATGGTGATTCAAGGCATGGGTGGAATTATGAGTATTACGGGGCAACCAGAATGTGAACCAACTCGTGTAGGTTCGTCTATTGGTGATATTACTGCTGCGCTATTTACTTCAATTGGTATTAATGCTGCGCTTTATCATCGTCAAACGACTGGCAAAGGTATGAAGGTGGATGTTGGTATGCTTGATTGCCAAGTTGCTATTTTGGAAAATGCTATTGGTCGCTATCTAGCATCAGGAGAAATCCCTAGACCGTTGGGTTCCCGGCATCCTTCTATTACACCATTTGATGCCTATAAAACGCTTGATGCCCATATTATTATTGCGGCAGGAAATGATGCTTTATTTAACAAATTATGTGTAGCGATTGAACGATCAGACTTAACGACAAATGCTTTGTTTCTCACCAATCATTTGCGTACAGAACATGTAATCGCATTGAAAGCCGAATTGGAAATCGTGCTAACCACGAAAAAAACAGAACACTGGCTTAAAATATTAGGAGAAGCGGGTGTACCTTCTGGTCCTATCAATAATATAGAACAATTACTCAATGAGCCGCAAATACTGGCACGTAACATGATTGTGACCATTGATGATCCGGTAGTTGGTACACTTAAAATAGCAGGCAATCCTATTAAACTATCTGCTTTTCATGATCCTTCCACCCGTGGTTCTGTATCTGAAATTAATGAAAATAGAGAAGATATCGTTTAATTTCTAAATTGGCAACGATAAAAAGCCCCAAGACATTCGTCAAGGGGCTTTTAATTTTATTTTTTATATCGTATTTTATGAGTATCTGTGAAATTTACACCTCCATTTATACGGTTTATTAATTTTAAGAATTTGTTATTAGTTTTTATTATAGCATTTATTGTGCCATACTAAATTTTTTCCTTATTTTTCCTTATCTAGCATATAGTTTTTTTAAATTTAATAATTTATTCTGGTAAATAATAATAAAAATCCGAATCTCTGAAAATAATGAACTTCTATCTATTCTCTTTTTTGGCTGACTTAACTGTATTAATACATGCAACGTTTGTATTATTCGTGGTTGGTGGGCAAGCATTTATTTTGATAGGTTGGCTTAGAAAATGGCTATGGACACAGAATTTTTTGTTTCGAGTACTGCATCTGACAGCAATTGGCTATGTGGTATTAGAAGCCTTACTTGGCATTGTTTGCCCACTCACTTTATTGGAATATTATCTACGTGATTTAGCAGGTGAAACAACGCATGGGACAAGCTTCATTGGTTATTGGATACATTATTTTCTGTTTTACACTGCCCCAACTTGGGTATTTACACTAATTTACTCAATATTTGGTTCACTGGTACTATTGACTTTTATTGGTTATCCACCACATCACCATAAAAAAGAAAAAATAGATGGCACAAATATTTAACCACTCAATTAACCCATTAAAATATGGGTACTTTCAATAACGACTATTATGTCGATAGGAGACAATAACTTTATGTATCATTTTAGTATTACATTAAATGATGACTTCGATGTCGCTGTTAAACGAGTGACTGAAGCATTACAAAATGAGAAATTTGGTATCTTGAATGAAATTAATGTAGATGCTGTTCTCAAAAAAAAGCTTGACTTGGACATGCCTCGTTATCGAATTTTACACGCTTGTGGCCCTTCTTTTGCTAACCGTCTGATTAATGAAGATGCTAATATCGGCGTATTATTACCTTGCAACGTGTTAGTGCGTGAAGAAACTGACGGAAAAATTACAGTAGCTTTCCTTGATCCGAACACAGTTTTTGGATTAACCGAAAATCCTAAAATCATCGAGATTGCCGAAGAAGCTAAGGAATTACTAATACGAGTATGTGATGCTTTGAAATAAAAAAAGCAGACTTCTATTCGACATTCCGCACAAGCTTTCTTAAATCAAATTTTATGAATAGCTGGAATGTCGGTATAATCCTTGTAATTTATACTTGACAAAACAACCATTTAACAAAAATTGTACTTAATAATGTTCAATCCTCACCGCCATTCCAATCCCCTTCTTCTCGCACAAAGACTTTGCCTTTGAGACAAAACCATTTAACGATAAAAAAGCAGGTAATATCACCGCTTCGGGAAATTTTTGCTGATAAGCATTTACCTTTTCCAAAAACGCTTCCACCATTTCAAGTGAGCTTTTTGTCAGCCTTTTTTTGACTTCTACCAAAACCACGCGCCCACAAATGGATTCTGCCACAATATCAATCTCAAACACTTTACCATCAACACGTTGAATCTGAACACGTTGTTTGACAACAGTGAGGTTTAACTCGGTGTTATCAAACACATTCACAAAAAACATCTCTAAAGAAAATTGTTGTTTAATACGAAAGGCTGTCGCAACTTGATATTCCGCAAAATAGCCAGACAGTTGATTCAATTTACCCTGCATTTCATCAGCAGTTTTGGGTTCAATTTTAGTGCTAAATTCTTGTTTTAAATCAGGCTTAAAACCGCTGATTTCTTCTTCAAGGCGGTTTCGCACAATCAGATTAAGTGTCCCATCCGTTAAACCACAAAATTGAATGTCAGAACTTCCTCTGTCAATTAAATCGGCTTCCGATAACATCACCAATTTTTTCTGGATATCATTTATTCCAAGTTCAAGAGACAATTTTTCCTTAAGTTGTTTAGGTGTCCAGTATTGATGCGCTTTTTGTGTTAGATGGAGTAACATGCTTTTGGCATGAATATTATTGATACCATTAAGCGTTGCATAAAGATATTCATTCCAAGTTTTTGACATTTCAGAATCTCTTTCCGAAATTTCATAATGAACCGTGTTAATAACTCCCTTTGAAGTGAGCAGTTCTCTCTCTTCATAATCACTTTGAATAACACAAGAGATGAAAAAAGGATCTGCCATGCACAGTTCGTTAATTTGAACGGCCGTTTCGTTAGTGATAGGTTCTTGGAAAAATTCAGCGTATTTGTAAACCGCTTGTAAACCTTCTTGAGGTGCAAGGTAGGGAGACATGCGCGTGTGCTTAAGTCGTCCAGCTTGTAAATACTTGCCAATAATTTTCTTTAACAAACCAACATAAGAACCAGTCACTAACATGGGGGCGATTTTGGATTCCGAAAAAGAATGATAACTCCCTGCCATTGTTTCATCAGGTTCACCCTCACAGCTTTCACCCCGATAAACAAACTGAGTAATGTACTGAAATTCATCCAGTATCACTAAGATCCTCCGATCATAACAATCCGCAAAACGGTGGGGCGCCGAGTAAGCTATTTGCCACATTAAGTCATGACTGCCAGCAATCGTTTTATTTTGAAGCAAAAAGTCTACATCATTAACAAAATCCTCAATTGAGTTTGTGACACCATATTGGCGGATATGTTCTAAAGGGAGTAATTTACCGACCAACTTTTCGTCTCTTTGCAAAAAGGAAATATATTGGGAAGCAAAAGCCCTGTAATAATTAATCGCTAAATCAGGATACCAAATATTTTTTTCTTCAAAGGAAAAATAAAAAGGAATTACTGAACCGTTTTGGTACCATAATTGATTAAAAATTCGTTGCACAAATGCGGTTTTTCCACTTTTGCGCCGTGCCAAAATCACTCTGGATTTAGACAATCGTTTTGGAATATTTGACAGCCATTTATTAAAAAGACGAAATTCTTTTTCACGCCCCACAAATAAATCAGGCTCGCCGATTTTTTCTGATAAGGGATATTGCATTGATGTTTCCTTAAAATTTCTTTTATAGTGTTTCTCTTATGTATGAAATACAGCCGGAAAACGCCATATAATAGACGTTCAGAAAAATAACTTCAAAAAACCTGACAGGTTTCTAAAACCTGTCAGGTTTGGAGTGTGAAATCATTTAGGAGACGCGAGCATCGCGTCTCTACATATTAATGGAATTTGGTAGAGACGCAATGCTTGCGTCTCTCGCTTAATAATAATCAATCTTTTAAAAACTTGATAGTCGAGTTATAGGAAATTTTTTCTGATTATAACGAATTTTGGGGACACCAGACCCCCCCAACCCCCCGTACACAGGGGGAAGTCCCAAAATAGAAAAAGCAAAGTGTCGAATGATGTTTGGTTCCACCCGTGTACGGGGGGTTAGGGGGGTCTGGTGTCCCCAAAATCTGTTACAATCAGAATTTTTTATTTCCCTAAATGGAATATCACTTGACTGTCTCCATTCGGATAGTCGATGCGATAATCTCCGTAACCATCGCCGTTTACATCAACGATATCAAATACTCGTAAACCACTGTCTCGTTTTTGGTTTTTGGTGACTACGTAATTGAGCCGTCCTTGATATCTGCGGTTTTCACGTTGAGCAATGATTTGTCCGTCATACTTTATTTTGACTTCATAATTGTCACTGGATAATGCCTCTGTATCTGCTGCAGCCGGATACATGTATTGTTGACGGCGATTTTTAGTCTCATCTTCAAACACAAAATAATAGCCTGTTTGATCACTAAATAAGCCTAATGGCATTTCGGCTGATACTTGTGTGGAAAACAAACTCGCTCGTGCTGTGTAGTAGATACCATCATGAGCTTGTACTTTGAAGTTGCCATTGGTTAACATTGTCGCTTCATTGAGACCCAAACCCCGTAAAGTATTATTGAAAGCTTCGGGGGCTTGGATGACTGGATGCGTTATTACTTCTCGCCCGGTATGTGTAATAAAAGTGATTTTATCAGTGGGATCGAAATGTACGCCCATTGGCAATTCTTGCGACACTTGTGCGTTGAAAATTTGTGTCACTTGCATTGGTAATACTGCATAACGCATTTCCCCAACATCTAAATTCAATAAGCCCAAGTTGTTACCTTGTGTTAATTTCAAGCCATTGTTTTTCAGTTGAGATAAACCGTTGATGGCACCTAAAATACCGCCATAAGCACTATTAGAAAGAACATCACCAGACAAGTTGACGGCGTATTGACCCAGTATTGAGGTTGCTTTTCGACCTAAAACAGAAGCTAAGTCCATGTTAAGCGGTATTTGACCATTTCTTTCAAAGCTAACACCTTCTCCTAAAATAACTTCTTTTTCAAAGAGAACATTATCACCAATCATAACATGGGTTAAAGTCGTCTTTGTAGCAACCGTCAAATTTGAAAGAATAGCGGGAGGTTGAGCAACGACTATTGATTCATCAGTAAATTGTGGCAGTGGCCCACTGATTTTACCGCTTACCGTACCACCCACGAGATATGTGTCAGGTAACAGTGTCACATTTTGTACTTGTCCTAGATTTTGAATGTTGCCATCAATGACAACCTGCTCTACGATTGTATCCTGTGCAATCGTAACAGAAGTAAGAATAGGAGAAGTAGTTGATTCTACTGTTGTTTCAATTCCAGAAGACGTAACAGGAGGCAATGGCACAGAACCTCTGATATGACCACTTATTGTACCGCCTGTGATGTGTGTCTCAGGTTGTAGCGTGACATTTTGTATCTCACCTTGATTTTGAATGTTACCACTCATTTTACCGCCGATTACTTTACCTTGCGGTGCAATCTGAATATTTTCTACAGGGGAGGCATTGTCATCATTTACCATAACACAATTAATGACTTGATTGCTACTTTGACAATTGTTGTCTTCTATTACCTCGCTAGACGTGTTACTATCCGTTGGTGGATTAGATTTATCACCTTCCTGAGTTGGAGTACCCGTTTGTTCACCAGTTTCCTCATCTGGATTTGGTGGATTTGGATTCTCTTCAACGGGTGTACCCGTTTGTTCACCATTTTCACTAGGTTGAGTAGTATCGGGGGGAGCAGTTTCAGTACTCTCCGGTGGTGGGGTAACATTTGCTATGGTGAGTATCGCGGTATTTACTGCGCCTAAGCTCGCACCGCCCAATGGTGTTGAAAGTGTTAACATCACCGTTTCATCTGGCTCTTCCAAGTTATCACCAAGAATGGGTACGATAAATTGCTTAGGTTCTGTATCACCTTCATTCCAAGTCAATCTACCATTTGCTGCTGTATAATCTTGTCCCGCTTTAGCAGTCTCATCAGTTGTGACATAATCCACTGAAACGATGCCACCACTGCCACCAATACGATTGACTGTTATCGCAATTTCAGCTAAAGATTCATCAACGTGGTATTCAGCTTCAGCAAATTCTAAACTGCCGGCAACTGGCGTATTGATAATCTTAACAGTCGTATTGCGATTTTTACCAAATAGTGCTTCCTTTGTGGAGAGGTTAGCCAGTAATACCACGAAATTTTCATCGGGTTCATCAATGCTATCTCGCAAAAGTGGGATTTCAATCGCTTTCGGCGATCTGTCACCATCTGCCCAGGTTAAAATCCCTTTGATAGATTCGTAGTCGCTCCCTCCAATTGCACCGTCTTTAATATCAAGGGTGACATAGTTTACTGATAATGGCCATCTGGCACTTCCTGCCCGTGTGACTAACACAACCGCTTTTTCGTCACCTTCATTAGCCATATAAGTTGGCATAGGAAATTGTATTGTACTCACCCAAGGGACATCTTCAATGATTAATTTTGTCTGATAAGGATTACCTAAAGGCGCATTACCACCCGGATTAGACAAGACGATGCTGAGGCTTTCATTTTCCTCTTTTACTCTATCTGGCAACACATTGACAGTAAATGATTTATCTTCACCATCTCCCGTTTCCCAAGTCAGTGTGCCGCTATTTGGTAGATAATCTTCGGTTTCTAGGGCAGTGTCAGCGACTGTGGCATAATCAACAGAAACTTGTCCATAACTCCCTCCAAGTCGGCTCACTATTAATGTTACCGTGTCTGCTTCTTCATGCGTTTTTATTTCTGATTCCGTCAGTTGTAGTACGCCAAAGGATTCAAAAATAGCGGTACATTGTTTATCGGCTTCCATGCTGACTTGCCCATTGTTATTACTACAATCACCTTCCCAACCTGTAAAGAATGAACCAGGTAAAGCTAAGGGCGTTAGTGTCACCGTTCCAGGATTACCATCAAGAACATAACGGGCTGTACAAATATCACCACAATTAATACCGCCAAGGTTACTTGTTACAACACCAGCACCAGGACCAGCTTTAGTGACAGTTAAGGCATAACTCGGTTTTAGGGTAAAAGTTGTAGTGCATTCTGCATCGACATCCATCACCAGTTGACCAGCAGGGCATGTGTCACCCCAACCTGCAAAGTTTGAATCGGGTGCGGGAGTGGCTGTTAAAGTAACGCTCGTTCCCGTATTATAAACTGCCATGCAATTATCACCACAATTGATACCAACAACACTGCTTACTGTGCCATTACCTTCGCCCGCTTTTTTAACAGTCAAAGTATGAGTGGGTATTAAGGTAAAGATAGCAGTACAAATCCTGTTACTTGCCATGCTCGTTTGACCATCGCTGCAATCTCCTCCCCAACCATCAAAGGTTGAAACGGTATCAGGTATCGCCTTAAGTGAAATTGCGGTATCCTTTGGATAAACTTCAGTACAATCACTACCACAATCAATACCAGCAACGCCACTGATAATATTACCATTGCCATTACCCAGTGGTTTTACCAGTAATGTAAAAGGGCCGTTTGGATCATCCGGTGGCGGAGGCAATATAATGGGTTCATCAGTAAAGACTATCTTGCAATCTTTATCACTCTCCATAATAACTTGTCCACCACGACAATCTTCACTAAATATGGAATCCACTGAACCTGCACCCAAAGTTGGTGTGAGTGTAATTGTTGTGCCACTGAGATAGTTAGTACAATTATCACCACATTCCAACTCTGTTGCAGGAATATCACTGGCACTTGCCACGCTTCCATTACCAACGACTGTCAATGTCAATTTATAGAGAGGCTTTTTATTAAAAGTCGCAGTACAAACCTTGTTATTTTCCGCCATTGCGATTTGACCTTCTGGCGCACAATCACCACTCCAATTCCCAAAAAATGAATCTATAGTGGGAAGAGGGGTGAGATTAACAGTTGTACCATCAACGTAACTGGTGCAATTATCACCACAAGCAGTACCTAGCGTACCAGTAACACTTCCTGTACCTTCACCATCGTAATTCATGGTTAGTGTATAAGTAGGCTTTAAGTTAAAGCTGGCGATGCAAGTTTTTTCTGCATCCATTGTTACTTTGTCATCGTTACAATCTTCATCACCTGTCCAGCCATCAAAATTAGAGGCAGGATTTGGAGTAGGGGTAAGCGTAACCTTTGTGTTACCACTAAAAGAAATACATTGGTCTTTAGTACAAGTGGCGATAGGATTACCACCGGGGGATGTGCTGACACTTCCGCCACCATTGCCCGTATAACTTAAGCTTAAGGTATGAGGTTTCAATTTAAGATTGGCAATGCAACTCATATTACGTGTCATAAAGAGTTCGGTTCTTCCCCCTTTGTTATAAAACTCCTTTCCTTTTGCACAACTACTGACACCGCTCCAATAGGTGAACAGTGAATTTTTATCAACGGTTGCTGTTACTGTTATCCTTGTTGTTGTACTAAAAGTGTAAGTACACTTTCTCTCGCTTTCGCATTCTGTTTTTTCGGGTTCAGGACTGATGGAAATATCAGCATTGCCGGCTCCTTTCAGTTCTAAAACGAGATCAAGGGTTTCAGGGAGTGGGGGCGGTGGTACTACTACGGGTG
>JAUCGK010000089.1 GCA_030378085.1 Candidatus Parabeggiatoa sp. HSG14
ATTTTTATATCTAATAAAAACAGCACGTTAGAAAATTAACTGAGAAAGATATATCAAATCATCAATTTTAATCACGCTATTTTTCAATGGCTTACTCAACCCTTAATTCGCATTATGAAGGTACAAATAATTTTCTAAATTTGTATTGATAAAACTTTTAATAATATCACATTCCTTAGGTATGACTCAAATCAAAATAACATAAAAACTTACCACTCAATATTCAAGTCTCTAAAAAATAATTACTGTCAATAATTTTATGATGACGTTGTAGAGAGGCGATGCTTGTGTCTTTAAAGCGTTTTCTAGGTTTGAGATACATAACTGGACAATTTACCGCAAGAATTTTTGTCAAAGGAAGTCACTGATAAGGTTTACATGTCATTTATAATTGAACATTCCATGATTATTGGAAACGTTTGGAGACGCGAGCATCGCGTCTCTACAAATCTATTGGGTTACCAATTCTTGATAAAAAAACTTGAACATCGAGTACCACCTAATTTTGTACAAAAAATGCTTTTTATTTACACCTGGCTTTCATTTTTTGGAACAAATTGATAAATGTGTTATTTTTAATAGATTCCTGTTATTTTGCACAGGGTTCAAAAATAACGTGGAGTTCAAAGTTTAAACTTTGGAAAGCCCAAACCTAAAGGTTTGGATTCCAAATATCTTATATAATTAACTTTTAAGAAAAATCTAAAATTAATAATTAATAATTGTAAAATGACTAAAATAATCAAAATAATTACTTTTTCATTCTTGTTTTTTTCGGATTTTGTGGGTGCTGAGACAAATGCTATAGCAATCTTTCATATTGATGCCAAAAATAAAACGGGTATAGAAATTGGGAATACATTGGGGAATGCTATCAAAGAAAAATTTCCAGATATTGAAAAAAAATATGATAGTTATTTAGCCTCTTTTGTGGATCAAGCTCAATTTAATGAGTGGGTACAAACCAGGGTAAACTTTATCAAACCTAATATTGATTCTGCCTACCGCGATGAAGTCAATGCGATAGCTTCTACATGGGCTATTTATGCTCAAGATAAACTGGGAGATGGTTATCTTTCTTTGAATGAATGGTGGGTAATACAATTGATTCCAGATATTGGGAGAAGAACGAATTGTTCAGGCTTTGGGGTATTTGGCAATTTTTCCGCATTAAATGCGCCTATTGTCGGCAGAAATATGGATTGGAGAACAACTGAAGCACTAAGAAGTATTCAAGCCATAACCGTTTACGAATATAAACAGAGAACAATGGTGAACATCGGTTTTGCAGGCTATATTGGTGTAATTTCTGGATTTAATAGCGATGGATTGTTTGTTGCTCATTTAGACTCACCACTCGGAAAATACTATCCTGATCCCCCGATAGGCGATCATGCAATTGTCTTTGATCTCAAACGTGTTTTAGAAAAAACAACCGTAATCTCCACAGCAGCAAGATATTTGTTTAAACAACAATACGGTTTTAGTCATAATATCCTTATGGCTGATACTAAGGATGTTCAAGTTTTAGAACAACCTCAAGGAATGACAGCGAAACTTAGGAATTATGCGAGTTCTTTGAAGATGGAAATGTCATGGGGAAAAATAAATCAGATAGCTGTTGTTAATTGCTTTGTTTTAGAGAGTTCCCCTTTTAATTGTGTTGATAGTGTTGATCGATATCGATGGCATCGCTTTAAAAAACTGGCACAATTCAACTCTAATAATAAAGCTTATGTTGAAGATGTTACAAAAATCATGTTTGATACAGTTCAAGAAATTTTTAATCCGCATACTGTACAATCTATGGTGTTTACTCCAAAAGATAAAAAATTATACTTATACACAGTACCCATTTCTGGTATTCACGAATCCCCTCCTATTATGAATGAAATTCACAATTTGTTATCCGTTTCTTCTACTCAAGAAAAGATATCTAGTAAAGAAATGATACTTTGGTTTATCGTTATCTCACTTCTTTTAGTCACTTTGTGGATTTATTTTGGTGAAAAAACATTTAAGTAACTGATATTACGCAGATAGCTTCCAAACTGGAGTGCAAAATTCATTTTGCCAACTGGAGTGCAAAATTCATTTTGCCAACTGGAGTGCAATTCCTCGCAAAATAAATTTTGCACTCCAATATTCACTTTTGGAAGTACAGTGCGTAACATCAGGATTTAAATGTACCCATCTCATCAATGCTATTGAATTAAGCCATTGGAATTCCAACCTTTAGGTTTGGAAGTCTTTGATTTTAATTTGAATCAGCCAAAGCTGAAGCTTTGGACTCCAGCAGATATTCCTTAAGTCAATGACAGTGAACCATCGCACGGATTAGAACAATGAATGAAACTTTAAAAAAAACAACGACTTTAGTCGAATTACTTCACCATCAAGCACAAAATCAACCGCATAAAGTCGCTTATACTTTCCTCGTTGATGGTGAAAGGGAGGAAAAAAATTTCACCTATGCTGATTTAGAAAAAAGTGCACGAATTATTGCGGCAACACTTCAAACTAAAATAGCTCCTGGAGAGCGGGCTTTATTATTTTACCCGAGTGGATTGGATTATATTGCCGCATTTTTTGGTTGTCTTTATGCTGGCGTTATTGCTGTTCCCGCTTATCCTCCCCGTCGTAATCGTTCTGATAAAAGGTTAGCTACGATTGCAGCCGATGCACAAGCTCAAATTATCCTCACCACCACTGACATTTTATCAAAAAAAGCACAACGACTCACTTATGTGCCAGAACTGGAAAATTTACAATGGATTGCCACTGATAATCTCCCTGAAAAATTAACTGATAGTTGGCAAATTTCTGATATTGATCGCAATACACTGGCTTTTCTTCAATACACCTCTGGCTCAACTGGAATGCCAAAAGGAGTGATGGTGAGTCATGGCAATCTGTTGCACAATGAAAAAATGATCCAACAAGGATTTGGACATACTGAAAATACAATTTTTGTTGGGTGGGCACCGTTATTCCATGATATGGGATTAATTGGTAATATTTTGCAACCCCTATATTTGGGTGTACACTGTATTTTTATGTCTCCAATGGTCTTTTTACAGAAACCTTTTCGTTGGTTACAAGCTATTTCTCATTATAAGGCAACAACAAGTGGCGGACCAAATTTTGCCTATGACTTGTGTGTTCAGAAAATTACGGTTGAACAGCGATCACAACTTGACTTAACGAGTTGGGAAAATGCTTTTAATGGTTCTGAGCCTATTCGTGCCAAAACGCTAGATCGATTTGCTAAAACTTTTGAATCCTGCGGCTTTCGTTACGATGCCTTTTACCCTTGTTACGGCATGGCTGAAACAACGTTACTCGTCTCTGGTTGTTTGAAATCCAAATCTCCCATTATTCATCCATTCAAAAAAACTGATCTTCAACAAAATAAGGCGGTAATAACGCGAGACAAAGAGGAAACACAAAACATTGTGGGCAGTGGCCAACCTTGGTCAGAGGTTAGAATAGTTATTGTTGAGCCAGAAACTTTTATCCCATGTTCAGATCAAAAAATCGGTGAGATATGGGTGGCAGGGCTAGATGTAGCGCATGGCTATTGGAATCGACCTCAAGAAACCGAGCAAACTTTCCATGCCTACTTATCTGATACTGGCGAAGGCCCATTTTTACGCACAGGAGATTTGGGATTTTTGCATGAAGGTGAATTATTTGTCACGGGCCGCTTAAAAGATATTATTATTATTAGAGGGGGAAATTATTATCCTCAAGACATTGAATCAACCGTAGAAAAAAGTCATCCCACACTACGAGTCAGTGGTGGTGCTGCATTTTCAATAGAAATGGCTGACGAAGAACGATTGGTTGTTATTCAAGAAATAGAACGTACAGCACTCAAAAAATTAAATGTTAATGAAGTTATTAACACTATTCGTCAAGCAATATCTGAGCAACATGAATTACAAGTTTATGCCATATTGTTACTCAAACCGGCAACACTGCCAAAAACCTCTAGTGGTAAAGTGCAACGCAATGCCTGCAAAGAAGGCTTTTTAAAAGAGACACTTAAAACAATCGCACAGTGGCAACAAGATATTTCGATAAAATCTGTTACTCAACAAAATAATGATTTCAATACGATAACAGTAGACGCTATTCAGACTTGGTTATTAACAAAACTCTCCCAAAAATTAAACATTGCGGTATCAGAAATAGATATTAGAGAACCATTAGCCCGTTATGGTCTTGATTCTATGACAGCTGTGAGTTTATCAGGTGAGTTGGAAAGCAAATTAGGGCGTTCTTTGTCCCCCACTCTTATCTATGACTATCCTAATATTCAAGTACTCTCCCAATACTTAATAGGAAAATCTCCCCTTTCTCAAAATATCGCTGTTTCAAATAAATCGGATACCAACTCAAAAGTCACTAATGAAGCTATTGCTATTATTGGCTTGGGTTGCCGTTTTCCGGGGGCTGAAAATCCACAAGCCTTTTGGCAATTGTTGCGAGACGGGAACGATGCGATTACTGAAGTACCATTATCACGTTGGGATATCAATGCTTTTTATGATCCAAATCCAGAAACGCCTGACAAAATGAATACTCGTTGGGGTGGATTTTTGGAAAAAGTCGCTGAATTTGATCCAAAATTCTTTGGTATTTCTCCTTTAGAAGCCAATAAAATGGATCCTCAACAACGGCTTTTACTAGAAGTCACTTGGGAAGCCTTAGAGAATGCAGCAATTGCTCCAGATAAATTGGCAGGGAGCCAAACTGGTGTATTCATTGGTATTAGTACTGATGATTATGCACATTTACAGTCAAAGCATAAAACAACTGTTGATAGTTATTTTGGTTCAGGCAATGCCTCTAGTATCGCAGCTAATCGTTTATCTTATTTACTAGATTTACGGGGCACCAGCGTTGCGGTAGATACTGCCTGTTCTTCATCGCTCGTTGCCGTTCATCAAGCTTGTCAAAATTTACGTTTAGGTGAATGTGATTTAGCGTTAGCTGGGGGAGTTAATATCATATTAAACCCCGATTTAACCATTACTTTTTCTCAATCGGGCATGATGGCTCCCGATGGTCGTTGTAAAACCTTTGATGCCAATGCAAATGGCTATGTGCGAGGCGAAGGCTGCGGCATTGTCGTTCTGAAACGGTATTCAGAAGCAGTGAAGGATGGTGATAATATTCTCGCGCTTATTAAGGGTTCCGCTATTAATCAAGATGGGCGGACTAATGGATTGACTGCGCCCAATGGTTTATCACAGCAAGCGGTTATTCGCAAAGCTTTACAAAATGCCAACGTTTCACCTGACCAAATCAGTTATGTTGAAGCACACGGTACGGGAACTCCATTAGGTGATCCGATTGAAGTCAATGCATTAAAAGAAATCCTTATGGAAGGACGTATTCAAGAACAACCTTGTTGGATTGGCTCAGTAAAGACGAATATTGGTCACTTAGAAGCGGCGGCGGGAATCGCGGGTTTAATTAAAACTATTTTGTCATTACAGCATGAAGAAATTTTCCCTCACTTACATTTTAAAGCGTTAAGTCCGCTGATTGCTATTGAGAATACACCATTTTCTATTCCAACTGAGCGACAAGTATGGAAAACTTTTTCTGACTCGAAAAATGAAGAGATTTCTTTAAATAAAACACTATTTGCTGGTGTGAGTTCTTTTGGCTTTGGTGGCACTAACGCACATCTTATCATAGAAAAACCACCTCAAATTCCTCAAAATTCAAGGTTGTCGCTTAAAGAACGTTCTCAACACTTGTTCACCCTATCAGCCAAAAATGAATCAGCACTACAAGAGTTAGTACAGCGTTATCACACTTATATTCAATCTCATCTTGAAATCTCCTTAGCAGATATCTGTTACACGGCCAATACAGGACGCACTCATTTTAACCATCGTTTGGCGATTATTGCAGATTCTACGACACAATTTCAGAAACAATTAGAATCCTTTAACACTGCAAAACCATCTTTTGAGAGATTCAAGGGCGTGTTAAAGTCGAATCACAAATCACCTAAAATCGCTTTTTTATTTACAGGACAAGGTTCTCAATATGTGGGCATGGGGCGAGAACTTTATGAAACGCAACCTGTTTTTTGTCAAATACTTAAACGTTGTGATGAGATTTTGCGGCCTTATTTAGAAGTACCTTTGCTTGAAGTACTTTATCGGTTGAGTGACGCAGAGCGTCACGGTAGGCGTTCCCAACCAGAGGTTGGGGAGGATTCTCTGAAGTATTTGGATAATACGGCTTATACTCAACCAGCATTGTTTGCTTTGGAATATGCATTAGCTGAATTATGGCAATCGTGGGGGATTAAGCCATCAGTTGTTATGGGACATAGTGTAGGGGAATACGTTGCAGCTTGTGTAGCGGGCGTTTTCACTCTTGAAGAAGGTTTAAAGTTGGTTGCAGAACGTGGGCGTTTAATGCAATCTTTACCTCAAAATGGTGAAATGGTGGCTGTGTTTGCTGATAAAAAAGAAGTTGATATTGCGCTAAAACCTTACGTTCAATCTATATCAATAGCTGCTTTCAATGAACCAAGCAATGTTGTAATTTCAGGAGAATCAAAAACAGTTCAAGCAATTGCTGCTGATTTTGAAAAAAAGGGCATTGAAACACGTCAATTAAAAGTCTCTCATGCGTTTCATTCACCATTGATGGAACCTATCTTGGATGATTTTGAACAGATAGCCAGTCGTGTTTCCTTTCAAAAACCACATATTCCACTTATTTCTAATGTGACGGGACAAATCTTGGATCAATTGCCTGATGCCATATATTGGCGAACTCACACTCGTTTCACTGTAAATTTTATGGCAGGCATAGAAACTTTGTTTGATAATGGATATGAATGCTTTTTAGAAATAGGCCCTAAACCTGTTCTATCAAAATTAGGCGAAATCTGTCAACCCAACACTGTTAATGCAACATGGCTCCCTTCTTTGAAAGCAAAACAAGAAAATTGGCAAGTACTATTAACCAGTTTATCTCGTCTATATATACAGGGTGCTGATATCAACTGGACAGCATTTGATAAAGACTATCCACGCCATCGGCTATCATTGCCTACTTATCCATTTCAACGTCAGCGTTATTGGATTTTTGAAGAAGATTCTACTATGTCAACGAAAATTCCATCTTCTAGTTCTCAAACTCTTGAAGACACAGAGTGTCCTGCAACACGGAGCGTTGCTAAAGGCATTCCCAACAAAAACGTTGGGAACGAGGAAGAGGGAAAAGACGTTGGGAACGAGAAAGTTGTTTTACGTAAAGACACGATTTTATCCACATTGCGTACTTTGATGGCAGAATTACTCCAAACAATTCCTTCTGAAATAGATATCAACATGCCTTTGTTGGAAATGGGTGCTGATTCTCTTGTTATCGCAAAAGCAGTACGAAAGATTGAAAATCAATTTGGGCTAACATTTACCATCCGTCAATTTTTTGAAGAGTTAACTACACTAAATGCGTTAGCAACCTATATTGATCAGCATCTTTCACTCGAATGGGCTTCAACAGATTTACCCTCTTCTACACCATCTGGATTGGAAACGCAATCACAAGAAACTATTGCAGAAAAATCAACTACAAACGATACGCAGGAAGATAATACTGTCACTTCAGAGACATCGCTGGAACGCATTATGATGCAGCAACTCCAAGCGACTTCCCAAGCGGTTCAAACTATCTCTCAGACGGTTTCTCAAGTCGTCTCTCAACAGTTAGAAGTTTTGCGCGAAAAAGGTTTATCTACTGATAATGTCTCTTCATCACTTTCCCATTTGTCAAAAAATTTACCGCAACAAAAACAAGCCAATGTTGAGGTAATGTCAAAAGATAAACTTGGACAAACGCAGGTAAAACCTTTTTCCACTAATAATGCTTTTGGGAAAGATGGAAATTCACAAGCCAAAAAACTCAATCCACAACAACAACATTATTTAGAAACCTTGATTGCACGTTATGTCAAGCGTACTCAAAAATCAAAGCAGCAAGAACAAGCTTCTCGTCCCGTTTTTGCGGATATGAGATCAGCATTCAATTTCCGTATGGAAACTAAAGAAATCTGTTACCCCATTATTGCAGACTCCTTTTATGGTTCTAAAATGCAGGATATAGATGGAAATGAGTATATCGATCTGACGTTAGGTTTTGGTGTGCATTTCTTTGGTCATCAATCAGACTTCATTATTAAGGCACTGGAAGAATCCTTAAAACAAGGTATATCATTAGGACCACAATCTGCATTAGCAGGCGAAGTGGCTAAGTTAGTTTGTGAATTAACAGGTATGCAACGTGTTACTTTCTGTAATTCAGGTACAGAAGCCGTGATGACTGCATTACGCATTGCCCGTTCTACCACAAACCGTAGTAAAATTGTTGTGTTTTCAGGTTCTTATCATGGTCATTTTGATGGTACATTAGCGGTTATTCCAACAGAAGACTCTCAATTAACTGCTGTGCCTATGGCTTCTGGTGTGCTACAAAAGATGGTAGATGATGTTCTGGTTTTACCTTATGGCACGGCTCAATCATTAAGTACTATCAAAGCATACGCTAATGAATTAGCAGCAGTTCTCGTTGAGCCGGTACAAAGTCGTAGGCCAGATTTACAACCTAAAGCATTTCTTCAAGAACTCAGAGAAATAACGAAAACCTCTGGTACAGCGTTGATTTTCGATGAAATAATAACTGGTTTTCGCATTCATTCGGGTGGCGCACAGGCATGGTTTGGGATTGATGCTGATATTGTGACTTATGGAAAAGTTATTGGGGGTGGAATGCCGCTCGGTATCGTGGCAGGTAGTGTTGATTATATGGCGAGAATTGACGGTGGATTGTGGCATTATGGCGATGATTCATATCCTCAGGAAAAAACATTTTATGCAGGTACTTTTTGTAAACATCCATTAGCGATGACAGCTGCTCGTGCTGTACTTCAATATTTGAAAAAACAAGGGCCTACATTACAGCAACAGTTAAACCAACGTACTGCTAATTTAGCAAAAACACTTAATGAGTATTTTGAAAAAAATGATATACCCATTCAAGTGGTGCATTTTAGCTCGCTATTCCGTTTTGCTTTAGCCAGCAATTTCAGTTATGTCTATCAACCCTTGGAAATGGATTTATTGTTCTATATTCTCATTGAAAAGGGAGTCTATGTTTGGGAAGGACGAACTTGCTTTCTATCGACTGCACATACCGATGAAGATATTGAATCTGTGATAAAAGCAGTTAAAGAGAGTGTTAAAGAACTGCAAGCAGGAGGATTTTTACCCATAAAACCCGCTCAAAAATCGGCTTTTCAAACTACACTAAATACAGGATTATCAACTTCTATTCCACAATCAATTGATGAAAAATCTTCTCAAATCCCTTTAACTGAAGCTCAAAAACAGCTTTGGGTTTTGACTAAAATAAGAAAAGAAGGCTCACTCGCTTACAATGTTTCTCTCAGCTTGGCATTACGGGGGTATTTAGACTTACATGCTATGCGTCAAGCAATACAACAAGTAGTAAACCGCCATGAAGCCTTACGAACTGTTATCAGTGAAGAAGGAGATTTTCAGCATTGTTTACCGGCTTTATCTATAGAAGTGCCTTTCGTTGATTTTTCAAAGGAAACTGCCCAAGATCGTGATATTAAGCTGGCCTCGTTTTTTGAGCAAGAAAGCTATAAAGCGTTTGACTTAATTCAAGGACATCTTATTCGCGCTTATCTCATCAAATTAGAAAAACAACAACATTTATTGGTTTTGGCGGCACATCATATTGTAGTCGATGGCTTGTCAATGAATTTTATCATCCAAGAAATCGCAGCCTTTTATTCAGCGAGATGCCAAGGAAAAACTTGTCAATTTGAGATACCAACACAATTTCGGGATTATATAGCGTGGCAAATACAACAAAGCCAAAAAGGAGAGATGGCAAAACAGGAAGCGTATTGGCTGGATAAATTTTCTAGTCATATTCCGGTTTTAAATTTACCCACAGATCGTCCACATCCACCTATCATGTCTTATCAAGGGAGTAAACAAACACTCCCGCTTTCGGTTGCGCTCTGTCAAAAACTCAAATCACTAAGCCAAAAGCAAGGCTGCACCTTATTTATGACATTTTTCTCTGCTTATGCGATTTGGCTTCATCGTTTAACGGGTCAAAATGAGATTATAGTCGGTATTCCTATTGCAGGGCGAACCGCTGAAATCCATGATAATTTAGTTGGTTATTGCGCTCATTTATTACCTATACAAAGTGTTATGAGGGGGAAGGAAACTTTCTTAAGCTATTTACAAAGCATGAAAGCGATTTTGTTAGAGGCTTATGATCATCAAAATTATCCTTTTGCTAATTTAATCAATCAATTAAATTTAGTACGGGATGGTAGCCAATCTCCCTTAGTATCAGCCACATTTAACCTAGATCGCATTGCCAAAGTCCCAAAAATGTTTGGCTTAACCGTAGAATGGTTTACTCAACCGCTCCATTTTACGGCTTTTGATATTGGCTTTAATCTAATTGAGATGGACGATAACTGGATTTTGGATTGTGAGTATAATACTGATGTATTTGATTCAACTACGATTAAACGTTTTTTGAGCCATTTTCAAACATTGTTAGAAAATATTATAACCTCTCCTGAACAACCCGTTTCTGAATTATCTTTATTGACAAAATCGGAACGACATCAAATTATCGTTGAATGGAATGACACACAAGTCGCTTATCCTCATGATAAATGCATTCATCAATTGTTTGAAGAGCAAGTGAAGCGTACCCCTGATGCCATTGCGGTTGTATTTGAAAATCAACAGTTAAGCTACGCGGCTTTAAATCAAAAAGCTAATCAATTAGCACATTATTTACAAAGTTTGGGCGTTAAGCCAGAAGTCTTAGTGGGAATTTGCGTAGAACGTTCTTTGGAAATGATTATTGGATTGCTAGGTATTTTAAAGGCAGGAGGAGCTTATGTGCCACTTGATCCGGCTTATCCCCTAACACGTTTAGCATTTATGTTAGAAGATGCAAATGTACCCGTGTTGTTGAGTCAATCAAGCTTAGTTGATGTGTTGCCGAAAACAAAAGCACAGGTAGTTTGCTTAGACACGGAAACCAAAAAGTTTTTACAGCATCGTTCCAACAATCTTTCAAATGGCGTTACCTCTGATAATTTGGCTTATGTTATTTATACTTCGGGATCGACAGGAAGGCCAAAGGGTGTTTCTATTCTTCATCATGCTGTTGTAAGATTGGTCAAAAAGACTAACTATGCCCTATTCAATTCAGAACAAACTTTTCTGCAATATGCGCCTATTTCTTTTGATGCCAGCACATTGGAAATATGGGGTGCTTTACTCAATAGTGCCAAGTTGTTTATCATGTCTGCACAGCAAAAAAGCCTAGAATCGCTTGCTGCTGTCTTACAACAGAAAAAAATCAGCACCCTATGGCTGACAAGCAGTTTATTCAATGTTATGTTGGAAGAACATCCCACTAGTCTGCATGGTGTGAAGCAATTATTGATCGGGGGAGAAGTTCTATCAGTTCCTCATATTCACAAAGCTCTACAGTTGTTACCCGATACTCAGCTTATAAACGGCTATGGCCCAACTGAAAATACAACGTTTACATGCTGTTACACAATTACTAACCAACACTATAACAACTCAATTCCTATTGGAAGACCAGTTGCCAATACCCAAGTATTTATCGTTGACCAAAACCTCCAACCCGTACCTATGGGAATCGTGGGTGAATTGGTAATCAGCGGTGCTGGCCTCGCACGAGGTTACCTCAACCGCCCCGAATTAACTGCCGAAAAATTTATTAAAATCCCAAATTCATTGGAGTCCAAAGCTTTAGCTTTGGGAGTGGAGTCCAAAGATTCAGCTTTGGAAAAGCGTCTCTATAAAACCGGTGATTTAGCCCGCTATCTCCCTGATGGTAACATCGAATATTTAGGACGTATTGATAACCAAGTCAAAATTCGCGGTTTTCGGATTGAATTGGGAGAAATCGAAACTGTATTAGGACAACATCCTTCAGTGCGAGAAAATGCAGTGATTGTTCATGAAACTTTAGGGAGCGATAAACGTTTGGTTGCTTATCTTGTAGCACATCAAGAAAAAAACCTTGAAAATACAGAATTACGTGATTTCCTAAAAGAACGATTACCCGATTATATGATACCCTCGGCTTTTATCTCATTAGAAGCCTTACCACTGACACCGAATGGTAAAATAGATCGTAATGCACTTTCTAAAAAGAACCTTGACAATTCACAGCTATCAGAAAAAACTTTTGTTGCCCCTCGCAGTCAAGAAGAGGACTTATTAGCGGGTATTTGGCATGAGGTGTTGGGTACGGAACGAATCGGAGTGCATGATAATTTCTTTGAACTTGGTGGTCATTCTTTATTAGCAACTCAAATCATTTCTCGTATCCGCGATACGTTTTCTTGTGAATTACCGTTACGTTTTCTTTTTGAATCACCAACAATCGCAGAGTTATGTGAACTACTATTAGTGACTCGTCGTGAGCAACCGTTGCCTCCAATAACACTTGCCAATCGTGAACAAGCCTTGCCTTTGTCTTTTGCCCAATTTCGGTTATGGTTCTTAGATCAATTAGAAGGACCAAATGCAACTTACAACATGCCAGCTGTTCTTCGTTTAGAAGGCGCATTAAACGACACCGCACTTGAACAAAGTTTGCATGAACTCATACAACGTCACGAAACATTACGCACAACTTTTTCAACAATTAATGAAGAGCCTGTGCAAACCATTCATCAATTGCCCATTACTTATTGTCTATTACCTGTTGTCGATTTACAAAAATTACCGGCTGAAAAACAAAAATGCGAAGTAAAACGTCTTACTAATAATGAAGCACAGCGTCATTTTGATTTATCAAAGGGGCCTTTACTCAGAACAACATTATTACAATTGGATGTCAAAGAGCATATTTTGTTGGTGAACATGCACCACATTATTTCCGATGGTTGGTCAATCGGTATCTTGATTCGTGAATTATCAGTACTTTATGAAGCCTTTTCACAAAGTACGCAATTTTCCTTACCTCCCTTACCTATTCAATATGTGGATTTTGCCCATTGGCAACGGCAATGCTTATCGGGGGAAATGCTTGAAAAGCAAGTGAATTATTGGAAACAACAATTGACGGGGGCACCTGCTTTACTCAAATTACCAACCGATCATCCACGTCCACCAGAGCAACGGACTAATGGGGCAATTTATCCGTTTCAACTCAATGCAGAACTATCAACGCAATTAAAATCTCTGAGCCGGCAAACCGGCACAACTTTATTCATGACGCTGCTATCAGCCTTTTCCACTTTACTTACTCGTTATACGGGGAGTGATGATATTGTCATTGGTTCGCCGATTGCTAATCGCACACATCGGCAAATTGAATCCCTGATTGGTTTTTTTGTCAATACATTGGTTTTACGCATTGATTTATCGGAAAATCCTCCCTTTGAAAAGATATTAAAACGAGTAAGACAAGTCGCGCTTGATGCGTATGCCCATCAAGATATTCCTTTTGAACAATTGGTTGAAGAATTACAACCCAAAAGAAATCTTAGTCATTCCCCATTATTCCAAGTGATGTTTTCACTAGAAAATACACAGAATAATGATTTAGAATTATCAGGGTTAACTGTTACACCAGTGGTTCTAGAAGACACGATTGCCAAATTTGATCTTTCGTTGGAATTGACGGAAACAGATTCAAGGTTGACGGGTGGCTTTGAATACAACACGGATTTGTTTGAATGGGCAACCATAGCGCGAATATTTGGTCATTTCCAAACGTTATTAATGGGTATTGTCGAAAATCCACTTAAGCCAATCCATCAATTACCGTTACTCACCACAACAGAACATCAGCAATTGAAAGCTTGGAATGAGACTATTGTCGATTATCCTCATGATAAATGTATTCATCAATTGTTTGAAGAGCAAGTGGAACGTACCCCCGATGCTATTGCTGTGGTATTTGAAAATCAACAGTTAAGCTACGCGGCTTTAAATCAAAAAGCCAATCAATTAGCACATTATTTACAAAGTTTAGGCGTTAAGCCAGAAGTCTTAGTGGGAATTTGCGTAGAACGTTCTTTGGAAATGGTTATTGGATTGTTAGGTATTCTCAAAGCAGGGGGCGCTTATGTGCCACTTGATCCCGCTTATCCCAAAGCGCGTTTAACATTTATGTTAGAAGATGCGGACGTATCCATATTGTTGAGTCAATCAAGCTTAGTAGATACCTTGCCTTCAATAAAAACCCAGGTAATTTACCTAGATACAGAGAGATTGTCACAATTAAGTGTAAACAATCTTTCAAGTGGAATTGCTCCCGATAATTTGGCTTATGTGATTTATACATCAGGCTCGACTGGGAAACCTAAAGGCGTGATGATTCAACACCAATCTTTAGTAAATTTTGTAGAGACTGCAATCACTAAATATGGATTCACTCAGCATGATCGTTTATTACAATTTGCCTCTATAAGTTTTGATACAGCAGCTGAAGAAATTTATCCTTGTTTAGCATCTGGTGGTCAATTAATTCTACGTTCTGTTGAAATGTTGGATTCTGTATCTACATTTATGCAACATTGCCAAACATTAAAATTAACTGTATTAGATTTGCCAACTGCTTTTTGGCATCAAGTGACTTCTGAATTAGCGGCAGGAAAAACCCTATTACCTGATTCATTACGCTTAGTGATTATTGGTGGTGAGCGTGCATTGCCAAAACAAGTAAGTTTATGGCAACAATGGGCGGGAGCAACTCCTCTATTATTAAATAGTTATGGTCCCACAGAAACAACTGTCGTTGCAACAATATACCAACTACCCTCTTTATCGACATCGTTAGAAATAGCATGGCAGGAAATCCCAATTGGTAAAGCTATTGATAATGTACAGACTTATATATTAGATCGCCATTTGCAACAGACTCCCATTGGTGTGCATGGTGAATTATACATTGGCGGTGCAGGACTCGCTCGTGGCTACCTTAACCGCCCCGACTTAACCGCCGAAAAATTTATTTCTTTGGAGTCCAAAGCTTCAGCTTTGGAAATACGTCTTTATAAAACTGGTGATTTAGCTCGATATCTCCCTGATGGTAACATTGAATTTTTGGGGAGGGTTGATGATCAAGTCAAGATTCGTGGTTTTCGGATTGAATTAGGTGAGATCGAAGCCGTATTAGGACAATATTCTTCGGTACGAGAAAATGCAGTGGTTGTTCATGAAAATTCGGGGAACGATAAACGTTTAATTGCTTATCTCGTACTATATCAAGAACAAGTCATTGATAATACTGAATTACGCCATTTTCTCCAAGAAAAATTACCCGATTATATGATACCTTCGGCTTTTATCACATTAGAAACCTTGCCACTAACACCAAATGGTAAAATAGATCGCCGTAAGCTTTCTCAATTATCAGTTGACAATCATTCGTTATTAGAAAAAAGCTTTGTTGCCCCTCGCAGTCAAGAAGAGGAATTATTAGCAGGTATTTGGGCAAGTGTATTGAAATTGGACAAAGTGGGAATTCACCATGATTTTTTTGAATTAGGGGGACATTCGCTACTCGCTACTCAAGTCGTTTCACGGATACGGGAGGCTTTTTCTATTAAACTCCCTTTAAATAATATTTTTAAGTATCCGACTATTGCCCATTTAGCAGAACGTATTGAGGATATTCGTGTCACACAGGATTTACAATCCTCTAATCATAACGTTGATGCTCAACAAGATGATGAAGAAGGTGTATTATAAGTAGCTCAACAAAAGTCTTTTAACAAAACTACTATATATATAAATTGTTAAAATACTTTTGTGAACCTACTTAAACTTCCGTTCTCCCTATTTTTCTACTCAATTTAAGCTTTTTAAACCGTTGGTTCAGCTTCTGGCGCACTTTCAGTTTCTTCTTCAGTCGCAGTTTCAACTTCTGGCTCACCGTCTTCTGTTGGTTCAGCTTCAGTTTCTTCTGTTGGTTCGGCTTCTGATTCTTCTTCAGCAGCATCAGCAGCTTCTTTTTCAGCTTCAACGGCTTCACCAGAATCATCGCTTTCTGGCTCAAAAACTTCTTCAGGTTCAACCGTTATTTCTTGTACTTGATATACCTTAAGTCCGTCAATTGCTCGTAATGTAACAGTAACTGTCATGCCACCAACTTGTAAACCAGGGATTGTCAAAATAGTATTGCCATCTTCATCCACATCTAAGCTAAGGGTGTTTTCCGCGTCAACATTTTCGACTTCCACATCTTCACTAACTTCACCAACTACAAGATTTGTTACTGTGGTGAGATATTGTGGTTCTCCATCTGTCACTGTAGCTGTAACTACACCCAATTCTGCTTCGATATTCATTGGTTCGCCAAATACAACTGCATTGACTCCACCTTCTTCCTCGTCAGCACTTGGCACAACGACTTCACCAACAACTTCGGTATCTTCAACAGTAGAAGTAATATCATTGCCTTCTTCATCGATACCGACAACAACTTCTTCTATGGCTTCAACTTGTGTTTCGATAGTTGTTGTTTCTTCTTCACTGAGTTCTGTAGAGAATGTGTTTTCTTCGACATCTGCTGGCTCTAAAGATTCAACCACAACTTCAGTTTCTTCTGTTGCTTCACCTTCAACGACTTCTTCAGTTTCTCCGGTTTCTTCACCTTCAGCAACTTCTTCAGTCTCTCCGGTTTCTTCCTCTTCAGCAACTTCTTCAGTCTCTCCAGTTTCTTCACCTTCTACAACTTCCTCAGTCTCTCCGGTTTCTTCACCTTCAGCAACTTCTTCAGTCTCTCCGGTTTCTTCACCTTCAGCAACTTCTTCAGTTTCCTCAACTGTTACTGCATCATCAGTAATTGGGAGTTCATCTTGTAATTCTTCAGGTAAATCACTAATGGTTAATCCAGCTTCGTTCAATTCGTCAATGACGATATCAGGATTGTCTAAATTACCGGATTCCTCAAGCTCTGCAATAAGTTCTTCTTCAGGTGTGGTTTCTTCTTCAGTGACTTCAGTTGTCGTTTCTTCAGTGGTTTCCTCTGTGACTTCAGTTGTCGTTTCTTCAGTAGTTTCCTCTGTGACTTCTGTTGTTGTTTCTTCAACAGTTTCCTCTGTAACTTCTGTTGTCGTTTCTTCAGTTACTTCTTCAACAACCTCTGTAGAAACTTCAGTAGCTTCTTCTGTAGTTTCAGTAGCTGCCTCTTCAGTTGGGCACCAAGGCTTGGGGTTATTTTTGCAACTTGCTGCTATAGCTGTCGGATTTGAGGGAGCAGCGTATGTCTGACTTACCATGCCAACGGAAGTCATTAAGGCTGCACTAATTGCTACGACGAGTATTTTTTTGTTCATTGTCTTTCTCCAGTAAAATCTTGATGTTTTGCGTAAAATATTCAAGTACTATATCTAAAATGAATTTGTTGTTCTAGGAAAACTCTATTAATATATAAGGAAAATCCTCAATATCCCTAATACCATTCCAAGTTTTGAATATTTTCGCTTCGTTATTTATAACTATAGTTCATTGTTACAAATTGGAAATAGGGAAAATCCTTAAATTTATAAATAAGAGGAAATCCTTGATATTTCTAACATAATTCCAAGTTTGAATATTTTCGCTTTGGTACTTATAACTA
>JAUCGK010000416.1 GCA_030378085.1 Candidatus Parabeggiatoa sp. HSG14
TTTGGGGACACCCCCCTAACCCCCCGTACACGGGTGGAACCAAACATCATTCGACACTTTGCTTTAATTTTTCTATTTTGGGACTTCCCCCTGTGTACGGGGGGTTAGGGGGGTAAAAAGGTAGGTGCCCCAAAATTCGTTATAATCAGAAAAATTTGTGTATGTTTGTGTATACAGTCAATACCTTCGCCAATTATCCTACTAAATAAGACGGTTATTTTATGATATTGGTTAAATTTCAAGTAGTTACCCTATTTCAAAACCTGATGACATTTATTTTAAATATCGTTGATTTTTAAACGTTTTTTAAATAGCTGAGTTTAATAGTCAAGTTTTTGGCGAAGGTATTATACAGTATATCAAAATCTAAAACCAATATTTTTATATTATAGCATTTCCCGATTGCATCAAGTACATCTATATGATTTAAGTAATTGATAATTATACTAAATAATCATTCACCATTCACCATTACTATAACTTTAATAATTTAGTTTTTCATTTCCACAAAAAATTTATGCAGATATTTTAAAAAATCAGAAATATTATGTGATTTTGTTCCATGATCTTGATTAACACTATAAAAACTCTTCAAGATTAAGCTTGACATGAATGAAACAAATTGATAGTGTTTATATTTAAGGCATGAGAACAGCGTTATGGATTACAGAGCAACTTAGCATTTTAGATGGAATCTTGTTTTTTTTACTTTTATGCCGTCAAATTATCAAGATAATGGAGGAAACTAAATGACAATAAATACAAATTTTCCGATTAAACCGAATCCAACACCAGGAGATTTAGCGTGTTGCACAGTTGACGAGGAAGATCGTTCATTGTGGCGTAAGGTCGTAGATCGTATCGCGGATCATTGTCGTTCTCGCTCTTTGTTTATTTTGCACTATTGTACAGGTTGCGGTGCTATTGAATTGCCACCCGCCATTACCTCTCGTTTTGATGCGGAGCGTTTAGGTATTCAACCTATGGTAACGCCACGTCAAGCAGATATTTTACTCATTACTGGTTATTTGTCTGTTAAAACCTTAAAACGAGTTATTTTAAGTTATGAACAAATGCAAAGCCCTAAATATGTTGTTGGTATGGGTTCTTGTACCATTAATGGTGGGATGTATTGGCACAGTTACGCAACGGTTAAAAAACTATCCGAATACATCCCTGTAGATATGTATATTGCGGGTTGTATGCCAAGGCCTGAAGCTGTCCAGCAAGGGTTTTTACAACTCATGGATAATATTGACAAAGGATGCGCTAATGCTTGGAAAAATTATTATCGTCAATATGATCATTATTTAGGCAACCAACAATCATTATTTGGTCCTGATTGGCAAACGCCAACAGATGTGCCAGCTGAAGCACGACATTATAAACTGTTTGGTGAAGATACTATTGGTAACCATACTGATTTACTCACCAAATTTGCTTCAGAATTAGTTACCCAACCCATCCCTGCTAAATGGCCGCCTGAGGAGTAAGTTATTAAATGAATAAACAACTACCTGATGTGTTAGAATCGGTTTTTCAAAAAATGCCTCATATTGTTTTTGAACAACAAAACCCTCGTCGTCTGCGTGTTAAAATAAGAGCAGATGCTCTTTCTACCTTGTTAGAACTACTCAAAGGACGGGCAGGATATTTGCATCTTTCTGCAATTTCTTGTGTCGAATGGCCTGAATCAGATGAATTTGAACTGGTTTATCATTTGTGGTCTTATGAAGTTAAAACACTGGTATCGGTTCATATCTACATTCCTAAAAAACCAGGGCGATATGTATCAGTCTATGATATTTATACACCCGCCGCTTTTTTTGAACGTGACATTCATGAAATGTTTGGAATTTATTTTGAGGGTTCACCCAATATGGAACCCTTTATTCTCACCGAATGGTATGGCCCACCACCGATGCTAAAATCGTTTTCTACACTTGGCTATGTCAAAGAAACTTTTGAATGGCAAGATTATTCCCCACAATGGTTGCAAGAGATTCAAGCCAGCGGGGGCGGTATTGTTGAATAATTTTTCACTTTTCACTTTTCACTTTTCACTCTCTAAAAATGCGCCCAGAAAATTATCAACCGGTAGAACACCCGCCAAGTCACGAATTTGAACTTTATTTTGGCCCCAATCACCCCGGCATTGAAGGCAATTATGCCCTTAAAGTCCGCTTCAATGGTGATAAAGTTGAGAATGTCACAGCAGATGGTGGCTATCTACATCGTGGTTTTGAAAAAATTATGGAAGAGCGTTTGTGGATTCAAAATGTCGCGCTTGTTCCTCGTATTTGCGTTCCTGATCCACCGCCTATGGAAGAAACTTATGCACAGGCTGTGGAAATGCTTGGCGGTTTGGAAGTGCCAGAACGCGCCCAGTGGATACGTGCCATGCTCTTAGAAATGTCACGTATTGCCGCTCATCTATTTATTGTTGGCGGTTGTGCAGCCACCATAGGACAATACAGCAATATGTTTTGGGGAGTTGCTGACCGTGATCGCATTCTTGATTTGTTTGAAGAAGTAACGGGAGCACGTATTTACCACATGTTTATTACCCCAGGAGGAGTACGCCGCGATATACCCGATGGTTTTTTAGATCGACTCAGTCACCTCTTAGATTATTTAGATGCACGTTTACCAGAATACGATGATTTATTTTTTGATAATCCTGTCCATCATCGTCGTGCTGAGGGGATTGGCCAAATGACGCAACAACAAGCGTTATCTTGGGGAGTAACAGGCCCTAATTTACGGGCTTGTGGCTTGCCTTTTGATGTGCGCCGCGATGATCCTTATTTAATTTATGACCAACTGGAATTTGATATTCCTACTGAAACAGGCGGTGATGTTTTAGCCAGAACAATGGTAAGACGTTCAGAAATGATTGAATCGACTAAAATTTTACGTCAAATCATTCAGCGTCTCCCCCATGTTAAAGGGCCTATTCGTTGCCCACTCCCTAATCCTTTAGCGTGGAATATTCCAGCTGGTGATGCTTATGCGCGCACTGAAGCACAAAAGGGAGAACTAGCGTTTTATGTCGTTTCCAATGGTGGCACTAAACCTTGGCGAGTCCATGTACGTGGTCCATCAAGTATGCATGCAGTGCAAGTATTAGAAAAACTTTGCCTAAATGCCAGAATAGAAGACATTGCTTTAATTATGTTTTCTTTAGATGCCTGTCCACCTGAAGTCGATAGATAATCAGAGAAAATTGATTATTGGAGTCCAAGATTTATCTTGGATACCCTTCCAAACTAGAGTTTGGACTCCTTGTTACATCAGAAAAAATTGATTATTGGAGTCCAAGATTTATCTTGGATATCTTTCCAAACTAAAGTTTGGACTCCTTATCACAAAGGAATCATTGCCATGAAAAATGATAATTCAATCGGTTTACCGTCTGGTCAAAACTTTTTAATATTTGGTTCTCCAAGTATTGGGCAAGAAGAAATTTCTGAAGTTGTTGATACCTTAGAATCAGGTTGGTTGGGTACTGGGCCAAAAGTCGCACAATTTGAAAAATCTTTTGCTAATTATAAAGGGGTGACTGCAACACAAGCGGCGGCTGTTAATTCTTGCACAGCTGCTTTGCATGTGAGTATGGTTGCGGCTAATTTAAAGCAGGGGGATGAGGTCATTACTACACCACTCACTTTTTGTGCCACTATTAATGCGATTATTCATGCGGGCGCAACGCCAGTATTAGCAGATATTAATCCCAATACGTTTAATATTGATCCTGCAACTATTAAAGCGGCTATTACGCCACGTACAAAAGCTATTTTACCAGTTCACTTTGCTGGACGAGCTTGCGATATGAAAGCTATTATGGCACTAGCAGAACGTTATCATTTAATAGTCATTGAAGACTGCGCCCATGCCATAGAAACCGAATATAAAGGACGTAAAGCCGGCACTTTTGGTGATTTTGGTTGTTTCAGCTTTTACGTCACTAAAAATGTGGTGACTGGTGAAGGTGGTATGGTGCTTGCCAAAAAAGAAGAAAATATCAATCGGGTTAAAATGCTCGCTTTGCATGGTATGAGCAAAGACGCTTGGCATCGCTTTAGTGATGCCGGTTTCAAACATTATTATGTGGTTGAATGTGGTTTTAAATATAACATGATGGACTTGCAAGCGGCTATTGGTATTCACCAATTAGCACGAATAGAAACCAATTGGCAACATCGTCAAGCGATTTGGAATCGTTATCAACAAGCATTTGCCGATTTATCCGTCATACGTCCTTTCGATCCTGAACCAAACACGCGACATGGTTATCATTTATATACACTGTTGATAGATAAAGAAAAAACTGGAATTGAACGAGACGTTTTTTTAGATGCAATGACGGAACTTAATATTGGTGTTGGTGTGCATTATTTGAGTATTCCAGAACATCCATTTTATCAAAAACAGTTTGGTTGGAAACCAGAAGATTATCCTCATGCGATGAAGGTTGGGCAACAAACGGTCAGTTTACCATTATCAGCTAAACTAAAAGATAAAGATGTGGAAAATGTTATTTTAGCTGTAAAAAGTTTACTGAAAAGAAATTAGAAAATGACTACCAAAAAATTTTTTAAAAAAGGACTTATAAAAATAAATAATGGCTTTGTTTATATTGATCGTTTATTTATAGCAAAAGCGATAGAAAAGATCCCGCCCCCATTGTTTATTGTTGGTGTACCACGTTCTGGAACAACATTGACTTATCAAATGATTACCCAGCAATTTCAAGTGGGTTATTTTACTGCCATTATGGGATATCTTTATGGTATGTCTAATCTTATAAACCGTTTTACGCGCCCTTTGCTTGGTAGAACCGCTCCACTCTTTAAATCCAATTATGGCAATATCAAAGGTATTTTATCGCCTTCTGAACATGCAAATTATTGGTTTCAATGGTTTCCCTCAGATAGTGACTTGGGGCATTATGTGAAACCTGATAAGATTAACTTACAAGATTATGAGAGTTTAAAACGGAGTATTGAATCCATTACTGTTATTATGCAGAAACCAATGGTATTCAAATGTCTTTATTTAGATATGACGGTAGGTACTTTGGCACAAATATTTCCTGATGCAAGATTCATATTTGTTCGTCGTGAACATTTTATGACTTGTCAATCAATTCTTTTAGGACGTTTTAAACGAAAAAATCCAGAACAATGGTGGTCAGTTAAACCACCTCACTATAAAAGTTTATTGTCGCTTCCTATTTGGCAACAAGTTACAAAACAAGTTTTTGATACAGAGAAAATTATTTTAAGAGATTTAAAACAGTATGCGCCAGAAAGATACCTCGAATTGCACTATGAAAATATATGCCAAAATCCTCAACAGATTATCAGTGATATCATAACTTGGTTAAAACCAGTAGGATATAAAACCTATCAAAATATGCGTATTCCCCAACAATTTACCCTCTCTCAAAAAATCTCTTTATCTGAAACAATGGTTTCACAAATAACAGAACATTTAGAGATGCTAAAGCAACAGGAGTTGCCTTAAATGAGATGGATAAATTATAAGCTTCCACCCTTTTGGTCAAAAATCAAGTATTGGCTTGGATATAGTTTATTTGTGTTAGCCATTACTTATGGGCTATCGCATACTCCCTCTGAATTATGGCAAATACGATCTATTTGGTTACTATTAGCAGCATTAGTCGTATTAACAATGTTTATTTTGCAAGGTTGGCAAGTGATGATTTTCTTGAAATATCATCATGTTCAATCTCATTGGTTATATCCCGCTTTATTTACAGCAAGAAAAGGCGTTTTAAATACTGTTTTACCTGCAAAATCAGGTACATTAGTATTAATAACGATGTTAACAAAAAAATATCAATTGAAATGGTATGATTTTATTATTTTTATGTTGGTAGGCAGCATTGCTTCATTATTAGTTAGTTTGCTGGGTATTGTATGGTTATTATTTCCGTTGGTATATACTTTGTTGTTGTTGTTGCTGATTTTGGTAATGACCTATTTTTCTATTCGTTATCGTTTATTTGTCTATGCAAGTTGTTTTCCCTTACTTCTTATCATTGCCTTTGGTTTATATTTAAGTACAATAATGGCTTTTTTTTGTTTGCTAAGAGGGCTTGGATTCCAACTCAGCTTTATTGATATATCCTATTTTGCGGTTGTCTTAAATGTCTTGGCACAATTCTCTTTCACACCTGGTAATGTAGGAGTGCGTGAAATCGTGGTAGGTATTATGGCTCCTTATGTTTCTCTACCAATTTCTGTAGGTATTATTGCAAGTGCTATTTTATATATCGTCAGGCTTCTTGTTTACTCGGTTATTTTATTTTGGCTAGAGTGGCTTTTTAAAAAGTCGATTGTAGTTAAATAATTCTTGTCAAAACCTTTTAAAATTAAGTAAAGTATTTATTGAGATGATTATAAAACCACATTGTCCCCTTAAATACTTTTGCATACAAAGGCTTGATTGGTAATTCATAAACTTTTTGTTCTTTTGTTATGCCGCCCCATTTTTCCTTATAACGTATCAAAGAAACTTGATTGCTTGGTGATGCCATTAAATTAAAGCAATTCATTCCTTTTTTTCTCGCCCATACAATAGCCTCATGTAATAACCGATCTGATGCACAATATCGTCTTAATGATTGGTTCATAGCACCGTGTAAATAATAGGCCGTTTTACCATGCAGAGCAATAATAATGAAACCGGCAATTTCATCATCTAAAAATGCCAATAGACAACGTAAATTAGTTTGAGTGTGAGATAATTCAATTAAGGCATTAAAATAATTGAGATTATAGCGTAAATTACCATCATGTCGTCGTATGGTATCTTTGTATAAATGATAGCAAATTTTTCCATGAGATGACAAAGCATCAATTACTTTTAGTCCTGAGCGATTAGCCTTCTTAATATCACGATTTAATTTTGGTAATTGTGATAATTGCCACTTTTGTAAATCAACAATCGCAGTTTCTGGAGTTGTGATAGAATCTAAATTAACTACCATCCCGTTATCATCAAAAGCACTGGTAGGTAAACGTAGAAAATGTAAGGCGATGGGCAAAGGTGCTTTGCTCAGTGCCATGAGACTTTCATTATCAAGCGGCTGTTTACCAAGTATACCTCCCACTGGAAATCCAACATAACCTATCCGAAAAGGTCCCACTTTAAAGATCGTAATAGCCACACCCGTTTCAGTTTCCGCATTCCAACCATAAAGCGTTTGACTATTAAATGCTTTTTTGAGAACCGTTTGCCATTCTAAACTATGAAATAGATTTCCTTCTGAAACACATAGTTCATGCCAATGTGATGGAGGGAGTCTGGTAAAAAGAAATTTGCTCATATCAGTTGACTTATTAAAAGGTTTTTGCTAAATAACGTACTATTTTAAAAGCACTTAAAGCCGTTTTTTGGCCCCAAACTATTATAATTTAATCCTTTTTGAGCAACTAACCTGGTTTCTTTGTTAGTGATAATAGGTTCTGATATGTATACATAGTTACTCGAATCAAGAAGTTCACAATGCCCATCAATCCAAGAAACCACATAATCTGCATTATATAATGTGGCAATATCTTTGTACTGATAAGAAGATGAATATTGAGACATACGATTCTGTTTTGCAATAGCTGCTAAAGTAGCATCACCCGTTAAACCATTAGAATCTATAAAAATGTTTTTTGTTGCAATCAAAGCAGAAAAAAATCCATCATAAAAAACAATAATATCCTTTTGATGAATATTATCTTTCACCCATTGTCCAAATTCCAGTTCTGTGATAACCGCAGGTATACGATAAGTTTTTTTATCAATATATATTTTATTGACAAAATAACAAGTAACCATAAAAGCTATTAGCAATAGAAAGGGAGAAATACTGCGTTTTTTTATCCATTTTGAACAGGCTATTTCATTCATAGCTAATGTCAAAAAAATAAAAACAACAAGAAGTTGTAGATATAGGTGCCAAGAAACATTCAACTCACTCATATACAGAAAATAATATAAGTAATGTGTAAAAGCTCCTAAAATAAGTATCCAAAAAGTATTAAAAAGATTTGAAGATTTTTGGTGAATTCTCAAAAAAGTAAAAACAAAAATAAGGGCAATTAAACCTACAAATAAGATTAATCCTTCTAGTGGAATTCCAGTACCTTGCATCTTTAAAACGAAAGAGTCAAAATAATGCATTGAACGTTCTAATGAAATAGAATCAAACCGTTTGACTATGCCACTGACGGGAGTAAATGCACCGAAATTAATTTTATTCCATAGAAGGTATGGTATGGTAACCATTAAACCAGTTAAGATAAAAAAAACTGCTTGTAGATAAGAGGATTTTAAGATTCTGAACAAAATTATCAAAGCGAGAGGAATCAATACAAAAATACTGTCCAATCTGCTTAAAAATGTGAGAGCAATGACAAGGGCAAGTATAACAATTTGTTTATTATCATAGTGGTTTTTTTGGAAGAATTTTTCCGTTAAATAGAGCGAAAGTCCTAGAAAAAATAGTACTAAAGGTGTTTCTATCCCACTATAGAGAACATATAAGCTCCATCCAAAACAACCAAAGATACCCATCAGTAGTAACATAAAGGCTTGAGCAAAATAACTTTTTGTTAATTGACGGATATAGTAAGCCCAGATAATAGTAGAAACAACCGCAGTACCAATCCAAAGTACACGTATGATTGGTAAGCGATCTATTATGTTATCTGCACCAATCATAAAAGGAATATGTAATATCATCCATAATGGATGATAACCATTTGTTATTGTTATTAAATCATAAGTTGATCCCTGTCCATTGATAATATTGAAGGCTACTCTGAGGTAAACAACGCTGTCCGCAATAATAAAACCATTTGCTAAATAGTCTTGTATGGGAATTAAAAGGTAATAAAATGCAACTAACGTTAATATTATATATGAAAAGTAAAGATAAAATGGATTACCCTTCATTTCCTGTTTTTTAGAACTATTTATTTTTAATTTATTAATCATATAGTTGTATTTAATCTCATAGAATTCTTCAACTCACCGTTAATCTCTTAGATTTATCTGAAAATAATTGTGTTATCAGCTTTTCAACAATATACTTCAAACTAAAATCATTATTGCTTTTCTAATATCAAGCGGTAACTATGCGGCATCATTTCATCCATTGGACTTAGAAAACTGAATAACCAACAGAAAAAGTTGATACTCAAAATCGCCATTGGGGCTAAAATACCTAAAATAAGTGCTGGATTTTTTTTGCGTAACCAATTGAGTATCGTTTTGCTAATGGCAATATTAAGTAACAAACCAGCCGTTTCCAAAGGTTTACCTATTGTTATTTTTTGGCGAGTGGTAAAACCATATTTAGAGACTAATTGTTCCAACCCATATTGAGTCCAACGCTGAAAATCTAATGGCGCATCATGAATAGGATAAATAAAGGGAACTTGCAATACTAAGAGGCCAGTTGGTTTAAGTACCCTGGCGATTTCGCTAATACAGTCTTTTGGGTGTGGTAAATGTTCAAGCACATCTAATAACAATACCGTGTCCATGCTATTATCTGCAAAAGGCAATGTTTGGGCATCGCCATAGACATCTGGTTGCGTACCATACCAATGAGTAGCTGTTTGATAGTAATCAAGCCCAATATAATTTGAATTTTGGATATATTTTTTAATATGTTGATCAGCACAACCTATGTCTAGTACTGTTCCGGTTACTTGCTCACCAATTTGGCTATGATACTGATGTTCATTACGATAGACAATCCATTGGGGATGTAATGGCGTATGACGTATCTTTGCTAAGGTTTTTTTAATATTTCGATAGAACATTCTTCTAATCTTCAATTGTTACTAGAAAATAACTGTGCCAATAATTTTTCGGCAATATGTTCTAAACTAAAATCATTGGTAGCTCGTTTGACTCCAGTCGCAAAATCTTGTGGTGATTGCTGTAAAATTTGTTTTACCGCTTGTGCAAAAGCTTGTGCTGATACCTCCTCAGCCAACACACCTACTTTATATTCTGTTACTAATCGCGGTAAATCGCCAACCGGCATACTGACGATTGGACAGTGACATTTCATAGCATCGGAGAAAACAACCGGAATGCTTTCTATTCTTGAAGGAATCAGCACATAATCCGCCCATAAAAATAATTCAATCGCCTCGATTTTATTGAGATAACCTTGCAAAACAACGGGATGGCCTTGTTCTTTAAGGTTGGTGCACGTTGCTTTAATAGTTTCTTCCAAAAACCCACCACCACAAATCCTTATTTCTTGAATGCGTTGCCAATCAGTATTGCTCAATGTGCTAAGACTTTCAACTAAAATATCCGTTCCTTTGTTTGGATGCCAGCGGCCCAAAAATGCTAAACGATAAGGCGGATTAGTAGAAAGTTGTTTTTGCTTAGAAATAGTTAGAGTACGGGTGCTTGGTAAAAAATGACAATCACGTCCTGAAATAGATTCTACCGATTGTTTGAGTAAATAGCCGTCAGCAAAATTTGTATGACTGGATTTTAACACATTTTTTAAAATATTTTTTATAACTGGCACTTTTCCCAAACTCCAAATGTCGCTACCTAACGCCCAAGTAGAATAGGGAATATTATAAGTGTCACTGATACTTTTAGCCCAATAACCAGAAGGTAATGCCCATAAAGCAAAAATATGATCTATCTTTTCATTCTTAGTAACTTGCTCTAATGTAATCAATCCTGCACGCAGTGTCTTAATAATTGCTAACCAATCGCGTGGATTATAGGGTTTAAGTAAAGACAGCGGCAAGCAAGGCACTTTAAAACGCTGGAGAGTAATAGATTGTTGGCATTCCACCTCAGCATTCAAGCTTGGGGCAATAATTGTCACTTGGGCATAAGCTGCTAGTGCTACAGCAAAATCAGCGACAAAAGAGCCAGCCGCTTCACTGCCATCATGGGTAGTTGGATAAGATGTTGTGATAAGTGCAATATGTGGCATTTATAACTACATGATATTTATAGGTAAAATAAAAAATAAGTTTATCAATGTGTAAGTCCTATCAGAATTTTTTTGGGCGGAGTCGCGGAGTCCAAGATTTATCTTGGATGTACCAAACTAAAGTTTGGACTCCAGTTTGGACCCCTCGTTATAAACCCTGTTGTGCGGCTATAGCACCAAGCAATCGCAACTCAATAGGGGGTTTCGAGCGTGAACTATAACGCTCTAATAAAGTAAACGCTGCATTATAATTTTCTTGTGCAATATGAGCCAGCATGGACACCGTTAATAAATAGTTGTTCTCTTCCGATGCTTGGATGTTCTCTTCAGGAAGCAAAAGTTTGGAGAATTGTAAAACCTGTTCAAAATCGCGGTTGCTCACTGCTTTATACAAGTTGAACCAGTGACGAATATTTTCTGGTAAATGAGAAAAACAGGGGGCTGCCTCTATATCTGCCCAAATAATCGCCATTTCCGTTGGTGACAAATAAGGTAAAGTATCTTTAGCTAGAAAATGCAAATAAGGTAGCCAACCCTTTTCCATTTCAAAAGAAAACCATTTTTCATCACCAATTGGTTGACATTGCTGGTGATGAATAGTTCTCACATTACGAACTGTCGCGACGGTACCTCCGTCCATAGACAGAGACGGTGTCACTTGGTTTTTCAAAACCCACTCAAAATATTGGTGAATCAGCATAGCCTGCCGTGCAGCTGTTCCAATTTGTAAATAGTAATTTTCGTTAATGGACAAAGGTGCAGTACGAACAGGTTGTCCCTCCAAAGTTTCAATCAAAGGAGCTGCCACCAAACGCAATCTTTGCAACTCACGTGCGTTTTCGTTCAAATACCGCGTTCGCACTGCGCCCAAATCCAAAACCGGAAAATAATCAGAATTGGCAGCAATGTTGTATGAATTAAACAGTGGATCAAGGATTCCTTTGCTACCCAATTTGCGTAACAAAATATCTTGTTGGCTAGAAATGCCTATACGAGAAAGCTCAGTAGCTAATTCAGGAATATCAAATATTTTTTCACTAGGGATACCCACTTTACCGTGTGTGCTAGCAATAATGAGTAAATCGTTTGCCCCTGCCATATAGAGAGTATAGTCTTCAAAATTGGGAGAGAGTGCTTTGAGGACAGAAGCAACCAAAGTGGTATCAATTTCATAAACATGGAACCATTGAACAAATAGACCTTTTTCGCTAATGTAATTGCGAACCAGTTGGTAAAATTCTTGAGAAAATAGTCCTGCTACACCACTGACCCATGGGTTTGAAGGTTCTGAAATAATGAGATCATACTTTTTCTGGTGGTTAGTGAAATAAGCTTTGGCATCTTCAATATGAATATGGCTGCGGGGATCGTTGAAAACGTTGGCTACACGATCACCAAAACCTTTCGCGCCTTCTACCATAGCCGGTTCAATTTCAATGGTATCAACTCTTTCAATTGACGGAATGGATAATAAAACATGGCTCGTCATTCCTGAACCAAATCCTATGGTAGCTACAGTTTTTGCTTGATCGTGAATGGCCCACGGTAAAGCAGCAAGTAAAATCATAGTTGGTTCATCTGGTGTCGGTTTTTCCTGACCAATTGCGGCATCGGGTTTGCCATTAGTGCTGATGGTCAATTTTCCTAATTGAGATTGGAATAAATCAACAGAAGCGGTTTTGCCATCCTTGTGAAATAACACTTGCACTTGCTGATCCTTTGGAATTTTTCCATGCCTAAACACACCGGATGCCATTTTGACGGTATCTAATTCTACCCATAAAATACTGGTTATCAAAATAACACTGGTTACTATCGCGGCAAAACTCCACCGTATCTTATTGAATCCTTTACCCGCATACCACAGGAGTGCTAAACCCAGCAAAATATCTAATCCACCCCCGATAGTGATTAAGCTCTTAACACCCAACTCAGGCATGATAAATTGAACGCCAAGGACAATCCCAATAATTGCCCCCAATGTATTAGCCGCGTAGATGCTACCTATGGAACCTTCACCATATCCCTTTGAAATTAAATAATAAGTGAGCAATGGTAATGTCATACCAGCACAAACCGTCGCTGGCAACATAATGATAAGAACAATACCATGACTAAATAGATTAAACAGTGCATATCCAGGGTCAGTTTTAGTGAGTACAGTTAAGGTATAACTCATCCATTCAAAGGATTGCCCATAAGAAACTAAGGTAGTCAGTGCCAGTATACCCATGATAATTTGAATAAATCCTAGTGTTTTTATAGGGTTAATCAGATCATCTATATGTTTTCGGATCCAAAATCCCCCCAAAGCCAAACCAAGGATAAAGGCACTTAACATAAGCTCAAATGCGTGGGTGGAACTACCAAGGACTAAACTTAACATCCGTATCCAACCGATTTCATACAAAAAAGAAGCCGTTCCGGTTAAGGCTGCACAAAACAAAAAGGCAACAAATACTTTTTTAGGCAAATTCGGATAAGAGGATTTAGAGGATTTTTGGTTAGCAACTGTTGGGGTATTCTCAAAAATATCGTTATGACAAAGTAGCCAAACCACAAGAGCAAGCAAAAGATTAATCAATCCTGCTGTCAAAATAGTTCCTGGAAGTCCAACAGCACCAATCAAGACAAACCCACTGACCAAAACACCCATAGCAGCACCCAAACTGTTGGCAAAATAAAGAACAGCAAGCGAGTGTCCCGGTGTTTTTGGAAAAAGACGGATGATGCCCGCACTCATTAATGGAAAGGTCGCACCCAGTAAAATGGATTGAGGTAAGATAAGGAGTGCGGCTAAAGTCCATTTAAAAAAGGTGACAGTGGTAGTTCCTTCTAATTGTGGAATAGCTGTTAAATAAGCAAAATCCGTCACTTGAATAAATAACGGATGAAAAATGATGGCAAATAGCCCAATAATCCCTTCGACTATGGCGTAGCCCAACAGTAAATTACGTATACGATTACCATAGCGACTTGCAGCCCATGCGCCAAGAGCCATACCGCCCATAAAAATAATTAGTACCAGTGTTTGAGCATATGCGGCATGTCCCAAAAATAATTTGAGGTAATGTGTCCAGATAGACTCATAAATTAATCCTGAAAAACCAGAAATGGCAAACAGAGTAAAATAGAGACGGCGTATAGTGAGATCGTTTATTCGTATTTCCATAATATAATTTTTAAATTTTCCCTATTTTAGGTCAACCTTGCAGGGTTTTAAAACATTTTAGTTCTAACAATAGTTTCACCAACATCAGAATTTGTTGTTTCGGGAATGAGGTACGATTTCCCGAAACTTAAGCAATCTCTTAGTTACAGTATATTTCGTAGGGTGGATAAAGGTACGAAACTCACCATTTTTAAAAGCCGAAAACCTGTGCTTTTTCAGTACTTAGGAATAAGGATTAAATAAAATACGAAAGTTGAAACCTGACAGGTTTTAAAAACCTGTCAGGTTTAGCACCAAAATTTTGCAAATTATTAAATCCTCATTCCTTAACAGAGATTCTCGCCTCTAAAAGCTCAAGTTCTTTCTCATAAAGATACGCTTTGATAGGATTCAATTGGACACGGGTTTCTTGCAAATAAGCTTTTGCTTCATCAAACTGCTCATTTTCCATCAACAACTCAATCAAATCCAAACGCCACTGTAGCTTATCTTTTAAAGCGAGTGCTTGTTTTAATGCAGGTATTGCCAAGCCAAGACTTTTTTCAAAAACATGAAACATAGCGTAGCGATGATAAAAATTAGCTTGATTACCAGCGTTATTCGGATTATGTATCAAGGTATTCAACATCTTGTCTATCGTGTTGGAATCTAATTGGCAATGCCCCATTTTCCGCTCTTCCAATATGAAAGTTAAAAGTTGTGGTGTGACTCGATCATGTTTGCTCGTTTTAAAATGGCGAATAGTTTGCTGCATATCAGGCAAACGGGTTTTTTCCGAAAGACACGACAACGATATTAAATATAAATAAGGTGCGGTATGTTCTGGAAAAAATTCTATCATCTCTTGAGTATAAGCTTCTGCTTGAGCATGATCATGGCTGCGTAGAAAAAATACCACAGCGTGACTTTGTGCCGCAAGAGATTTAGGACTTTGGTGTACCCAAAAAGCAGTTTGCACTATAGGTTTACTCCATAAATCTGTTTGTGACCAAGTAATCAGTGGAAAAAGAGCTAACCAGAACACACTTAAAGAAATAGCTATTTTACGTAAATAAGGATCTAATATATAGTCAAATAATTTTAGAATACCATAAAAAGCTAAAAAAATTATTCCTAACATAGGTAAGTAATTGCGATGTTCAAAATACAATACTAATCCAATAAAACTGGATTCAAGGATATGTCCAGCAAAAAACCATAATATGCCAAATGCAAAAACGGGCCATAAACGGCGAACCCAAACGGCTATCACAAACATCACAACAATAAAACTGACGGCTATCAGGGTGGTGGGAGGTGTCAATAAAGAATGAGAAATCGGAAAATCATCATGGTATAAACCAAATCCATAAGGACGCAACAACAGTATTTTGGCAATATAGTCTGTGAGTACACTGGCTTGAGTAAGCAAACGTTCTCCCATCGTAAAATGACGGGTTTCATAACCTTGCAACAGGCTATCAATATGGGCTATAAAATAGAAAGCCAGCAAAATTAAAGGCAAGTAAAGAAAAACACTAGCCCACGCTTGCCAAAAACGAGGTTTAGGCAAAGCACGTAACACCGTTGCTTCAAGCACAATAATATATAAAACCAATAATATGCCATTTTCTTTGCTGAGCGTTGCTAAGAGACCACCAAAAATGACACTAAAAGAAATCCAAAAAAAACCGGATTTTAGTTTATCTTGTGCCATAAGTTGACGACCTTGTAAATAAACTAAAAGTCCGGTTAAAGTAAAAAGTGCTGAAAGTTGAGTCATCCGCTGTACTACATACAACACGGTAGAAACTTGCAGGGGGTGTAATAACCACACGGTTGTCGTCAGTAAAGCTAACAAGAGACTGCGTTTTTCAGGTAATGCTATAATACGAGTTATGAGAAGAATCAGCCAGAAAACTAAACAGCCATTTAGCAAATGTATCATGAGGTTGACATATTTGAATCCAAATGGGTTTAATGGCCAATCATTGGCTTGTAATGCAAAAGTGAATAATGATACAGGACGTCCTAGTTGACTGGATATACCTTCAAGCGTAAAAAAAATAATGCTACTCGTTTCTTTGGTAACATTAGCTAATTCTTGAAGATTGGCTTCATCGTCAAGAAGGAAAATACCCTGCAATCCTTGCCAATAAAGTCCAACAGTTATTATTAAAATGAGAAAAAACAAACTTCCATAAATAAGTTGGGGAATATGAAATGAGTTGATTTTAAACATATTGAAATTTGTACCTATGTACGGGAGGTAATTTTTGAGATATTCAGAAAATAACTTCAAAAAACCTGACAGGTTTCTAAAACCTGTCAGGTTTAGAGTGTGAAATTGTTTATCTGAAAAACTATATGACATTTATAAAAGAGGGGAAACGGATTTTGTAAATAAAAAGGACAAGGGGATTTATTAAATGTTAAAAGATTTATGTGTAGTATCTACTTAAAAAAACACAAAAAAAAACCCGCTATGATAAGCGGGTTTAAATCAAATTCAAACTAAACAATTTATTAAGAATTTTCCTCTATAACCTAAGTCGTCAATTAAAAGGTTACTTTCTTCTTGCAAGGCTTGGGAAGGAATTTTTCAAGGATGGTTGTACATACACCCGCGTCACCACCATCACTTGCGGAAGTACCAGCGCAAGACCAAAGTGGTGAAGCCGCTCCAGCAGGATCGTCTATCAAAGTCCAACCAATCTCAGCATCTGTACCCTTCGTAAATCCACCAACTACCATACAAATGGATGGATTTGTACCACCCGTGTATGTTGTATCCGATGCCACAACATTGGTGCCACCGAGTTTTACTTTATCTGCTTCTAAGGTAGCTTGCAAACTTGGGTAATGGCCTTCGCTTGCTTCAAACTCTTCAAGATAAATCTTAAGACCCATCCACAGCGATTGGGATTCACCCACTTTGGCTTTCTTCATATAATCACTGTAAGCAGGGATAGCAACGGCTGCCAAAATACCGATAATCGCAACCACGATCATCAATTCGATGAGGGTAAAACCCTTTTGTCTTTTTAACATGAGTATTTCTCCTAAAAACTTATACAACTAATTAAGAAGTAACTTAATAAACGTCCCTTGAAATTCATTTTGTTTAAGGTTGCTAAGGTTAAAGCATTTTATATGCCAATTTTTATCTCATTGATTTATAAAAGAAATAAATAAAAGCTTGATGAAAAAATGAAAGGAAAATGCTGAGTTTCAGCACCTATTTTTTTATTCTATTGATTTTACTATAAATCCAAGGTGCTGAGTTTCAACAGGTGAATGTTGGTTTTCAGCACTTTTATTTTTAAAATTTTGGGTACTGGTTCAGTTCAATAACTGATGTTACGCACTGTACTTCAAATAATTTTAGGGACACCCCCCTAACCCCCCGTACACGGGTGGAACCAAACATCATTCGACACTTTGCTTTAATTTTTCTATTTTGGGACTTCCCCCTG
>JAUCGK010000090.1 GCA_030378085.1 Candidatus Parabeggiatoa sp. HSG14
TACCGGGTCCCGACTATCTCATTGGAGCAGATTTAGGCCAACAAATGGAAGGTAATCTTTTCCATAGTTTTCAAGACTTTAATTTGAATAGTTTGGAAAGTGCTACCTTTTCTGGGCCAAACAGTGTGCAGAATATCCTCAGTAGAGTAACGGGAGGTAATCCCTCCAACATTGATGGACTCATCCGCTCGACAATTCCCAATGCCGATTTCTATTTCCTTAACCCCAATGGAATTATGTTTGGTCCTAATGCTCAATTGGATGTGCAAGGTTCTTTTCATGCAAGCACTGCTGATTATCTGCGGTTGGGCGATGGAGGGCGATTTGATGCGCGTTATCCGAGTGATAGTTTGTTGCTGTTGTACCAGTTGAAGCATTTGGTTTTTTGACTGATTCACCCCACATCCATTACGACTCAAGATAACAATTTATCCGTTCTTGTGTAACTTTAAAAAAAAGAATGAATCAAAGAAGCTCAAGAGAACTCCTAAAAAAAAGTGTTGACAAAAACAACCCAAGCATAATACAATGACTCTTTCTAAATCACCAACCGGAAATTGAGAAAAATGAAAAAATCCACAGAAGAAGCAACACCAAAAAGCCACAAGCCAACAAAAGTAACACACACAAGTACCACAACACGCCCACTTCTTGGGGTCAAGTCAGTTGCTGGGTTAAAAGCCACAAGCGGCATCCGAGCTGGATTTGCAATAGCGTGTTAAGGGAAGAGATAAAAAAAAATAAAAATAAAAAAAGTGTAAATCAGTAGGGGGCGGGAGCTATTCTTAACTCGTTCTACGCTCTTTATCTGTAAATGTCAACAAGGCATTTCTACCATCCGTAGGAATGCCTTTTTTTTTGGTTTTTCTTGTTAGCTGATGGTTTCGATACCTGTCACCTACACCAGTAATTACTAATGCTTTAAGATGAATATTAATTATTAATTAAATTAACCAAATTGTAAAAAACTTTATGAGCCGTAAACCAAGAAATCTTCAACCCCACTATTCCTATCACATTACCTGTCGTTGCAATAACCGTGAATTCAAATTGGTACGTCGAGAATGTCGTGAGGTTATTCTTTATGCGATTGACAAAACCCTCCAAAAATATCAATTTGGTGATGCAGGTCATTTAAGTTTACAAGCTATGAATATCAAATTTGACAAAATATTGCCATTAAAACCTTTGGATGGAATTTTTTCCAGTGGAGCCTTTGGTACTGGACAGGGTGGAGATATACGTATGATTGCAGAGAATAGTTTAAATCTACTCAATGACTCTTATATCCAAAATATGGCTTGGGGAAGCGGTGTACTTGCTGGGATGTCTGGTAATATTTACCTACAAGCCGATACTTTAAATATAGAAGGGAGTGTAGTTTCTACTTCAGGACAACTTGTAGTTCAAGCCAAAAATTTATACTTAGGCAAAAGGTTTGGGATTTTAAATGCGAGATTACGAACTTTTGAATTCGGGAAAGCTGTTGGTAACAGTGGTAATATAACCATTGAAGCGGATAACATACTCTTAGAAGATGGTGCTGACATTGCGTCATTTACTGCAAACAACGATGGTAATGGAGGGGATATTGATATTCAAGTACATAATAAGTTGACCGTTCGCGGGGCATCTCCTGTTGTGGGTGGTTCAACCCAAATAATGTCTGGGAGTATCAAAGCAGAAACTAGTGCCGGAAGTGCTGGCAATATTCATATTCGTGCCAGAGAAATAGAATTAGATGCTGGCGGTATAATTGATGCCAGTCAAATAGTCGCTGGCGACGTACCCGGCCGCCAAGCTGGTAATATCACACTTGAAGTTGAAGATACCCTAACTTTATCAGGCGTGAATCCTTATGGCCAAACTATATACGGTTTTGCGAGTAGAATTGTTGCCAATAGTCGTGGTATTGGTAATGCGGGTAATATTCAGATTCAAGCCGGTTCTGTCTCCATTTCAGAGGGTGCCTTAATAGAAGCGAGTATTGATAGTCAAAATTATGGTGGTGGCAGCAATATTAACATTCAAGCTGATGAATATATTACTATCAGCGGCGATGCTTCGCAAATTTCCCTAGAAGCACCTGGTACTTTCCAAGAGGAGTTTGCAAAAAGTTCTAATTTACCAACCTATAATCAATCTATCAGTGGTATTTACGCGCGTTCAACCAGCAATGCAACGAATAGTGGTGACAGTGGTCAGATTGAATTGTCAACACCGCTATTGAGCCTAAGCAATCAAGCACAAATATCAACAGCCAGTGAAGGTGGCGGTCAATCTGGCCAGATTATTTTGCAGGTTGAAAAACTATTACTGAGTGACAATGCCTTGATTCGTTCTGATAGTACCTTAGTCAATCAACTCACTTTTGATTCAGTATCAGCGCGTGATAATTCTCTCATTAGTTTTGGTACCGTTGTGAAAACGCAAGATAGCGGAAACGGCAAGAGCAACTATCAAATTAATGCGGGTAATGTTTTAATTGATTTTTTGCCGACTAATAAAGTGGCTGATATGACTGCATTAGAAAATCTAGCTGAACAGATAGACCTAAAAAATGGTGACATTGTGGTATTAGAAAACCAGGGTGAATCAGCGCGCTTTATCTATTATTACACGCCAGATATAACTTTGGCCACTGTTAGAGGAATCTGGACAAGAATTAATGAAGATAGCCAAGTCACCTTGGAACAATATAATATCCTATCTAATATTACCTTTTCTTATGGAAATCCGCCTTATGCTGACGGTACCAAAATTCATGTCAAGGATATGGGTAATGGTAAGGCAGCCGATTTTATCTATATAGCAAGAGCAAGAACTGATGCAGTGGGGGTGTATGGTAGGGCTCTAGATGTTGAATATTATAAAATGGCCAACATCACCGCTCTGCAAGAATTAACAGCCACTACCAATTTAAAAACTGGTACTCAAGTGGATGTTGCCCAAACGCACGACGGGAATCCAGCCAGTTTTGTGTTTGATGGTGAAGGCTGGGTAGGTGCAAGGCAAATGATAGAAGTACCAGACTTAGAAGCACGGAGAAATTTGGTTTTAGCGCAACCCGGACACATTGCTCATTTACCAGATAATGACACTATTTACACCGGTAGCGAATGGACGAATTTAGGCCAAACTTACCGTGTCAATAATTTGACCGAAAGAGATGCGCTAAATGTTCAACCGGGTGATTTAGTGAAAGTCGCTGATGTGGGTAATGGCAGACACGATGCTTTTGTCTATGCCGATGGACAATGGATAAAACAACTTCGCGGCGGTGATGCAGGGCAAATCGTCATCAATGCTGATAAAATTCAACTCACGGATGGCTCTGAAATAAGCACAGGTTCTATCAGTGGCGGTGGTGGCTCTGTTACCCTCAATGTGGATAAAATGGTATTCCTCAACAACAGCCAAGTTTCCACCAGCGTTCAAGAAGGTGTGGGCAGTGGCGGGGATTTAACCATCACAAACCCACAGTTTATCATCAATAACGGCAACATTATCGCTCAAGCCAACGAAGGTTATGGTGGCAATATTAAACTTGTTTCAGACCAATTCATTGCTTCGCCAAATAGTACTGTCAGTGCTTCCTCAAAATTGGGCATTGATGGTAAAGTGGACATTGACTCCCCCGATGTAGATGTGTCTGGTGCTTTGTTAGGGATACCTGCTGAATTTTTTGATGCCAGTACTAAACTGAAATCACCTTGCCACGCACAGAAAAATAAAAGCAAGTTTATGATCAAACATCTCAAGAGTAGTCCGCCATCGCCTTACGATTGGAAATCGAATTGGTTAGTGCTGGCACAACCTAAAGATAAAACAACCCCCCATTCAAAAATCAAAACTCTTTCCCCCATAACAAGCTTCGATATTGCAGAGCAATTAGCTTTAAAAGTTGCTTTGTTGACGGGTTGTCAGTCTATTTTTTAAAAGTGAACCACAAGAGATCATGCAATAACTACAAAAATTGTATATAAGAAGGGATTAGTTCTGTCAAATGGGTGAGAAATTGGCAAAACCTTGTTTTAATCCTTTTTTATATACAATCCTTGTAGTTCAAGGTTTTTTAATCCTTTCTTATATACAATCCTTGTAGTTCAAGGTTTTTAATCCATTATCATAAGCAATCCTCGTAGTTATTATTTAAAAAGGTACGAAATTTGCTTAAAATATAACCAATTGATTTAAAATTATTTTTAATTACAACAAAGTGCTAGTCATCATTAAGAAATCCGCTCTACTCAATCCCTTCTAAAATATAATTCTTGTAGTTATTGTCAATCCTTTATTAACTGATGTTACGCACTAAGCTTCCAAAAGTATGGTAAAATGACCAAAATTAAAAACTGATGTTACGCACAGTGTTTCTACGAGAGTTGATGTTTAAATTTCTAAAAAATAATGATTTGCTATAAATAATTCATACGAATTAAGGGTTAAAATTTTTATATCTAAATTTTTTCATAAAATTCTTTTTCATATTTTAATACCTTCGCCAATTAGATAATGGGCGCATTTCCATTTTCATGGTGGTTAATTGAGTACAACGAATTTACGAAATAAACGAATTAAAACACGGAGTTAGCGGGAATATTTTCCATACATTGCCAAGAAAATTTCAAGGTAAATTTCTTAGTGCTTGTTTCTGTTAGGCTCGAATCGTTATGCCTTATTCGTTTATTTCGTTAATTCGCTGTACTTAACCATGGAAATGGGAATGCGCCTGTAGATAATTGTTTCTGGAATGGAGCAAAGCGGATTTTCCGAAACGTAAATAACCGTCAAATTTTAATCTTCTAAACGCCAATTACGAATATGTTGGCCTCCAAAACTCATGTTATACCATCCTTTAACCCAAGGCTTAAGCAAAACCTGTGAAGTAGAAAAATAAAGAGGTATGATTGCAGCTTCTTCTTCAGTAAGAATTTGTTCGGCGCGACGATACAATTTTTGGCGTTCTTGCGGATCGGAAATTTGTTGCGCTTTATCTACCACTTTCGCAAATTCACGATTATCCCAACCAACCCAGTTGATACCTTTATCTGGATGAAAAACTTCATGTAACCAATTATTTGCATCTGGATAATCTGCACACCAACCTAAACGAAAAATATGCGGCGTTGTGGGTTGATCGATAATATCATAGTAGCGATCACCGTCAAGCGCACGTACCTCAATATCAATGTTCAAATAATGTTTCAATATGGTTTTAATTCCTCTGGCAATATTTGAATGATTTGCACCAACGTCATGCGTCAAAATCACTTGGGGAAATCCTTTACCCTCTGGATAACCCGCTTCTGCTAACCATGCCTTAGCTTGTTTGGGGCTAAATGGAATTCCAACACCACCATTCAATTTTACTGAACCAAAAATGGGTGGGCGCGTAAAAGTCATGGCGGGGATATGATTTGCTTTCATAATAAATGTAATCAAGGTTTGTTTGTTAATGGCTGCCGCAATTGCTTTGCGAACCAAGAGGTTATTCATTGGTGGTTTTTGGGTATTGAAACCATAGAATTCTGTGCAAAAATGGGGACTGGAGTATATTTCTTTACGTAATCTTGGATCATTATTCAGACGAGTTATTTCCAACGGTGGTAAACTGAGATACACTTGTCCACCCATTATATCTAATTCGTTATTTTCATACATGGCTAAACCTAAAGAACGTTTTCGGACAATGTGGTAATGCACTTCTGGAATCGCAACTTGATTTGCATCGTAATAATTAGGATTCTTTTTTAGAATCAATTTGCTATCCTTATCCCATTCACTGAGTTGATAAGAACCATTAGTGACAATGTTTTCGGGTTTAGTCCAGTCTTTGCCATACTGTTCAATCACTTTACGCGGTAAAGGACGATATGTTGATAAGCTTACTACCAAAGGAAAATAGCCAGCTGGATGCTCTAGGGTAAATTCAATCGTATAATCGTCAATGGCACGAACACCTAATTGTTCTTTACTTGGTAATACTGTTGCTGATGCACCATACTCGTCAAAAATTTGGATCGATTTGTTTCTATGAATAGCTTCCGCATTTTTGATAACGTAAAGGGTATAATAAGTAGTAGAATCAATCTCAGGGGTAATATTACGTCTTATTGTCCAGACAATATCATGCGCGGTAACTGGTTGTCCATCAGTCCATTTAGCATCCTGACGAAGATTAAATGTATACACAGTGTTGTCTTCACTCGCTTGCCAATTAGTCGCCAATTCTGGCACTGTTTCATAAGTTTTTGGATCAAAATCAGTTAATCCTAAAAATAATTGCTCGACTAATTCTATTGAAGTAGAATCATAAGTTAAACCCGGATCAATTGTTGTAGGGATTCCATTAATTGGGATACGGAGGTAACCAACATGACTTTCTTTTTTCTGATGAGGTGTTTGAAAGTCTTGTTGTCCACAACTACTTATTATTAGCATAGAAAAACTAAATATTACAAGCAATTTGAATAAATTAAACATTGTACTTAAATCCTTGATGTTTTAAAGATAGCGAAGGAATTCATAAAACAATTGTTGTTAGTAGATTCACAAAAGCATCTTAACAATTCTTTTATATTTCTACCTTTTCCGGTTTACACCACGTTTTAACTTGACAATGTCACATTTAAAAAATAATGTGAGTAGAACCAAATATTAGACTTTACTAACGTGACATTGTCGAGTTAAATACTCTAACGTAAATCCTTTTTTATATACAATCCCTGTAGTTTTGGTTTTGTAACAGGAAAATAGAAATGCGCCTGGGAGAAACTTACTCACCAATGATTTTTACCAAAACACGCTTTCTTCGTCCTCCATCAAATTCACCATAAAAAATCTGCTCCCAAGGGCCAAAATCCATGCGTCCTTCTGTAATGGCAACAACAACTTCACGTCCCATGACTTGTCGTTTCAAATGAGCATCGCCATTATCTTCTCCAGTACGATTATGACGATAGTGGCTAATCGGTTCATGGGGAGCCAAGTTTTCAAGCCAATCTTCATAATCCTGATGAAGCCCTGATTCATCGTCATTAATAAAAACTGAGGCGGTGATGTGCATGGCATTGACAAGTACAAATCCTTCTTGGATTCCACTTTCTTGCAAACACTCTGCTACTTGAGGCGTAATATTAATAAAAGCACGTCGCCCTGATATATTGAACCATAGTTCTTTTCGGTAACTTTTCATAGCTTTTTTCTGAATTTTAGGTTTTGGATTAAAGAATTTTTATGAACTTATCTTATTTGTATTGTCTACTATTTAGAGAAAATCAACTGACACAAAAAAGCCCCTCGGCTTATCTATAACCTTGGGGCATTTTTTTGTAAAAAGTTGCTAAATCGTAAGTTTGCCTGTTTATTTCCTTACTTGCCTATAGCCTTTCAGATAAAGATTTTGGCCTTAAGACCTGCCAGGTTTTTAAAACCTGGCAGGTCTGACAACTTTTATTTTTCTGAACGTCTATAGTACATTGAAGCCCAAAGTTGTTGCGAAGAAAAGCCCAAACCTAAAGGTTTGGACTCCATTGGACAAAATAAAATTGACGATATACTAATGGAAAATGATAATGAATGGGTAATGAGTAACCAAGAATCAGGAACGATTTCCTCCCAATTCCCAGTTTTATTTGACTACCATCCCCAACCGCCTGGCATCATACGACCCATGCGACCCATACTCGAATCCACATCTCGAACCATAATTCCCATTTTAAAATTCAAATCACGTACAATTGCAACTATTTCCGGTACTACGGATAGTACATAATGGATTTCATTCAATGCAGCTGTAATGTTGCCTGCGAACAATCCGCTTCCAGCCGGTTTATCTGATGCTATTCTCATGAAGTCCGAATCCACTCTGAGTCTTTGAGCGAGAACGAATATGCCCGCTAAGCTCTTTATTGGTCCGATCTGTTTTTCTCCTAATGATGACTTGATGACTATCACAATAGACTTACACTGTTTTTTTTCTGATTGTGGAAGCCCCTTACATAATTTTAATGGGTTTGAGTTTGGCTTTTTGAACTGATTTGCGATTTTAACGCACTGTTCATATTCTTGTTGTGAGAATGATAACTCCTTGCAAAATTCTAATGGCCTTAATACCTGTTCTTTTAATTGTGCTACATTTGACAAACACGCTTTGCGCGATAATGTGGAATCATTACATAGGCTTATTGCAGCATCCAACGCATTTTTCTGTGCATTCATTTCAAGTGAAATTTGTTTGCCAACCATGGAAATTTGTTGACCCATCATAGAAAATAATTGTACCACTCCCGTTCCTGGAGTTTTATTCTTGCACTCTGTTTTCACTTCTTTTTTATGACAAGTTTTTCCAGCCGCTTCAGCAATGGCACATTTCTCTTTGACGCAGTTGTTTACTATCATGCTCCGCAACATGTCAGAATCTTCTTTCATTCTGTTGAGTAAAACTGGAAATGGCGCATCATTTCTCGTCATTTTTTCCATTCTTTGAAGTAAGATTGGAAGAGGGCTTTCTGTTGCCATTTGTGTGACCACTTTAGCAATTTGTGTCTGTGCTGTGGCCATTTCCTTTTGTGCTTCGGCGATTTGACGCAAATAATTTTCTTGCCATGATGGTGCTGTATCTTCTGCTTGAACTGTGGAAACCATATTGAAACTGATGAAAATCATTATGCTTAAACAAATAAAAATGATACTTTTCATTGCAACAGTTGCTAACGTATTAATGCTATCAGTTAATGCTCGACTGGATTTATATGAATAAGTCATAATTTTAAAGAATTTTTCTCCTTTCAAAATATTTGGGTGTAATAGTATGTTATTGTGTTATACTCTGAACGTTCAAGTTTTCGGATTTAATACCTGCCAGGTTTTCAAAACCTGGCAGGTCTCTCATCGTTATACATAAGTCAAAATGTAGGAACGTAGGGTGGGTAGAGCGTAGCGCAACTACGTTCCGGAACGTTCAACCCACCATTATTCAGGGAGTTGGTGGGTTTCATTTCATTCTAGCCACCCTACAAATCTTCTTAAGTTAATGGCATTGTCCCTGCGTTGGCGTTTCAAAAGGAATACTTTACGCCAACGGTTTTCGAGACAAAAGTTTTTACGCACAAGAACTTTTGCCGCAAGGAAATATCCTTCCAACTCTTATTACAATAACCCCATGTGAATGTATCCTGTTGGACAAACATCTCTACAAATGTAACAACCAACACATTTATTGTAATCAGTATCGACGTAACGTCCCATAACGTGTTTGTCTTTTTTCACACGGAATACTGCTGTTTGTGGGCAATAAAGGACGCAGTTATTACACTCAAAACACATACCACAACTCATGCAACGATTGGCTTCAGCAACGGCTTTTTCTTCGGTTAATCCCAAGAAACGTTCTTTAAAATTGCTGAGTACTTCTTCTGAGGTGATTTTAACCTCTTGGCGTAAGTTGATGGGTTCATGCTCAAAATGACCTAAGAACAATTTATCACAAGAAATGATCTCAGAGGGTGAACGATCTTCGTAGTTGTGAACGGCGAAATTTGATTCATTCGTTCCCCAAATTTGTTCATGATCATAGTCTTCTGGACCCATGCTATGATCTTGTAGTTCTTGAAGTAAGCTGAAGTGATGAACGTTGACTTTTGGAATATCTGGAATTTCTTTACTGTTTAGGTGGGAATCCATGCTTTTGACAGCGATGGCCGCATGACCTATTGCTGTAGTTAACAAATGGGGTTTAACCGCATCTCCACCCACGAAATGACCGGGCTTGGATTTCACTTGATACGAACGGTTCGTATCTATCAAACCCTTACCATTATCCATTTCTTCAATACCCGTATAATCACCTTTTTGACCGGTGGCTCCAACAATCATGCTACATTCAATCTCAAATTCTTCACCTTCCTTAACGACCATTTTACCACTTGACCAATCGACTGGTACCACCTTGAGTGCTTTAGCTCGACCATCTTCGCCAAGGACAACTTCTAACGGTGCTAAACTTTCGTGAATTTCCACACCCTCAGAAATAATAGCTTCCAATTCGTGCTTGGTTGCAGGTGCTTTTGAGATAGGACGACGATAAACAAGCCATACATCTGCCCCTTTTCGACGCGCTGCTGATACCACATCATGGACAGTTTGACCCAAAATTACATTTTCAGGACGATCTTTTTCATGGATTTGAGAAATATGGCCTATACGTCGGGCGACTGCGGCTACGTCCATAGCAGTATCACCACCACCAATAACTAATATACGTCCTGATAAATGTTGTAACCGTCCTTCATTAAAGGCACGTAAAAATGCCATACCATCAACGCAGTTGGGAGCTTCTGCACCAGTAATAGGTAGTGCTTTACCGGATGTGGCTCCAACGCCCCAGAAAATGGCATCGTATTCTTTTTCCAGTTGTTCTATGGTAACATCAGTGCCTACGCGAGTATTTGTTTTAACCTCAATCCCCCCCATATCAAGGATTCGGTTGACTTCATGATCCAGAACATCGCGAGGTATGCGGTAACCAGGAATACCAAAACACATCATACCACCGACTGTGTTATAAGACTCAAAAATAGTGCAACTATGTCCCCGTCGGCGCAGAAAATAGGCAGCTGCTAACCCGGCAGGCCCACCACCAACGATAGCGACTTTTTTACCAGTCTCTTTTTCTGGTTTAGGGAAGGTCAGATTATTTTCTCGTGCCCAATCACCGATATATTGTTCAACTGAATTGATACCAACATGGTTTTCCACCTCATTACGATTACAACCATCTTGACAAGGCGCAGGACAAACACGACCCATAATAGCAGGGAAAGGGTTGGCTTCTGTCATACGCTGGAAAGCATACTCTTCCCACCGCATACCTTCTGGGGGTTTATCCAGTCCACGAACAATGGATAGCCAGCCACGTACATCGTGACCAGAGGGACAACTGCCTTGGCAAGGTGGGGTGCGATGTATATACGTCGGACAAAGATCAGATTCTCCTGACTGAATGACATCTTGATTCCATCTTACATGTGCATCGTCGTCATCTTTGTAACGCCGGAATGTTAAATTGACTTCATTCATTTTTTTGTTTCCTTGACTGTGATCCTTAAAATCAATAAGGCTCAATTTTTAGAACAATGGATAAAAAAATCCCCCTAACCATTGGCGTTTACAAAAAGGTGGGAGTCTCCCCTTTACAAAAGGGGAATCAGGAGGATTCATTTTTTCCAACTCCCCAAAATTAATATATCATTTTAAACCCTAAAGGGCATCGCATTATATTTAGGTCAACAAAAGTTTTTTAACTTTTTTAACATGCAAAAAATCTGAAATTGAAAAGAAATTGGATTCACATACTAAAAAATGTCATTAGATTATAATTAAATTATCAGTTATTAATCAACATCACTTAGAGATTATAAATTATGAATTGTGAATTGTGAATTTGTTTTTATAGACGTTATTATCAATTAATTAAAATAAAGTGATAGCGCAACTTCGTTATGGAACTTGTGACGTTTACCCCACTATCTTAGCGAATCAGTGGTGTAGCAAAGCTCTGCCCCTCTTAATCTATTCCCTATTTTTTTAAAGGGTAGTGAATTGATTAATAAAATTAAATAGAAATTATTTTTAAAATTAATCATACCAATAATGTCGCATTTCTTTACGGGCTAAATTGGGTGCAGAAATGCCACTAGCCAATAAACGAAAACTAATTGCCCCTGTCTGTGTGGTATTCCAAAAGTCAATTTTTTGGTGACGATAATATTGCACAATTTTCTTTCTTGGGTGTTTAAAACGATTACGGTAGCCAGTTGAAAATAAAGCAATTGAGGGTTGTACAGCATTAAGAAAGTGTTTTGTTGAAGAAGTACTGCTGCCATGATGAGGTGCGATGAGAATATCTGCTTTTAAATCAGTTTGATAGCGTTGTACTAGACGATGTTCTACTCTTTTTTCAATATCCCCTGGCAATAATATAGAGCCTCCAACACAACTGACTTTTAATACACAACTATAGTCGTTACGCTTTTTTGCAAAATAATCGTTAGGGGGATGTAATATTTTAAAATCCACGCCATCCCACTGCCAATGTTGGCCTGTTTGACATGATAATACTTTGGTATCGGTCAATTTTTTAGGTATTTTAGTGAATATTTTTTCTATTTTTTGAGTAGCACTGGTCAATATTTTATCTACAGATAAAGTTTCCAAGATACTTTGTACCCCACCACTATGATCATTATCACCATGACTAATCAATAATTTATCAATATGTCGTATTCCTTGGGTCCGTAAAAATGGCACAACTACCGCATCACCCATATTAAATTTTTCACTGAATTTTGGTCCTGTGTCATATACCAATACATAATTTTTAGTGCGTACTACTGCCGCTAAACCTTGTCCCACGTCTAATAAAGTAAACCAAACTTGACCGTGTTGAGGGTAAGGAAAAGGAATAAAAAAAAGGGGGAATAGCCATAAGATTCCCAACCATCGCCCTGGAAAGCCACGCGGTAACAACAATATTATGATACCTCCCATTGCTACGATGATTGTCCACAACGGTGGTATAGTCCATTGCCATACACTCCCGTCAAAATTTTCTAGCCATGTCATAGAAACCATAACAAAATCAAGAGTATCAGCGGAAATTTGTAGCAATATACTTCCTAGTGTTGGCAAAAATAAAATCATTGCTGTACCTAATAAAGTAAGTGGTACAATCCAAAAACTGACCCAAGGAATAGCAATAGCATTAGATAAAAATGAGTTCAATGGCAAATAGCCAAAAATAGCTAAAAGAAGGGGAAATAAACCTAAAGTCACCGCCCATTGTGTTTTCAAAGTGCTTAGTCCCCACTTACTTAAAGGGGAAATTTTCTGTTCACGTTTGTTGCTTAAGGCATACGCAATTACAGTGACTGCCCCAAATGATAACCAAAATCCTGCTGATAAGACTGACAATGGATCCCATAACAATACCATTAGCAAAGCTAAAGCTGAAATATGGGAAATAGCAACTTTACGAGCAAATACAATTCCAGAGATTGCGACAATAACTATAATGAGGGCGCGTTGAGTGGGCAAAGAAAATCCGGCTAATAGTGCGTAACAAAAAGCGGTTGATAAGCTAAACAAAGCGGCAAAGCGAGGTGCGGGTAGCCATAATGCGGCTTTTCCTGTAAAGGACCAAAACCAACGAGCTGCTCCAAAAACAAACCATGCAATGAAGCCAATATGCAAACCAGAAATGGCCATTAAATGGGCAGTGCCAGTATGTTGCAAAGTATTCCTTTGTGTTTTTGAAATCCCACGTTTTATACCTAAAGCTAACGCAATAATCAGACTAGCACTTGAATGCTCACCTAATGCTTTTTGCATGGATTCTGCCAGATGATAACGTAGATTATCTATATTGTAGGGAGATGACTGGCTTAATAAATGTTGTTCACTTTTTGAACGGACAGAACCAGTTGCTAAAATTTTGTGTTGAAATAACCATTTAGAATAATCAGAATTCCCAGGATTGATTGAAGCACGCGCCCGTTTTAAGCGGACTGTTAATTGCCATTGTTGTCCGGGGCGTAGTGATTTTGTTGGATAGTTCCAATATAAGCGCATAAGGGAGGGATTGGGCCATTTTCTGGAGGGAATAGGTGCAAAATAAAATTTCCAGCCGTAAGCGTTTTGCACGGGTAAATCAATAATTGTTCCAGTAATGCTGATATCTTGTCCTTCAAGATCGGGAGGTAATTTTTGTGCTAATATCATATCGGCACGCCACATTGCCCAGAATAATCCCAATGCAAAGAAAAACACCAAGCGATAACGTGGTAATTTCCAAACTAAGATGATTAAAGGAAATAAAAGAACTGTCCAACGTATATCAGGTAAATGACTCAACGTTTGACAAAGAAGTATGCCAAGGAGAAAAGCAAGTGTACCTAAACGCATTTTTTATAGCGATTCAATTAAAAATAGATAATTGTTAGAAAATACTGTTTTAATATTATCCAACCTACACATTTTTCATTTTTCATTTCCAATCTTAATTCCTATGAAAAATTTTTTTAAACGTTCATTACCCCCAGTCTCTCAACTTAAATCTCATCCAAATCTTCAGTTTTTTGGGGATTTACTTCATGATCCTAATTTGTGGCATTTTAACAGACGATCATTGGCGGGTGGTTCAGCTGTGGGTTTATTTATTGCCTTTATTCCTATGCCTATGCAAATGTTATTAGCAGCGGCAATAGCTATTCTTTTGCGTGTCAATTTACCTGTATCAGTTAGTTTAGTATGGATAACCAATCCTATTACTATGCCACCACTATTTTATTTTGCTTATATGTTAGGTACAGTTTTGTTAGGAATGCCCACTGAACAGGTTGAATTTAGTTTTTCTCAAGAATGGTTACTCTACACATTGGGAAATTTTTGGCAACCCTTATTATTGGGTTCTTTTATATTAGGTTTTTTTAGTGCTTTAAGCGGTTATTTGCTCATCAATTTTTTATGGCGTTCACAAGTCACACAATTATGGCAAAATCGACGTGAAAAAAGACTCAAGAAATTAATTGTAACTAAAACAAAAAAATAACAGATACAAATCTTTAACAATCTTAATAATTTTAAAATTTAATATTAATTTACTTAAAGTGTCAAAAAAATTGGATTTTTAGCTATATTCAATATTTTTCTGATAAGTATGACAAAAAAAAAGGTCAGCATGATGCTAACCTTTATTTTTTCAAAATAATACAAAAATTCTTGCTGTAAATAATTTTGATATAAAGTACAAAGCTTTGCTTTGGATTTCAGTTAAGGCAAAAATTTACAGTAAGTCAAAAAATTAAAAATAAAGTCTTTAGTAATCGTCATCTTTGGGATCGTCTGCTTGAACTTTTTCCTGTTGAATCCGATGATAAATTTCTTCACGGTGAACGGCAACGTGTCTGGGGGCATTCACCCCAATACGTACCTGATTACCTTTGACACCTAATACAGTCACTGTTATTTCTTCTCCTATCATCAGTGATTCACCAACACGCCTTGTCAAAATCAACATAGATTTTCTCCTTAATCTCTAATCAAGCTCCAAGCTCACATTTGATGTCAGGCACATCTTAAGGGACTTGGAAAACAAATAAATCCCCAAGTTCCCTTTTTTCAAAGGGGAGATTTTTCTTTCTTGTTCCCTTATGTATAGTGCTTAAATGAAAATTTTTTCTTTTAATTTCTCTTATACTCGATGATCAGGTTTTTCTGCCTTTGCTATTATATAACTACAAGGATTATTTATAATAAAGGATAAGACTGTCATAATTTGAAAGGTCAATAACACCACCATCACTCAAAATAATAGATATTATACCGATTATATTTTAAGTACTTGATTTTATTACCTTTCCTAAAATAGGAATATCAATAAAATCAACCAGTTATGTTAAATCGGTATAAACTCTAATGTGAAACCTTTTCAAAAAGCCTTCTGTTTCCAATAATGACATCAGAATTGAGATTCTGATGTAATCCTTTATTATAAGTAATCCATGTAGTTATATAATAAAAATAGAAAAACTAGATCATTGAGTTATAAAAAAAATCTCATTCAAACACTCAATAATTATCCAAAAAATATCCAAAAAAGTTTTTCCATTATTTTGGGTAATGGAAAAGAAGGAAAAAATATAAACTGATTACCAATTTTCCATTTCCAACAATACTTTAAATATAATTTTTTGAATATCTATGAGTTTTTTACACAAATAATTTCACACACTAAAACCTGGTTTTAGAAACCTGTCAGGTTTTTTGAAGTATTTTTCTGAATGTCTATAATATCACCTGATTTTAAGCTGCTTTATCTAAATTAAAAGCAGCATGTAAAACTCTGACTCCCAATTCTAAATATTTCTCATGCACGACTACCGAAATCTTAATTTCTGAGGTCGAAATCATCTGGATATTAATCCCTTCTTCTGCTAACGCTTTGAACATAGTGCTAGCAATCCCCGCATGTGAACGCATTCCTACACCCACTAAAGAAATTTTAGCAATTTGATTATCGCTTTGTATTTCGCGTACCCCTAACTCTTTGGCTGTGTTGTGCAGAATATTTAAAGCACTTTGATAATCGTTACGATGCACTGTAAAAGTAAAATCTGTCGAGCCATCTGCCCCTATGTTCTGGACAATCATATCTACTTCAATATTGGCATCAGCAATATGACCTAAAATCTGATAGGCAATACCCGGTTTATCAGGTACTCCTAATAAGGTTAATTTAGCTTCATCACGGTTAAACGCAATACCTGAAATTAGGGCTTGTTCCATACTGATATCCTCTGAGGCAATCAATGTGCCTAACCCCTCTTCAAAAGAGGATAGCACACGTAACGGTACATTGTATTTACTGGCAAATTCTACCGAGCGAATTTGTAAAACTTTGGCACCCAAACTTGCCATCTCTAACATTTCTTCAAAGCAAAGTTGATTAAGACGACGAGCATCAGAAACGATACGGGGGTCTGTCGTATATACGCCATCCACATCGGTATAAATCTGACACTCCTCGGCTTTCAAAGCGGCAGCTAGGGCAACAGCGGTGGTATCTGATCCTCCTCTACCTAATGTTGTAATATTACCTTCTGAATCAATGCCTTGAAAACCAGCTACAACGACAACAGTACCTTGTGCTAAATCAGCGTGAATACGTTGATCATCAATTTCAAGAATACGCGCTTTGGTATGCACATTATCAGTAAGAATATGTACTTGTGCACCTGTATAAGAACGTGCTGGACAACCACGTGCTTCAAGAGCCATACTCAATAAACTTATTGTGACTTGTTCACCAGTGGCTAAGAGTACATCAAATTCACGGGCTTTGGGTGGTTCTGCAACACTTTTGGCGAGTGCCACCAAGCGATTGGTTTCTCCACTCATGGCAGAAACAACCACAACAACATCGTGTCCTTGAGATCGGGTTGCCATGATTTTTTCGGCAACGTTGATAATCCGTTCGGTTGAACCTACTGAAGTACCTCCATATTTTTGTACAATCAATGCCATATTTATAATAATCCTTTATTTAGCGGGTTGTTGTTAAAAAAATATTAAACACTTTCTTTCTATAAATGGACCTCAATTACGCTCTTTATTCAAAAATAGACATCACTAAAATATTTAGTGTCCATTTTTTTAGTCCGTTATTTTATTGAGTTATAGAAAAAATTAAAAAATGTGTAAAGCTTTCCTGATAAAAATAAATATTTTTATTTTTTGAGAATTTACAAATCGTTTTAAGAATTATACATGATAATGATAAATTCGTTCAAAAGGTAGTCCTACAGTAATTTCCAAGATTTTATGCTCATCAGCGATTTTGGTTAGATTCATTGATATCCTCTGTTTTCATGTTAAGCCTATTGTAGAAAATCCCAATACCTTAAATTCTTCCTTTAGTGAAATTATTTATCTTGCCATCTATAGATGGTAAGAACTTAACAATTTTTCCATATTTTGGAAATATTTCCAGAATATAGAATATTTTCGCAAAATGCAATTAAAATTATTCTACAATTA
>JAUCGK010000091.1 GCA_030378085.1 Candidatus Parabeggiatoa sp. HSG14
TTAAATGGCGAAATAAAACGTGTTTTAGAGGCATTGACATAGTCATTATGCAGTTTTTCTACACTAGCTAATATCAATGGATTGAGTTCCATGATAATCTGCAAAGCATCTTTTGCTTTATACAATTTTCCAATTGACTGACAAGTAATTTTATTTCTGTATTATTAGATTTAGCACAATGATTTTCGATTTCTTGACAGCATTGAGCTAAAGCAGAGGCACCAAAACTTGCTGTTGTTCCTTTTAATTTATGAAGCACTTTAAGCATTTGATCTATGTGACCTAGCTGATAGGCTTGTTTTATCTCACTAATTAATGTTGAAGAATGAGTGAGAAAATTATTGACTAAAGACTTCCAAAACTCAGGTCCCCGTTTGATAGAGGCCGTTTTAACTCTTTCAATGACTTCAATATCTAACAAAGGTTCATTCATCTGTCTCTGTTCTTTATTATTAAATAAATGGAATGAGAAACTCAAAAAAATGATACTTAATAAATTGTTTTGACTAATAATTTTTATTCTTAAAATCGTTAACTCTTCTGATTCTCAACTCCCTATTCATTAAGCTCACGAGCCGCAGCCAATAATGCTAAACGAGCAATCACGCCATAAGCATAAAATCGATTAGGACAAGCATCAGGTGCCATATTTTGATCAGGGGTAATACAAGAATCGGCAAAAGGAATCGGTTCAAAATGCATTCCAGGGGCATTTAAATTCTCATTGATACCACGAGTGGTATGTACACGATAAAAACCGCCTACAACAAAATGATCTATCATATACACTACAGGTTCTGCAACGGCATTATTTGCTCCCAAAGTTTCAAAAGTATATACGCCTTCTTGCAAAATAACTCGGCGAATAGATTTTCCTTCTTTGGTAGCTGACATACGGGTACGTTGTTTACGGTTTAAATCACTGATTTCCTCAGCACTGTGTACTGTCATAACACCCATACCATAGCTACCCGCATCTGCTTTAATAATCACAAAAGGTTGGTAAGGCACATCATATTCCGTATATTTATTTTGTATGGCATTCAATAATACTCCAACATTATCGGCTAAACATTCATAACCCCCTTTTTTCATGAAATCAATTTCTCCACAATTTTTAAAGAGTGGATCAATTAACCAATGATCTATACCAATTTGCTCAGAAAATTCTTGGGCAACTTTTTTGTAAAAAGTAAAATGATTAGATTTCAAACGGGTAGACCAACCAACATGTAACGGTGGCACGATTTTTTGATGAATATTTTCAAGAATTGACGGAGAACCTAAAGAAAGATCATTATTGAGAAGTATCAAACAAGGGGTAAATCCTTTAACAGTGACACAATTATTTTTTCTGATTAAAGGTTCAAGTAGTAAATTTTGTCCAGAGGGGAGTGTTAAAGCTTTTGATGCTTTTAAATCAGGCAATATTGATCCAATACGTACTTCATAGCCCGCTTTTTGTAAAATATCACGCAAAGTGGCTACACTTTCCAAATAATAAAAATTACGGGTGTGATTTTCCGGTATCAATAATACACGGCGAGCTGCTACATTTAATCGTTCAATCACTGATTGTACCGCTTGCACACAAAGTGGTAATGTAGTGGGATTAAGATTATTAAAACCGGCTGGAAACAGGTTAGTATCAACTGGAGCAAGTTTAAAGCCAGCATTACGCAGATCTACAGAGGTATAAAATGGTGCAGGTGTGTTTTGCCATTGAAGACGTAACCATTGTTCAATTTTAGCTTGATGAGCAAGTAGGTGGGTTTCTAAGCTTTCTAATGGCCTAAGTGATGTTGTGGTAAGATGTGGAAATATGTGTAAAGATTGGGAATCCATTCAATGCCTTGTTTAGCAAGAGTAAAAGAGTTGTGTTTGGGTTGAAGTATTCAATCATTTTAGCTGGAAAATGAACAACATAAAGAATTGAAGCCTGGTTTTAAATTGAGAGAATACCTTAATAAGTGTTGAAAAATCAATCAAGATTATTTTTAAAGAGCGAATAGTTAGGCGATAGCGGGAAAAAAATATACCCAGCTAGACGCGGAGCGTCCAAACATGGGTTCCCAAATGGAATTTGGGAACCAGAACAAGGGTATTTTATTTAGCCGCAACCGCCTATGCTAAAAACATCACTTAAGTGAAAGTTAATTGTAGGTTATAATGCTATTTTGTACACGAATTAATATCTACATAACTGATGTTACGCAGATAGCTTCCAAACGGGAGTGCAAAATTCATTTTGCCAACTAAGAGCGCAACCCATCGCAAAATAAATTTTGCACTCCCGTAGAGACTACATAAAATATATTATTTTTTTATCTATTTAGAATTTCCCTAATGTTGTTGTGAGAATGTTTTTTATGTAAAAAATTGATTTTAATTATGGTAGTTGACATTTGATTTCAGTACCAAAAAACTCCGTCAAATGACTGTAAATAAAGAACAATTAGGTGAAGAATAGTCTGAAGTCAAGTGTCAATTACTATAGGTAAAATTATGATGTTGATTTTAAGCCGTTTCTAAGAAATATTTCTTTTTATTGACTGATGTTACGCAGATAGATTCCAAACAGGAGTGCAAAATTTATCTTGCCAACTGGCAAACAGGAGTGCAAAATTTATTTTGCCAACTAGAGTACAACCTTTGCAAAATAAACTGATTATAACGAATTTTGGGAACACCCCCCTAACCCCCCGTACACAGGGGGAAGTCCCAAAATAGAAAAATTAAAGCAAAGTGTCGAATGATGTTTGGTTCCACCCGTGTACGGGGGGTTAGGGGGTGTCCCCAAAATCTGTTACAATCTGAAAATAAATTTTGCACTCCAATATTCACTTTTGGAAGTGCAGTGCGTAACATCAGTTATTGAATACATGTTAACTTCAAACCATTTGAGAGTTGGATAGCAATTAGTTAAGCCCTTTTCAATTGTTTGAAAAGTATTTCACCTTAATTTTAAAAATCAATATCGTTATCGTTGAAATCCGAAATCTAAAAGACAAAAAATCATGAATCAATACGATGAAATTTTTCAAGATGAAGAAAATTTATTTGCACCCGCTGAAGAAAATACTAAAGATAAGCTATCTAAAGATACTTGGGAAATACTGATTGTCGATGATGAAGCAGATATCCACCAAATGACTCGCTTGGTTTTGGTTGATTTTACTTATGAAAATAAATCGTTGAATATCCTTAGTGCTTACTCTGCTGAAGAAGCCAAACAATTACTTGTGCAGCACAATATCGCTCTTATTTTCTTAGACGTGGTGATGGAAAGTAATGATGCGGGTTTAAAATTAGTGGCTTATATTCGTGAAACGCTAAAAAATCATTTTGTTCGTATTATTTTGCGGACAGGACAACCAGGCCATGCGCCGGAAAAAGATGTGATCTGTAAATATGAAATTAACGACTATAGCAGTAAGACTGAACTAACCGCTCAAAAGACTTTTACCATTGTCACTGCTAATTTACGGGCTTATTCGGATATTATGACCATTGAATCGTATCGGCAACATTTAGAACAAACCATTGCAGAACGAACTTGTGAGTTGCATGAAAAAAATGGTCAACTAATTCAACTCAATCAAGAATTGCGTAAAAAAAATGGTCAGTTAACTCAACTTAATCAAGACAAAAGTGAATTTTTAGGCATTGTGGCACATGATATGAAAAATTCATTATCAGCCATTCAAGGTTTATCTCAATTAATTGAAAGTGACTATGATAAGTTGCCTAAAGAATCTGTGCTTGACATGACAAAATTGATCTCAACAAATTCAAAGCAAATGTTTGATTTAATCAAAAATTTACTTGATGTCAATGCAATTGAAGCAGGAAAAATGAATTTTTCAATGATTGTTATCGACATTTTGCCAATCATACAAATTTTGGCGACTCGTTATCACAATCGGGCAAAGTCAAAGAACATCACTGTGCTATATCAAAGTTCAAATGAAGAACATAAGGTACTTGTCGATGAGACTATTATCTATCAAGTATTAGATAATCTAACCTCTAATGCTGTAAAATACTCATCACACAACAAAAATATTATTATCCATCTCAATAAAGATGACAAATATGTGCGTTGTGAAATCGAAGATGAAGGACCAGGACTAAGTGACGTGGATCAACAAAAATTATTTGGTAAATTTACTCGCTTAACACCACAACCTACTGGAGATGAACATTCAACAGGTTTGGGCTTATTTATTGTTAAAAAATTAGTTGAAGCCATGCATGGGAAAGTATGGTGCAAGAGCAAATTAGGAGATGGCTCAAGATTTATTGTGGAATTTCCAAATGCAGGTAAAAAGTAACAATGAATATTGTGCAAAGATAAAAGATAAATGACTTAAATTCACTTTGCATCAGCACTTGAATCAAACTTTGGAAAAGTTTTTTGCTATTCGTACTTAGGAATAGTCACGAAATAACTTCCTGATAACCGTCTAACCCGGCAAGGGAACTCTCCTTCTACGTTAAGGAAGAGTTGGGAGTAGTGAGCAAACATTTAAAACGGGAAAATTATTTCATAACCATTCCCTATATTGCAAATCAGTATTTTCAAGAATTAAAGTTCACTGATTGTGACAATTGTTTAGCATTAACGATTCAATAAGTAACTTGCCCTCAAATACTAATTTCTTACGTCACTTGGGTAAAAATGAAAGATATATCTACTTTACACTTTTCATTGGTACAGCAACCAGCAAAGTAAGGGACACTAAAGCTATTCTTCGTATTTTTTAGTTAACCTTTGCGATATTGTAGTAAATTAAGTTATAGGTTGTATTTTAATGAATTGAACCCCAAACATGGATGACTCTTTTACTTGAAAACGAAACATAGTTGTACTACACTACCTTGCAAATGTTTATTCATATACGATACAATTTTTATTATACATTGTATTGATTTTGAGGGTTATTAAACCAGTATTCTTTAATAACAAATGAATAATATGGCATTACGCTAGAAGTAACAAATGTAGAGTGGAACGAAAAAAGCAAGTTTTATTGATGCTAATTCTTTGCCTAAAAAATTATGAGCTATCAATTATCACATTCATTTAACAGTAAACGAGTCAAACAAGGTTTATACCGTTTACAAAACGGCACTGCCCTCAATGCTGATGCAAATGGTGCGTACAACATTTTAAGAAAAAGTAACCCTGAATTTTCCTTTTTGGAATTAATCAAAAAGGTAGGTGAGGGGATATCGGATTGGTTACATCCTTATATATGTTTGAAGATATGTTGATTTTTAGTTAGCCGTTCTACAAATTTCTATAAAATCGTGACCTGGTGAATACTAGTTTAATCCAATGGAATTGGAACAGCCTGATTATAATACATTAGAAGTAGCATTTTCATGGCAATAGCTATAGAATATAAGCAAAAAGGACTTAAATACAAATAATTATAATTATGATTCAATATACTTGAATTTTAAGTATTGATTAATAGTAGAAAATGATTTTGTCCAAATAATTAAGGAACAAACTTTATGGGAAATCCATCTAAATCCACACCTCATCTCCAAGGCTTAAGTACTCACCTTGGAACACTAGATAATACGTTGAAAACGTTAGTAAAAGCCATTAATACGGTGAGTAACGAAATCACTCGCTTACAACCATTACTAGAAAAAGCAGGCACATCTGTTAATGGGGCAAAAACGACACGTAGCTCGGCGTCAAAATCAAAGGTTGCAGAAAAATCGGTACCTGCAAAATCTGCAAAAGAACCCGTCAAAAAGCCAACAACCAAAGGTTCGTCTCAGGCATTCTTAAAAGCGGTTAATACTTTGCCTATTTCTGAGTTGACTAACAGATTGAAAAATGCAGACACGAAACAAAATGTCATCAAGAACATTATCAGAGAACGGAAAAAATCGAACTTCAAAGCGTTTACATCATTAAAGGATTTGGTAACACGTATTAAAGGATTGGGTGATCAGACTCTGGAGGTCATAATAAAGCAGTGGTCTTGACTGTAGGGGTTTAGAATATTTAAGTACTTTCGCCAAAAATAAACATATATTTTATGTAAGTCCCCCTCGAAAATTATAGAGGGGGTAAAACACCAGAAAATTTGTGTTTCGGTACTTACTGATATTTTTTTTGCCGATATATAACTGCCTAAATGTTCGATTCTGCCAAAAATGATATTGTCAATATTTTGGGTGATTTGTTATTCCTGCACTGAAGGAAATCTCTCATTGTTATACAATTAAGTTGAAATTATTAAATGTGGGGTGTGTTTTACGCACCATTTTTCAATGCATTTCCTCAAAACGGTGCGTAGGAGGCATCCTACGAAAAATTATTTCATATACTTAAAAATATTTATGTATAACGATGAGAGGAAATCTAGAGGTAAAGTTGTAGTAGTTTTACTGTTTTTGTCCCGCTTTTATTTTCTTTTAAAATCAATATCTTATGTAGTAAACCTTTGAGGTTCAGCAAGCCTCTGAGGTTTAAGATATATCTGAATAACTTTAATTCAAAATGACCATTAAAATCCCCGTTTATTGATGGTATAGAGAATTTTTTTATTTGTTACAACCTCATAAAACAAAATATCTGTCAAAGGATAATCGTTGGTATTTTCTTGCCATATCTTAACTCTCCCCTCACGTATCACTACTTTTTGTCTTTCTCCCTCAACATCAGGATAATATCCCGCATAAAAGTATGTAGAATATTCATCACCAGGTAAATTTATCTTGATTTGACGCAGAGCCACTTCATTTTTTAATTTTTTAAAGGCGGGTGTATCTAGTTCAATACCGTTAAGATTATAACGAAAAGTTGTCATGCCTTTTTCCCCCTTAAATGCATCATCAGGAGGTTGTTGAAAAACCATCACATGTGTAAGCAAATTACTTTGTTCCGAATATTTGCGCCGCAACTTCCATGAACAGGATGATAACCGATCAGCTATACCTATGGCTGGCGAAATCATAATCCTTTGATCTCCATCGTAAAGAAATTTTGGAGCTTCTGGAGAATAGCAAATACCAATTCCCAATTCTAATTCAGGCAAATTGTGAGTACGACTGACTTCATTTTGTTTATCAACCACTGTCAACATGTTTTGTGCTAAACCACAAGCACGTGCTGTAGCCAACCACTGTTCAGGGGAATTTTGGTATTCAAATAAGCTAAGAATAACCGCATCTCCTTCAATAAATACTTTTTCTGCCCCAAAAATTTTGATTAATTGACGAATTGGGTTAAAAAAATTACGACTAAAATGTGTTGCGGGATTAAGTTCCCGACGGCGAAGTTCGTCTGTCATTGTTGTAGAACCACGTAAGTCAGCCTTAACGATCACATGACAACGAATGGATTCTTCAGTCTTGGTGTATTCTTCAGGTGAGAAAAATTCATGCAACGTGTTGTTGCTACGAGATAATTGTACATCAGCTTGATCACTTAAGAGATGAATTTGTTTCATCGTTTTTTGCATTAAATGATAGGATTTTAAATCTCGTCGGTAAGTAACAAAGTCAGTAATAAAGCGTCTTAAAATTTCATTGCCTGGCTTTCGTACTAATTTAGTTAAACGTTTTTTAGTATTTTTTAATTCATTGATAGATATAGATTTACTATCTGAAGAACGTAATTGCCTAATTTTTAGTTGATTTTGTAATTTTACGGCAATATCAGAATCATCAACCTCATTACAAAGTGCTTGATAGAGTAAATACGGTTTAAGAAGTGTCGCATAATATTTATACAAGCGAGGGGTTTCATAAGCTGCAAGAAGATGCAAAATGACTTGTGCTTGACGCAAATGCTGTTCTAATACTTTGTTTGTTTTGCGTTGAATTTTAAGTTGAGTTTTTATAAGTGTCTGTTGCTCTGGAAATTCAGCTTCTTCTAAAGTTTGTTGAGTTTTTTGTAGATTAAATAACACATCTATGTTGATTGGGTTATCTTTCCAAGAAAAATTGATATTTATCAAATTTTCCTTATCTCTGAACTGATTTTTATCAGTATGATTTTTTTCTGGTGGAGCAATTTGTACTGGACAAATACTGCTGATTTCATCAAGTAATTGATCAATTAGAATATTTAAGCGATTAAAACCATAACAACTATCAATATCTTGAGATAGCAATACATAATGTTTCATCAATATTTCATGATTATGAGGATTGGGACTTTGTAATATAGGATTAGATAACATCTTTTCAGGAATTGTCCAAGCAATACCTAATAAAGATTCACGTAATTTTCCTACTGTACTTTTTTCAACCCATAACATTTGAGCAAATAGTTCGTAATTTACATGATATAATAAGTTATCTTGATTTCGTTTGATCCATGTAATATGCTCAGACAATTTTAGTTTTTGGTGGTTTTCATTGAGAGTTGCTGATCTATATTCATGTAATAACTGATTTATTTTAGCTCGCACGGTATCTAACACGAATTTAATGACAGCGAGTTGAAAAAGTTGTATAGAATCTATTCGTTTCCCCTCTTTAGCACGGTAAATAGCTTCACTAAGCATAGAAGCATAACTGGTATTAAAGGCATCTAGCTGTTGAATGATATTTTTTGAGGGTTTATCTGAAAAACGTCTTTTGGTGGTGCTACGTTCCTTTACAAATTCATAAATTAACTGATTACCTAGTTTAATAAAATATGGACTCAAGTACACATCAATATGTACATTATCAATACCTTTTACAAACTTATCAAAACTAATAGATGGGCAACATGACTGTTGTAAGAATAATGTTGGTGTTGTTTGTGAGGATTGTTTTTTTTTAAATAGACTTAACATATTGATTAGTTAATATAAAGAAATATAGCGGCTTTTTGAAACAAATTTTTGAAAATTCAAAAGCCAAGTTATTTGGAAGTGGAAGACAACATTTACTATTATTCTAAATAATTATAATACAACTCTTTGACTTTATTTACATAATTTATTGTTTCTTTATAAGGTGGAATATTATTATCATAGCGTTTTACCGCATTTTCTCCTGCGTTATAAGCCGCTAGTGCTAAGGACAAGTTATTATTAAACATGAGCAGTAAATCGCGAAGGTAATGTGCTCCACCGTTGAGATTAGCAATCGGGTCTGTGCGATCTATCACATTGTAGCGTTTAGCAACGCTAGGCATTAATTGCATTAAACCCACCGCTCCTTTTTTTGAAATAGCAAAGGGATTATAAGCGGATTCAACTTCAACCACTGCATGTAGCAGGGCTTTGGGTAAAAGGGTATTTTGAGCAACAACATCAATCAAAGAATTATAATCATTGTATTTACTGTGTTTTTTTTGTTTTGTAGGTGACGATTGGTCAGATTTTATCAAATAACTACGTGCATAGAGTACTTGATCACGACTTTGAGGTGGTTTATTTGTTAAATGTAATATCCCGTAAGAATCAATATATTTATAAATAATTATTGAGTGAGTAATGGCGTTGGAATCGGCAACTACAGGTTGCATTTTAAGAGCCATTGTTAAAAGTAAAGTCATATAACTTAATAAATATATTAATTTCATCATGATTAAATTTTGTAAATAGCAAATTGGTAAAAGTAATAATCCTTAACTCATTACTTAATTTAATGTGAAAATATAAATAATTTTATGTCAATTAAAAATAAAAAATAAATGACAAAAGACTATAAAAATTGTAAGCATTTGTTAGGACAATATTTTCGCTAATTTATGACGGTTTTATATTAATTAAAATATAGTAGGCAAAATCCTGACCCTATTTTTGAAGAGACTAATTAAAACAAGTGGTTAACAAATAATTGATTCAACTAAACAAGCGAACTACTATACAAGTGAACCACAAAAATTGGTGAATGTATTATATTTAAGTCAGATTCCTAGCTTTAATTGATTTAGGTTTTCCCAAAACTCACTCTTGAACACACAAAATATTAAGGTGAAAATAAATGTTATGCCAATTTTCAATTGAATCCATTTTTTAAGCATTGAAAATTAGTTGGAGACTAATCCGCCTAAAGACTTAGATTTCATTAAATTTCTAAAATTCTTTCGATTCAAAATTGGTTTCACCTTTGAACCAAGCACCCCTTACTAATCAACATTTGCCACAATGGGGACTTTGAAATAATATGTTTGGTAGGAAAAATTTTTATAAAAATCCCACATTAGCTATTATATTGTTTTTTACTAATACATCATTGGTGGCGGCTGGTTTTGACTGTAATAGGGCAGAAACAGACATTGAAAAAATGATTTGTGACAATTCCCCACTTAATAAAGCTGATGAACAAATGAGTAAGGCTTATTTTCAATTGCGTAAAGTGCTGTCAAAGTCAGAGAGTCAGCTATTGAAAGAAGATCAGCGTAACTGGTTAGGTGAACGAAACATTGAATTGTTACACTGCATAGAACCAAATTGCGAGTTATATTTTTATGAATTGAGAATCCAACAACTAGGACCAGTAGAACAAGCCAGTTTTAACTGCAAAAAAGCTGAGACAAAAGTTGAAAAGAAAATTTGCGGGAGCCGTCTCTTAAAACATGCTGATGGACGAGTGACTAAACTCTACAAACCATTGCAAAAAGAGTTAAAACAAGACCATTATAATTGGTTAAAAAATCTGACAAGTTCGTTAAGTAAATCTTATTGTGATACCGAGTGTGCGTGGCAAATATATAAAGACAGAATTGCTTTTTTAGTGAGTTACACGTTCTAATTCTCTAATTTTTTGTAAAAATATTGAGAAATTCAATTCCTTTTTCCAAAGGCTATTCTATGTGCATAAGTTTTTAAATATCTTACTTTTAAAATATTTTTATAGTTGAGACCAAATTAAATAATGGCTTATAAATTAACCCAAGTTGTTTATAAGTAATTGATTGATTTTATTATTCAATAATTTTTTACCCATTCAAAACATTACCAATATAATCTATTTTATTTATAATAAATCGCCGCTTTATAGATGACAACTTAATTTAGATTAAATTACCCGTAATTTTATGTGCATTTGGAGTCCATTTCTAAGGCGGTTGCGGCTAAATAAAATACTCAATACTTCATTATAATAAACCAAGTCTTTTCAAAAAAATTTTCAAAAAATTTTTTATGAGTATATTATTTTCCCACTATCGCCAAAAAGGGAAACGCAGTAGCAAATATTTAGTTTTGAATGAAGAATGTAGTTAGGAATAAAAATTGAAAAAACTACTATTTATACTTTGTATTCCCCATACCTAATGTCCAGTTTTTAAATCTCAAAATTGCTACCCATATAAAAAAAATGTTGTTGTTTCTTCTTAAATGCGAATTAAGGGTTGAGTAAATCATTGAAAAATCGCGTGATTAAAATTGATGATTTGATGTATCTTTCTCAGTTAATTTTCTAACATGCTGTTTTTATTAGATATAAAAATTTTAACCCTTAATTCGCATTCTTAAAAAAACTATAAATAATATCATCACCAAAATATAATAATCGCCATTGTACCTGCTAATATATAACCATTACCAAGAAAAACCATCACTACTTCTTTCACCACGGAAAGATTAAATTCAATAGCATTTTTTTGCCCGCACTCTTTTTGCAGGGTGGTGGACAAATTATTTCAAAAGTCAATTTAATGCTTAGATTTACGCTCATTCTCAGTTTTCAAATTTGGACTTAATACAATGTCAACTTATGCAATTGGTGATATACAAGGTTGTTACACTGAATTACAACATTTATTGGAGCTTATTCACTTTAACCCACAACAAGATGTCCTTTGGTGTACAGGTGATTTAGTCAATCGAGGACCGAATTCGTTAGAAGTTTTACGTTTTTTTAAGGAATTGAAAGAGCGTGCCATTGTCGTATTGGGTAATCATGATATGCATTTACTTGTTATTGCATACAGTCATATTGAATATCTTAAACCCCGAGATACGTTAATTCCTATCTTAGAAGCACCAGATCGTGAAGAATTATTGGCATGGTTACGTTGCCGTCCCTTCCTTCATCACGATGCTGATCTCGGATTTACCTTGATTCATGCAGGATTACCACCACAATGGGATTTGTTGCAGGCGCGTCAACGTGCCGCAGAAATTGAAGAGACCTTACGTGGCTCCCAATATCAAAAATATTTGACTCATCTTTATGGTAATGAACCCAAAAAATGGTCAAATAAACTCACAGGGTGGAATAGATTACGTTTTATCACCAATTGTTTTACGCGATTACGTTATTGCAATGCTAAAGGCCATTTAGATATGAAAAAAAAGGGAATACCAGAATTACAAAAAAAACAAAATAGTGAGGCTCAACCATGGTTCTTGTTGTCTAATCGTGCCAGTCGTGATATGAAAATTATTTTTGGGCATTGGTCAACATTGGGTTATTATGCAAATAATGGAGTCTATGCACTGGACACAGGTTGTTTATGGGGTGGTGCATTAACAGCATTACGTTTGGAAGATAAACAAGTTTTTACTTTGCCTTGTGCTGGTGAACGTCTGCCAGGAGACGAATAAAACTTAAAACATAATGAAATTAATCAACTAATAATTAATCAACACGTACCACTCGAAATCCAAGCTCATCCATCTTCGTTGTTGGACTAAAACCATGCCTTCTTGTTATAGGTAATTCTCGACTTTTACTAGAACTTCTAAAGGAACTACTACGCACTACCCGTTTTGAACACTCTTTTTCACTTATCCATTTCCAAATATTTCCGGTGAGAGGTGCACCTTCGTAATGGGGACGATAGCAGCTAAGTGTCCACTCTCTGACATTGCCAATAGTATCATATATACCAAAACCATTAGGTTTGAAACTACCTACAGGAGTGGTTTGTTTCATATCCCACTGATTACCACAAATACCGCAATTCGCTTTTTTGTTTTCAAATCTATCACCCCAGGAATAAATCATATCTTTGCCTGCTTTAGCAGCATACTCCCATTCTCTTTCACTCGGTAAGCGATATTGGTGAGTAGTCTGTTTACTCAACCATTTTGTGTATGCAACGGTATCGTGCCAAGTGATATTGATGATAGGTCGTTTTCCACGTCCCCAATTTTCTTCGTCTATGGGCAACATTCTACCTGTTGCCCCAGCAAATAAATCGTATTCTTCAAATGTTATTTCATATTTACTAATAGAAAAGCCTTTTAATGTTACTTCATGTTGTGGACGCTCATCTTGATAAATCGAAGTATTTTTTCTACCCATTTTAAATGTGCCATTTGGTAATTTGACCATCAGTGGGCCAGGTCTACCACCTTTGAATAAATGGTCACGATACTCTTCCATGGGCTTAATCATTTTTTGTTTTTCGGCTCGTTCTTTTTCTTTTGTAGCAGAAAGTTTAGTGTTCTTTTTATCCGCAGAATTTGTAGAAACTTTAGTTGATGTAGTCACTTCTGTCTGTCCTGATGGAACAAACAATAAGGTAACTAATACCCCCATTAAAAATGATGTAATGGCCACACCACTAATCATTACCAAAAACCCCCGAGAACTCCTCTGACGATGTGAAACAAATGACTGCTCTTTTTCTAACTGCTTTTGTTTTTCCATCATTGCCCGTGCTGCATCACGTTGTATTTTGAGCATCTCGGCATCTTTTTGGGCTTGTTGACGAACCGTTTCTAATTCTTTTTTAAGGGCATGATGTTCTGCCTCTTTTTTATCAATCAATTTGGCCAATTCTTGTTGCAGCTTTTCATCATTAGTACGGCGTTCTTGAACCACATTAGCAGCACTTTTTTCTGCCACCTTTTTTAAGCGCGTGAGTTCCGTTTTGGCACGGTTAAGTTGGTCAATTTGAGCACGAGTTTTACTTTGAGCATCCTCAAGACCCTTAATGCGATCTTCTAACATGCTTTTTTCTGCAGCAACACGCTTAATCTCGTTAGTAGGAGTTGTTGTAGTCCTCCTCTTACCCGTTGTCGGTGTGGTCACCCCTCCTTTACTTGCCGGAGTGATGGCTTTTCTGCCAGCCGCTTGAAGTTTAGTAATAGCTAATTGTAGTGCGCTTATCTGTGAAACTAACTTATCAGCTTCGGACGCTTTACGTGCTGCTTCTACTGTATCTGCTGTTTTGGCTTCAGCCTGTAGCTGATTATACCGCCTGATGAGTTTTTGAGCTTCAGCCTTGGCCTGAGTTATTGAAGACACAATCGTATTCTCGCAATCAGTTACTTTAATGTGAAATCATTTTGGACAAGGCTAGTGCAATAAAACAAAAATTGCCATACCACCAAAGATTCCCCCAGCATAAGGAAGTAATTTTTCCTCTTTGCGAAGAAATGCGGTTTTCACTAAATCCATTTTTGTGCGTAAAAACGGATTTTGCGAAAGAGATTTTAGTAGTGGTCTGAAGATTTCTATTTTTTTGCACTAAGTAATACATGCCTTGCGTGAATGTTTGGCACAATAACACGCACAAAAAGAGATAATAAAATGCAATAAATGCAATAAAAAAACATATAGTAATTGACACTTGACTTCAGACTATTTTTCACCTAATTGTTCTTTATTTACAGTCATTTGACGGAGTTTTTTGGTACTGAAATCAAATGTCAACTACCTATAGTATCATTAACTATCATATCAAAAAGTTAAACCTAAATTATGCTTATGTCCTTCAGGTCACGATTTTATAGAAATTTGTAGAACGGCTAACTAAAAAGTCAACATATCTTCAAACATGTATATAGCACTTCAGACTTTTTAGTTAATTCCGAAAAGGAAAACTTAGGGTTACTTTTTCTTAAAATATTGTACGCACCATTTGCATCAGCATTGAGAGCAGTACCGTTTTGTGAACGGTATAAACCTCGTTTGACTCGTTTACCGCTAAATGAATGTGACATCGATGGCTCATATTTTTAGGTAAAGAACCAGCATCAATAAAACTTGCTTTTTTCGTTCTACTCTCATTTGTTACCTCTAGCATAATGCCATGTAACTCAAGTTTATAGTGTAATTTGTCTATGCCCTTCCCATAGAGATAAATTCACGAAGTTTTGAGTCTTTTTACTCAAGTTAATTTGGTCAAGAGATTTACTCACATTTCCAAAACGACCAAACGGCCTTTAACTTAAAAAGCCTGATAATCATAGATTAAGATTATCGTACTGCTTACATTTAAACAGGGATGGTTTCGGTGGACCGAAGTACTTACCAGAATTTTTTTGATAATCTTGATGGCACTTGAAAAACGACTTAAAATTTTTGTCAAGCCTTCGTAAGGTTTGTTGAGAAATCCTCGCTTTCAACAGCTTGTGGTTAATTTCACCCTCAAGATTTTTAACGGGCAAAATAACCTTATCCATTTTAGGATAAGGAAAGTACAAGCCAGTGACGTAAAACGCTTGTCTCAAAGTCCATAATGTTTGGTTATAGAGGTTTTTGGCATGAACCGTCAATTCTTTAAGCCGTTTAAATTGGCTTTTATCCAAACCTCTCATTTTCGTTTTCAGTGCTTTCATTTAATACCTCAATAATGGCACGTTTGACACGCCTTTGAATAATGCTTGCCAGAAAAGCAATGAATTAATTCATGCATATCTGTAATTATTTCTTCACTATTTCATTTATCATTAGCATGACTAACCACGTTTAACAATATATGATAAGTGTATTCGGCTTATACCTGTCATTTTTAAAACGTTTCCTGCTTTCATGGGAGGTATAATATAGAAATATTTCTATATTATCAACATATTTCTATATTTTTTGTTACTATATCAAAAAGTTATCATTTAGCCTATTATTTCCATACAACAATACTCCATTTTAGTTTCTTGAAGTTCTTGTTGTTGATGACTGATAAAAAGAACACGATGTAGAACCTTTAAGATTGCAAACAACTTCATCCAACCATGATGTTTTAGTAATCACGATAACAAGTGTCACAAAACAAAAAATACCAATACCAACACCTATTAATAATCCATTCAAAAAACCATAACTACTCCCACCATAACGTAAGAGCTTCAGTTTTTCTTTTTCTAATTGTTTTTGTTTTTCAACAGCTGTATCGCGTTGTTCCCTAAGCAAATCTGTGTCTTTTTGAGCTTGTTGACGAACCGTGTCAAATTCATTCTTAAGGCTTTGGTATTGTGTATCTCTGCTTTGAATTTGCTCAGTTAACTTGGTCAATTCTTGAGCACGAATTACCCGTTCTTCATCATGAACACGGACTCCTTGAACCACAACCTCCGCATTTTTCTCAGCCTCAACTTGTAAACGTGAAAGTTCAGCTTTTGCTCGATTGAGTTGTTCGATTTGTATTCGGGTTTTTTTCTGGGCATCTTCAATTCGATTAATACGTCCTTCAAGTGCTATTTTTCTTTCTTCTTCTGATAAAGTACGTTTTTGATTTTCTTCGTTCTTTGTTGCAAAAGTAGTAGTTTTATTGCTTTCTTGAGCTTTTTTCGTTGCGGCTTCTTGGACTTTAGTTTTATTGATAGCCGATTGTAGTGTGTGTATCTGTGAAACTAGCTTTTCTGCTTCAGCGACTTTACGTGCTGCTTCAACACTATCTACCGTTTTAGCTTCGGCTTGAAGTTTATTGTACAACTTAATAAGTTTTTGAGCTTCGGCTTTTGTTTGAGATATTGAAGACACAGTCATATTCTCGCAATCAATTTAAGTTAAATTGGACAATCGTGAATTAACATTATTGTGATATTAGGTATAGCGAAGATACGCAAATTATTGTAAAAACTCAATATTGCCAAATATCATCAGTTAGGTGTTTAGGAAATTTGAAAAGGTATTATTTTTTAATGCCAAAATGATAATCAAGTCTTAGTGGAGAAATTAAGGGGATTTCAATAATTTTGAGGTAAATATGAAATTTTTAATATCTTCTGTTCTGTTAAGTAATTCTAACAAAATTAATGCGATGCCTATTTTTTTTAATGGACTAATTTTATTGATTCATCCTTTTAGATAGATATGTTGTCAATTTAGAAGTCTCTTATCAAAACCAGTCAATTATAACTTTAAAATTGAGCATTGCATAAATTAATACCCCCTTAAATCCTCTATCAATATAAAATTTATCGTGATTATTCTTATTAATTCTTAATGTACAATGGTTGTGTTATAAGTTACCTGCTCCAAAAAAAATAAATTATCCTTTCTGAAAGTATTTTTAATGCTGATTTTAAAAAAATTTTCGTTAAAATCGCAATTGTTTATAATTTTTTATTTAAAACTTTTGTAACTACTCAGCCTATAACTCGACTATCAAGTTTTTAAAAGATTGATTATTATTAAGCGAGAGACGCAAGCATTGCGTCTCTACCAAATTCCATCAATATGTAGAGACGCGATGCTCGCGTCTCCGATGCTCGTGTCTCTGATGCTCGTGTCTCTGGTGCTTGCGTCTAAACTCTTGGATTTCTCTGTCACAATAAAAACTTGATAGTCGAGTATAAAACTCTATAACTTTCAAAGAATTATAAATCAGCACATTTTGTGCCTAAAATATCTCAAAAAATTTTATTTCAATTAAATCAATATATTATATTTTAAATACTTTTATTGTGGATATTATCCA
>JAUCGK010000417.1 GCA_030378085.1 Candidatus Parabeggiatoa sp. HSG14
GGGACACCCCCCTAACCCCCCGTACACGGGTGGAACCAAACATCATTCGACACTTTGCTTTTTCTATTTTGGGACTTCCCCCTGTGTACGGGGGGTTAGGGGGGTGTCCCCAAAATTCGTTATAATCCGGTTTATTCTTCCAATGATGAGAGTATATCTCTCATGTATTTCAATTCTTCAGTCAACTTTTGATAGTCGCCTTGTTCTAAAGCTTTTCCAAACTTTTCAAAATCTTGAATAGTATACTCTTCAGTCCATTGACTTGATAAATCCTTTTTGAGTTGAGCAAAAATTTTTTGTTGATTTTCCCAAAAAGAAAGCGATACCTTATCTGAAAATTGAGCAACAGTTGACAATAAAGTATTCCAACGCCCCAATCTAAAAAAATCTTTCCTCCCAGAATTCAACCATTCTTGCTTATAAATTGTTGATGATGATTGTAAGCTCTGTTTCCCTGAAATTAAACCGGCTCTAAAAGCTTTACTTGTTATTGAAAAATTCTCTTTTATATTATCGGAGAAACTCTTTTGTATGTTTTCGCTTTCTAAATGTAATTTTAAAGAAGGAAGCACACTTTCTATTTCATCGGAATATTGTTCAATTGCTATTTCATAACTCTTATCAATAGGACTTTCTAGTTTTGATGAAGGTATAAAAAAAACAATAAATGTGATAGTAGCTGCTATTGCTCCACCAAGAAAATACCGAGGTATAGGTGGTAATGGTGGCAATAATCGTTTTAGCCAATTCTTAATTTTTACCCAAAATGACTCTGGTAAAGGTTGGGCTATTTTGCACACAGTCTCTGCCACTTCACGATAGAGTCCTTGATACTCGCACCGAGGATCAGTTTTTTCATTTCCTAACCATGTACCAGTTAACACACTCAATTCTCCCAACGTATCACGAGGTGCAATACGTCCTGGCAAACTTTCTTCATCATTGGGTAAAATTCTTTTTTCATATTCTTCAGCTATAGCGCGTACTGCTTGTAATCGTGCAAGTTTTAATTCTGCTAATACTTTGGGCATTGATGGAATCGCAATTTCAACCGGATTCCACACTTGAATCATACCTGCTAATGGATCAAACGGTTCATCTTCCGGCTCCAATAACATATCCCAATAACTGGCATAGTCGGTTTCTGAGGCAACCATCCACCCTGTCCAAATTTTTTTATTTTTTGTTGACTTATTAATAAGTACCGTTACAGGTGCAAAACGATTATCTTTTTTAGATTTTTCTTGATCAATATTAATCACCAAAATTTGCCCAGGCGTGGGTATTGGCGAAAAAGTTGCCGCTTGAGTATTAATCCGTTTTTGGACTAACTCTTTTAAAAATGCTGGCATAGGTGGCACTTCAACCTCTGCAATTTTTTCAGTATCAGAAACGAGTTCCTCTTTTTGTGGTTGCAAAGGCTCTGTTTGTGCCAATAAATTACCTTTAATCACCGCTAAAGGTGGCCATAATGGGCGCATGGTTTTTAAACTCCTTTAAGAATTTTGTTTTTCGTCTACTAATAATAACGCCTCATTACACAAAATTTTGAGCGCGATTTCAATTTCTGTGATATTTTCTTTTTTTGGAAATAATCCAAGTGACACAAACCACGCTCCCAATAACGTTTTTTCATACCCCTCTTCAAATTGATCTTTTTTGCGAGTAATGCCTAACTGACGAGCTTTACGGTGATAGTTAGGAATTTGATAAAATTTAGATAATTCAACCAGTGATAATTTAAGCAATGGTTCTCCTTTTTCAAGACAAGCATTGTAGGCCAAATATAAATATACCCACTCTTCATTTTTTTGAAAGAATTGTTGTGCTGATTTTTTTACTTGTTCAATAGAGAGTCTGACTTCTTGTAATAGTGAAAGGACACTTTGATCAGGTGTTACTTTTTTAAGAGGTGATAGAATCTCATCACCTTCAACATTTTCTTGTCCTAAATACTGTACGTTGATCCAAGGTTGTGTATCAGACTTTTTTAGAATATCTTTTAAATAATTGCAGAAAAAAATTTTCAAAGCAGCATCATGATATAATTTGCTATGACCAATGCGTTTCAATGCAATATCAACAATATAATTCTGAATATGGGTATCAATTGATTCAGGAAGTATATTGAGTACTGAACATTTTTTTCCATGTTTGATTGTTGAAACTATTAAACGATAAAGTTCATCCCATTCTTCATTATTACGTGGTTCTTTTCTCCAAAGTTCTTGTAACCGTGTCTCCATAGTATTTCATCTCAACCTGTCAGATAAATCAAAATTTTCTATATTTTCTACATTTTCTACAAAAATTTAAAAAAATAAACTTTAAAAATTTAAAAAATAAACTTTTCCTTTTTAATAACTGATGTTACGCAGATAGCTTCCAAACTGGAGTGCAAAATTCCTGATTATTTTGGGGACACCCCCCTAACCCCCCGTACACAGGGGGAAGTCCCAAAATAGAAAAATTAAAGCAAAGTGTCGAATGATGTTTGGTTCCACCCGTGTACGGGGGGTTAGGGGTGGGGTGATGAAAATCGGGTTGTTTTGTTGGTAAAAACTTGATCCAATTTTTATTCTGCTATTTTTGTATGAGTAAAAACAACTACTTATTTATGAGGAATAGAAACCGGATCAACTTGATTCCCTAGCTGGAACCTGATTTTCATCACCCCAGGTTAGGGGGGTGTCCTAGCCTGTCGAAAAACCGCCTTTACTCTCCCTAAGAGTTTCCCGCTTTTTGGATTTCATTATTAGCCAAAAACTCTTGGCGTTTTTTACGTACAGTGTAGGGTATATTTTCTTGCTCCCAAGTTTTTAAATCATTATGGTGTGCTTGATTAAGTGCAGACGTAATTGTTGCGTCATTAAGTTTTCCACAAAGGGCTGGAATCAATAATACTGTACGATTCATGTCTGCCTGTGGACTACGCTCAATAATATGTTTAAAACTTCCAAACAGTGATTCGATAATATCACTACTGACAGGTAAAGGCTTAGATGTTATTTGTTGTTGAATTTTAATGTGTTTTTGTAGCCAATCCTGTATACGTTTTTTAACTATTGAGTTAGGAAGTTGTTCTGATAACTGATGTTACGCACTGTACTTCAAAAGTGAATACCAGAGTAGTGCAAAATGAAATTTTGCTGATTGTAACAGATTTTGGGGATACCCCCCTAACCCCCCGTACACGGGTGGAACCAAACATCATTTGACACTTTGCTTTTTCTATTTTGGGACTTCCCCCTGTGTACGGGGGATTAGGGGGGTGTCCTCAATTTTGCACTCCAGTTTGAAAGCTATCTGCGTAACATCAGTTATATAAAGTCAAAATACGTGGTACACTACGGTAGGAAACAACAGCTTTTAAAACCAGCAAAATACAGAAGATACGAATATTTATAGTTTCAGTTATGTTAACTGTAATTGGTTCTAAAGTTTTTTTTCTTCAGTCCTTTGTTCCAGTGTAGTAATTCGTTCTTGGAGTTTTGCTATTTTTTCTTGTTGGCGTTTTTGGGATTTTTTGTATTCTCTAATTTTCTCAGCCCGTTGAACTGCTTTGCGTCTCCAGTCATTGCGACTTTTTATTATTTTTGAGTTTTGAAGCATTTGTGTTTCCAATTGTTGATATTTTTATACTTTTTATACTCTCATATTTTATTATTTTTTTCTAGCATATTTTTTGGGGTTTTGCTATCCATAAATCGGGATGTATAATTTATTCAAAATAGCTGTTTTTCGACAGGCTAGGACAGACCACGTTTTATTTTTTCCTCCAACATAAAAGCTATTCGTTTGGAAGCAAAAAAATTAGCAAAAATGCTTTGAAAATAAATGTGGTCTGTCTCCTATTTCTCTCAATTATCCTTATCTTAATCTTCAGATTTGTGTGATATTCTCTGCTTTTGGATGTATTTTAACATTTGATATATTTCCTGATTGTATGGATAAAGTTGGTTGAGTCGTTTGGCAAAGGTATAAGCTTTCTCCCATTGATGTTGTTGAATGTGGAGAGTAGCCAAAGCACTGAGTATACTCTGGTCATTGGTATTTAGTTGATTAGCCTTGAGAAAAGCAGTTTCAGCAAGGGAAATTTTACCCAAACGTTGTAATAGCAAACCATAGTTGTAATGAACTCGTTGATGATTTGGCATTAATGTGGTCGCTTTTGCAAGGTGAGTAACTGCCTCTTCAGGACGTTGTTGTTCTGCCAATAAGAGTCCTAATGAATAATATAATATACCTTGGTCTGTAGTAAACTGAATGGCTTGACGAAGAGTTTTTTCTGCCTCGTTTTTGCGTTTCATTTGGTAATAAAGGTTAGCAAGATTGTTGTATGCTGAGAAAAAATATTGGTCTATTTTGATAGCTGTTTTATAGGATTGTTCGGCTAAATTTAATTGTCCCAAAATGGTATAAAGTCTACCCAAATTAAAATGTCCTTGTGGTTGATCTGGTTGCGCTTTCTGTGCTTGTTGGTATTCCTTCAAAACAGTTTCAAATATCAGACGTTGGGATTGATTTAATTGAGCAGATGGTACGGTGGCTAGTACTATCGCTGCTTCTATACGCACGGCCCGAATGGAATCGTTGAGTAATGGAATCAAAGTATTGAGTTTTGATTGAGGAGGTAAGTTTTCTAATCCTTGTACTGCAATTGTACGTATAAGTGCTTCTTTGTCAGTGAGAGCAGTAATCATTGTTTGAGTCGTTTCTTCAGAACGATATTGTTGCAATAGATTTAATACTGTTGCTCGAATTATTGCTGGTTTACTAGTATCTTTAGCTAATTCAATCAGTTGAGTTTTGGCTTTAGCACTACCTGTACGTCCGGCTGCAATAGTTTCAGCAAAATGTGGAGTTAATTGCTTATCATACCATTGACTAACTGTTTTCGCCGCCCACGCGATTGATTTATTGTTATGACATTGATTACAAGCATTTGGTATTCCTAATTTAACGGAAAGATGGGGACGTGGGATGAGAAAACTATGATCATGGCGTGTATCATTCACCATATAGGTTTGAGTTGGCATGTGGCAATTAATACATTGAGCACCGGGAGAATCTACCTTATGAAAATGGTGTGTTGGTGTGTTATAGTTTTTTGAAGGTAGTGTCTTAAAAATTTTTTCTATCTTTGGTTTTATTGAAGTAGTTGATTTATTTGGTGGATTTAGTTGGTGACAAAAAATGCATAAATTATTACCTTGTCGGCGTAATTTTACGGTGTGTGGATGGTGACAATCAATACAACTCACGCCTTTTAAATACATTTTGCTTTGAATAAATGAACCATAAACATATACTTCGTCAATAATTTGTCCGTCTGGATGGTATAGATGCTTGCGAAGTAATTCCGGTACAAAATCATCCAAAAAAGCTTGTCCATGTTGATCATTTTGGCTGATTGGATAGCGACGTGAGTGACATCGCGCACAGGTTTCAATTTGTCCTTTGGAGTTGAGGGTGTTGTAATCCACTATTAATCCCTTGTTCAAAATTTTCCCTAACTCCTCAGCATTATTGGAGATATTTTTCTTATTTTTAAATAAGTTAGCCCATTTGATATGATTACCACCGGGACCATGACAAGCTTGGCAACTAACATTAATTTCAGCCCAAGTAGTTTTATAAGAATCTGTTTTTAGGTCATAATTTAGTTTCAAATTGGTGGAATGACATTCAGCACAAACAGAATTCCAGTTATGAAAATGTTTTGTCCAATGCAAAGGATCGGTTGGTTTAATTTTTTCATTTGGATAAAGGTTAAACCAACGTTGATTCATCGTATCCCACGCAACAGTAAATGCTTGTAATCGCCCTTTGGGAAATGCAAGTAAATATTGTTGAAGTGGAGTAATTCCAAAGGTATATTTTACTTCAAAATCAGACAGTTTTCCGTCGGCATCTTCAGTGTTTATAAAGAATTTCGTGCCTTTTTTGAAAAATTTGGATGTAACATTATCATCGGTAAAACTGGTATTATTAAAATTACCAAGCACTGTTTTTTCATTAGCAGATTGCATAGCTTGTTCGTGATGAGAACCAAACCATTCTTTAAACTGTTGTGGATGACACTCAGCACAGAATTTATTATGGATAAATGGTACAGCATCTTGCTCCGATACTTGCTGTGGCCATTTTTCATCAGTAGCAGCCCATACAACTGGCATCATAAAGATGATTAATGCTTGCACAAAGGCAATAACGTACCAATTATTTGTTGGTGTATGTGAAAAAGTATTCATGTGTGTTAGTATGTGAGTTAGGAACATGCACGAAATAAAAATCTATTATTGTTGTATCAGACCTGACAGGTTTCCAAAACCTGTCAGGTCTAGTTGTCGAAGTTATTTAATGCACGTTCTTTAATTCGATTCATGTAGGAATACTCAGATAGATTTTCAGTAAACCTGACATGTTTCCAAGACCTGTTTTATGAAATTGTTTATCTGAAAAACTGTAAGTAATCAGTATTTGATTGTATTCTACAATATCATAAAATCAATACCTTTACCAAATTTAATTGTTTAATTACCAATATAAAAATTATGAAAAAAGGTTTGAAATATTTGTTGATTAGTTTGGGTTGCATTGGGATAAGTGAATTTATTCCAAACCACAATGTTGCATTAGCTAACGAACAGCCAAACATTATCTTACTTATGAGTGATGATCAAGGCTGGAAACAAACTGGATATTCTGGAAGTTCTACAGTAATCTCACCAAATTTAGATACAATGGCTGATTCTGGAATGCAACTAAATCGTTTTTACGCAACAGCTCCGGTATGTGCGCCAACTCGTGCAAGTGTTTTAACCGGTCGCCATCATAATCGTCATGGTTGTTTCAATGTAAAAAATTGTGTTTTGGATACTCAGGAAACCACCTTGGCGGAAGCAGTTAAGCAAGCCGATTATGTCACTGGCCATTTTGGTAAATGGCACATCGGCTATTTTGATGGACCCAAAGCTTCCACACCGGGGGATAATGGGTTTGACCAATGGGTATCGTCTAGGCTCTTTTTCGATCTTGATGCGACCGATTTTGTGCGTAATGGTGAAGATGAACCTCAAGTCGATGGGGACGGTTCTGACTTTATTGTTAAAGAAGCCATTTCGTTTATCGAAGATGCTGTCAATAATGGCGACAAATTCTTGGCGGTTATTTGGTTTGCTGCCCCGCATGATCCATGGGAAGCTCTTGATTCCGACAAAGCTATATTTGATAATTTGACTGAAGAAGAACAAAATTTTTATGGTGAAATTTACGCAATGGATCGCAGCATCGGCACTTTACGAACCAAGCTAAAAGAATTAAATATTGAACAGGATACGCTGCTTTGGTTTATGGGTGACAATGGTCCGCAAGATACAAACCCGGATCCAAAAGCAAGCGGGGCCTTAAAAGGCAGTAAAGGTGATTTGTGGGAAGGAGGTATTCGTGTACCAGCTCTTATTGAGTGGCCAGCAGTAATAACTTCGGTCAAAACTACTATACCAGCCAGTACTTTAGATATTTATCCGACAATCCTTGATATTCTTGATATCACTGTAGAAAATCAGGCAGAATTGGATGGTGTCAGCATTTTACCGTTGTTAGAAGGCACCATGACTAAACGAACGGATGCCATTCCTTTTTGGTACGACAAAAATATAGATACTTTAACTGATATTGATGTGGGCCATGCTGTGTGGATGAATGAACGGTACAAACTGCATAAAATCATGGATACTTCAGGCACTGTAGAATATCAACTGTATAATATGAAGAACGATGCAGTTGAAAAAAGTAATTTATCATCAACTAATACCTCACTGTTGGAATCGCTAAAAACTAGATTAACAACTTGGCAACAAACTGTTTTGAATGATTTAAATGGAGATGAAAAAGTTGTAATTGATGTTAGCGAAACCACACCAAATTATCCAGTGGCTCCCGAAAGTGATACCTTATTTAATTTTGGTGAACAAAACTTTTCAGCCTATTTTAGTTCACCAAATGCAGTGACTCAATCCATAGATGGTTATTTTGCTCGTTACTATAGCAAAACTGATACTTGGCTTGGTACCAAAGATGGTGCAGTCTATGTTTATGGTACACTGTTTAATGACATACCACCAGTTGGACTTTCTATAAAAAACGTTGGCATGGTAACAGACTATACTGCACGCGGTCATTAGTTAAACTTTTTGCCTGATTAAATGTCGGGTTACGTTATCTCGCTGCGCTCAATAAGCTTAGTCGACCTACAGGCTACGTACTAAAAGTTTAATTTGTGACCGTGTTGAGTATATATTCCAGTAAAATAGGGGACAGACCTAGGCTGTCGAAAAACATGCTTTTTAAAGAATTTCAACATCTGCCTTTTTGGTTCAGATAAAATTCACACAACCCGTTTGAAAAACTGGAAATTGGTATTTATACAATATCCAAAAACCGGAATTTATTTATGCTTCAAATAGTTATATTTCAACAGCCTAGGGGTGTCCCCAAAATCTGTTACAATCAGCAAAATTTCATTTTGCACTCTGGTATTCACTTTTGAAGTACAGTGCGTAACATCAGTTAATAAAAGTGAATATCTGTGTGCAAAATTTATTTTGCGAGGGTTGCACTCTAGTTGGCAAAATAAATTTTGCAACAGAGTCCAAAGATTTAGCTTTGAGAGCTATTGCCAAAGCTAAAACTTTGGATTCCATTGCCTATTTTTTCATATTAGCCTGACTTTTAATGGATGAATTGCCAGCTGATACCGCTTTACAATCAGTCCGATAAGCAATCCCTGTAGTTCTTTGAAAAAGAAGCCAATTTCTACTTTCCTATATCCCCACTACCTTCTATGATTTTTCTAAAAGGGACTAATTTCTCACGAGTCAAATCTACTTTGAAAACACTGGGATTCTCAATTTCTTCGTTAGTACATTGCTTGAGTTTTACTTCTGAAAATCCCCCCGGTAAAATCACCAAAAAATCATCCATATTTACATCGGGGGATTCAACATTTACTTCACCATCAATACCCAATTGGGATGACGCATCTATGGTGCTGGCGGATTCTGGAGGAAAGGTGTAAATACCAGTGGTGGTGATGTTGATATTGCCTCCTTGCCCTTCATTAGCTTTGGCGATGATTTTTCCGTTTTCCATGATAACAAATTCAGGATTGAGGCTTAAATCTCCACCATTGCCCACACCTTTTTGCACACTGGTGGAAATTTGGCTGTTGTTGAGGAAAACCAGTTTGTCCACGTTGAGGGTGATGCTACCACCACCACCACTGATAGAACCTGTGTTGATTTCAGAACTATCGGTGAGTTGAATGCTATCGGCATTGATGACGATTTGCCCTGCATCACCACCACGAACTTGTTTTATCCATTCTCCATTGGCGTAGAAAAAGTGTTTAAATTGACCAAAGCCAGCATCTCTTACCCCAACCAAATCACCTTGTTTTGCTGGCAGTTGATTTAATTCCGCAAGGGTTGCAACAGTCAGATATTCAGTATTATTCATGGGCAACCATTCTTTACCTGAATAAATAAAACGGGAGGGTTGACCACTTTTTACTTGAGTTATTTCTGCGATATTGCCACTTTGAGCAATTATGAGTGCATTCATAGCTGCTATGTTGGTAACCATAAACGTGTTATTTAATTTGACCCAGCTTTGGCCATTAAAAATAAATCGTGAGTTGGCATCAATAACATTTGCGGTATCACCAGCTTGAATAAAGATTGTTTCATTGAGTTTATTTAAAGCGATGGTATCAGCCACATTAAAGGAGGTCACTCTAATGGCCTGTCCATATCGCATTCCACTCGGTTGATGTACAATATTGGACGAATAGATAAAAATCGCTGGTTTACCATTTCCTACATTATTCACCTGAATCACTTCTCCTGATGGATAGGGAACATCTTTAGCTTTAAGCCAACCGGTTTTCAATTTCGTTATATTTTCAAAAATGACAGTCACCTTATCGTCAAATTTTACCCATTCTGCCAAATCATAATATCTCTGATAGGCATAAATAAAACGGGCAAATTTACCGTTGCCAGCATCTTTGACTTCAATGATGTCACCCACGGCAATGCTGTATTGATTAGTGAGATTATGTAATGCTTTCATGTCGGCAACTGTATAAATGGGCGTAACTCTTATCAGATTTTTTCCTATATTAATATAACGCCCAGGCTTGCCATCGCCAATATCTGTAACTTCTACTATATTGCCTGAAATTAAAATGTGGCTATCTCGTTCGGCCAGATTGGCGAAGTTATACGCATTGAACAAACTACTTTCTGATGCAATAGAGCTACTTCCATCAAGTTGCAATTGTGCGACTTCAATAGTGATATCTCCCGCTTTTCCACTACCAGCACTAGAAGTAGAAATTTTGCCTTTGTGAGTCAAGGTCAAATTTTGGGCAGAAAGGGTAATGTTGCCAGCTTGCCCTGCTTGGTCAGTTTTGCTTTTTGAACTGGCATAAATACCACTGGTTGATTGATTATAAGTGCTGGGAGAAAATTCTTGCAAATATTTCAACTGATAGTTTGCTGGCTCTCTTAACAGAATATTTGAAGCATCACCTGTAATTGTGACAGCACCATACACATCAATATCAATATTGCCCCCTTGGGCATTATTATTAGTGCTGCTTATAATTACTCCACCATCTCTAATCCTTAAAGAACCAGCTTGCAACATAATCGTTCCCGCATCACCTGCGTTATCTTCTACGCCAATGCTATGTGCAGAAATACCCGATCCAAATCCATATTCGTTTTCACCATAAGGATTGACCCCTTCGATTTCTACGGCATCTTGAACACGAATGGTAATGTTACCCCCTTTATCACTTTGAGTGTTTTTAGGTGCAATTGAACTCGCCGTGATATTTCCACCGTTTTTAACGATTAACTCTTTGGATTTTATTAAGATATTACCGCCTGGACCGCCTACGATATTTTTTTTCGTGGGATTAGAGTTAGAACCAATACCACTTCCCCAACCTTCCTTATTTGCTCCTGTAACTGTGATTGTGCCAGTGGCGTGAATTTCTATATTGCCTGCTTTTCCGGATCGAAAAGAACTAGAAAGCAGAAAAGCTCCACCTTTGAATAAAACATCTTGTGCTTTTACAAAAATGTCACCTGCGTTACCTTTACCGATTGTGCTTGAACTAATAAAAGCACTGTTGGTAAATGAAATACTATTGGCCTCAATTAACAGAGTCCCAGCATCGCCAGCACCTTCTTCTTTAGAATAGGTTTGTAAAGAAATATAACTATCAGTTCCCTTGCTAGGTTTTTCTTCAAATACAATAGTGTTAAAGGCTTTGAGCGTTACACTACCTCCCTTGCTTTTACCGAATGTGTTTGAATCAATAAAAGCACTATCAGTAAATAAAATGTTATTGGCTTCAATTAACAAAGTTCCAGCATCACCAGCCCCTTCGTCTTCATAATAGGTTTGTAAAGTAATATGACTATTAGTTCCCTTGCTAGATTCCCCTTTAAATGTAACCTTGTCAGAAGCTTTGAGCGTTACACTACCTCCCTTACCTTTACCGAATGTGCTTGAAGTAATAAAAGCACCATTCGTAACTGAAATATTTTTAGCTTCAATCAAAAGATTACCCCCATCACCGCCATTATTCCCTTCACTGTAGGTCGCCGTTGCAATGGCAGTACCATTATTATTATTAGTTTCTCCGACAACAAATACCGATTCAGAAGCTTTTAGTGTTATATCTCCTCCCTTACCACCGCTGTGAGTGCTAACGGAAATTATAGCCCCCTCTTTAAGCAAGATATTTTTCGTTTCAAGCTCAATTTTACTAGCATCGCCTAAATTATCGTCTGTTAGTTCTTCATCAATACCAGAACGAGCATAAATACCACTTCTTTGAAGTTTGTTAATATTATCAGGGATGTCATTATGTTCACCAGCAACTGTGATAGATTCTGTGGCTTTTACATAAATATTGGAGCCTTTACCAGTGCCTTCAGTATTACCATTGAGAGTGGCTCCATTAGTGAGCGATATAGTATTGGCTCGAATATCAATCACACCACCGTCTTTGTGTCCTAAAGTTTTGGCTTCAATCGCACTGTTATCGGCAAAAATTTGGCCACCACGAATGAAAATACTGCCACCACCCTTTCCATTCGTTGCTATCGGTGATTTTTCGGTGAGGTGTATGTCAGCCAAATTGCTAAATGAGGACACATCCACAAAATCTCCCCCTAACTTGACTTCACCTTGGGAGGTAACGCTGACCAAGTTAATCCGCCCAAATGGAGCCGCAAGAATTGGTAAGCGAGTAATTTCAAGCGATTCATTACCCTCATCATTAATTGTCATCGTTTTGAAATAACTACCCATCCATATATCTATATTGCCACCAATTAGTGAGAGGCTTTTGCCTTCTGGCACATTTAAACCTGTTGATTGGTTCTCCCAATTTTGGGCAACTTCGCCATGCCCTTGAATTGAAATGGGTGCAACAACGCTATCCAAAAAACCAAAACTTGCAATGGGGGCAACAGTCAAAATGCTGTCACTCGGATTACGCGCATCAAACCGCCCATTTTCTCCCAAGCGCAAATAATCGGCAGTGCTGGCATGAAAAGAGCCTTGTACATCCAATTGGGCATTAGGCCCAAACATTATCCCATTAGGATTTAAGAAATAGAAATCGGCATTGGGAATTGTCGAGCGGATTAACCCATCAATATTTGAGGGAGTGCCACCTGTAACGCGACTAATAATGTTACTAACGCTATTGGGGCCAGAAAAAGTAGCACTTTCAGAACTATTTAAGTTAAAGTCTTGAAAACTATGGAAAAGATTGCTACCCAGTTGATGGCCTAAATCAGCCCCAATCATATAATTGGGGCCCTGTAAATTGGCACGGGAACTAAGGGAGCCATCGGTGGTGATTTGGGATAATGTGGATAAAGGTATGAATAATAAGAAAATTATGAGTAAGCGTTGTCGTTTCATTTTTATTTTTCCTGAAAAAGTAATTAAACAATTATTACGGGAATTATATTTTATAAACTGATGTTACGCAAGGTGTTTTTAAGTTCCACTATCTAAGGTGGCTATTCATGTTTCACCCTTTGGGGTTAAAAATTGACAGTCGGAAAATTTTTGTTGATGTCTTAACCCTGCCAGGTTAAATGTTCTATGCAGATTCTTCCAACAATACCATCAATGCCGCTTCATCAATTATCTTAATACCCAAATTTTGCGCTTTATCCAATTTACTGCCCGCTTTCTCCCCTGCTACCACACAATGAGTTTTTTTAGAAACGCTACCACTGACTTTTGCACCTAATGCTTGCAAACGCGCTTTCGCTTCATTACGAGTCATACGAGTTAAAGTACCTGTTAACACAAAACTTTTTCCCGTTAAAGATTGTTCCAAAGATTGTGCTGCCGTAGTAAACTCATTTTCTACCCAATAGATACCCAATTCTTGAAGGCGTTGAATAATTTCACGGTTCTGTGATTGTCGGAAAAAGGCAACAATATGTTCGGCAGCAACGGGTCCAATATCAGGAATTTTTTGTAATTCATGATTTTTAGCCTGCATCAATTTTTCTAGGCTGTCAAAATGTTGGGTAAGAAGATGGGCAGTAGATTCACCAACTTCACGGATGCCTAGTGCATAGAGAAATTTAGCAAATGTGGTAGATTTACTTTTTTCGAGGGCTTTAATGAGGTTACTGGCTGATTTTTTGCCCATGCGTTCTAAACCCGCCCATTGTTCAAGGCTTAATGTGTAGATGTCTGCGATGTCTTTAACCAATTTTTCGTCTATCACTTGTTCAACCAGTTTTTCACCTAAACCCTCGATATCCATTGCAAGACGTGAAGCAAAATGCTGTAATGCTTGTTTGCGTTGTGCTGGACAAAGTAAGCCACCCGTGCAACGTAGTGCGGCTTCATCTTCTATACGAATAACATCAGAACCACAATCAGGACATTTATCAGGTAAAACAAAAGGTTGAGTATTTGGTGGACGTTTTTCAGGTAGGATACGCACCACTTCTGGTATAACATCACCTGCACGACGTACTATGACGGTATCTCCAACACGTACATCTTTACGGTCAACTTCATCTTGATTGTGTAATGTGGCATTGATAACCGTGACACCACCAACTTCAACGGGAGCAAGACGGGCAACTGGGGTAAGTGTGCCAGTGCGTCCCACTTGTACATTAATCGCTAAAAGTTGAGTCAAAGCTTCTTGGGCGGGAAATTTATGAGCAATTGCCCAACGGGGAGCGCGGGAAACAAAACCCAGTGTTTCTTGTTGTTCGATACGATTGACTTTATAAACTACGCCGTCAATTTCAAAAGGTAAATTGTCACGGCGCGTTAGAATATCTTGATAGTAATCTAAACAACCTTGTATCCCATTGACAACTTTTAAATCTTTTGAAGTCGGTAACCCCCATGTTTCTAAACGATACAAAATTCCGCTGTGACGAGAAATCTCCCTTATATCTCCTTTTTCTAAGACAGCCTTATCGGGAGAAATAGCAGGTTCAACAACACCGATTGCATAACTTAAAAAAGTCAATGGACGGGTAGTGGTAATACGTGAATCAAGTTGGCGCAAGCTTCCGGCTGCTGCATTACGTGGGTTGGCAAAGGTTTTTTCACCTTTAGCGGTTTGAATTTTGTTGAGTTTTTCAAACCCTTTTTTTGGCATAAACACTTCACCACGCACCTCTAATACGGAAGGAAAATCATCACCACACAAACGAAGAGGGATAGCTTTAATAGTTTTAACATTTTGAGTGACTTCTTCTCCACGACTCCCATCACCTCGTGTCGCTGCTTTTACCAGTAAGCCGTTTTCATAACGTAAGCTCACAGCAAGTCCATCCAATTTAGGCTCAGCGGCATATTCAATATTGTCCACCAATTTTAAACGCTCTCGTACTCGTTTATCAAAGTCATGGACTTCTTTCTCGTCAAACGCATTGTTCAAGGAAAGCATTGGTGTGGTATGAAGCACCTCAGCAAATTCGCTTAAAGGTTTAGCCCCAACTCGTTGTGTAGGAGAATCTGGCGTGATAAGTTCAGGATGTTCGATTTCAAGTGCCTGTAATTCCCGCATTAAGCGGTCATACTCGCTATCAGGCATACGCGGTTCATCAAGCACGTAATAATAATAGTTATGTTCATTTAAGAGATCACGTAATTTTGTAGCTTGTTGTTGAATGTTTTTGGCAATTGTCATAATAGTTAGTGTACATTGATTTAGTGATGAGGTATTTATTGACTGATGTTACGCACTGTGCTTCCAAATTAATTATAGCGTTTCCCGATTGGATAAAGTACAACCTCCCCTGAAATCCCCTCCTTAATTAACTAATCTTTACCCACAAGTATCCTAAAATTATTTTATCGTATAAATAGTAAGGTTATATAACATTGTAACACCCATGAAATCCAAGCATGACGAGAGGACAGATTTTTGCCAGTTTCCTTTTAGAGTGATATCTCCCTATAACAAAAACCTATTGATTTCAATAAGTTTACCTACTTGTGGGTAAAGATTAGCCTTAATTAAGGAGGGGAGTAGTACCAGACGCAATCGGGAAACGCTATAACTGATGTTACGTAAAAAAAGGATTAACTTTAAAACGTTACAACTGCTCTCTGAGAAGCGTTGTGTGTAACATCAGTTAGGAATAAGGATTTAATAATTTGTAAAATGTTGGTGCTAAACCTGACAGGTTTTTAAAACCTGTCAGGTTTCAACTTTTGTATTTTATTGAATCCTCATCCCTTATTAAATAATCCCTGTAGTTATATACGGTTTAAAAAAAAGGTGAACATCAAATAGTTTCTACAGATATTTCTGTATACTCGTAATTGCTTTTGTTATTTTCCTTAAAAACGATAAGGCTTTAAGAAACGTAGTGCTTCCAAATTTATTTTGCGATGGGTTGTGTTCTTAGTTGGCAAAATGAATTTGAAATGAAAGTTTGAAAGCTATCTGCGTAACATCAGTAATTAAAATAAATACTTAAAAATATAAGAATAAACTAAACAAGTGAACCACAAAAAATTGAACAAAAGTAACTACTCAGTTCCCTAAAAAAAGCCGCTTTCATAACATATAATGAAAACGGCTTTTTAATTATCATTTGAGGGAATAAAAGGTTTTTTATTGAAGACTTCTTTAATAGCCGTAATCATATTTTTAGAATTTTTTTGAGCTGTTGATATAAGTAGCTCAACAAAAGTCTTTTAACAAAATGACATGATGCGTTAGAACGCAAAATTATCAAAATTTATCCTGAAAATCCTGATTCTGACAAAATGTTAAGATATTTTTGTGGGCTTACTTATAACCCCCGTCAGCCCGAAATCCGCCCGAAATCTTACCCCTTTTCTTGGTCATTTTTTCTGGTGCTGGTTGAGGATTTATCTTAAATCCTATTTTACTATCTCATCATAGCGGTTTTCGTAATTAGCTATTTTATCGGGTTCAAGATGATTACAATGTGGCTTCATTTCAATGATGGAATTCTTAATTAAAAGCCATAGATATTTAGCCCAAGTTTGCCCATATTGTGTTTCAACCAATTTTAAGTTCCTCCCCAAATCCATATTTATGGCATGGTTCAAAAATAGCAATAAAAGGGTAACATGGAGTCCAAAGCTTTAGCTTTGGAACGCCCAAACCTCGAAAGGACTCCAGCGTCTCTACATTTTGAGATATACCATATTTATTATACCATAAGGTGTACGGAATATCGGTTAAATCTTGAAAATTCTCAAATTCTGAAAATCCTGATTCTGACAATTAATATAACGACAGCATTTTTTATTTTTTGAGTTTGTTCAAATTTTAGTACAACAGATTTGGGAAATAAACGGATTGGTGTTATCGTGTTAAGCCATTTATTGCGTTAAACTGTTTTTATAAATCCTTTTTAAAATCTAATCCTTGTAGTTATTACCAAATTTTGTTGTACTTATCCTATATAATGATAGCATTTTCGATTTTTTGAGCGAATGAGTAAATTTTTTTTGATTTTGGAGGGTAGTGGATACGCTTGGCTTTATCTACCCTAGCTGTTTATCTGTTTTTATTTATGAATAGTGACTAATTAACTGATGTTACGCACTGCACTTCCAAAAGTGAATATTGGAGTGCAAAATTTATTTTGCAAAGGTTGCACTCTAGTTGGCAAAATAAATTTTGCACTCCTGTTTGGAATTTATCTGCGTAACATCAGTAATTAACATAGTATTTGTAATATTTTTTTGAAATGGGTATTTGTTTAAATTCCCAATTTGAAATTTGTTGAAAACCAATAAGCATTGTCAACATAAGAAAAACGATTAAAAAAACCATATTTTGGGT
>JAUCGK010000009.1:0-6274 GCA_030378085.1 Candidatus Parabeggiatoa sp. HSG14
AACCAAACATCATTTGACACTTTGCTTTAATTTTTCTATTTTGGGACTTCCCCCTGTGTACGGGGGGTTAGGGGGGTGTCCTCAATTTTGCACTCCAGTTTGGAAGCTATCTGCGTAACATCAGTTCAGTAACTAAACTTTGCTGTGATTTAATCAATTATAGACATTCAGATAAATAATTTCACCAAAAACCTCCGAGGTTTCCAAAACCTCGGAAGTTTGACTCCAAACATTTTTCTGAAAGTCTATAGCACTAATCAATAAATTTGAAAACTCAACTCAAAATGAATACCTTCATCCTGTAAATCATGTTCATCTGGATCATTAACGCTACGCAAAGCTTTACCCCAAAAAACTTCAGCCCCAATCGTTTCACTAGGAAACCATCGTAATCCCAAACCAATACTTGAAATATGGTTAGGTTCAGATGATATATTACTATCAGCGTTTTCTCCCCAACCATAATCAACAAATGGAATAAGGTGAATAATACCATCTTCTGGTACTTTGCTCAATCCCGGAATACGCCACTGTGTTACTGGAACTTGCCATTCGAGAGAAGCATGAAAAGTCCTATCACGGGAAAACAGATTTTCCCGATAGCCGCGTACCGTTTCAATACCGCCAAGGGTTGATTTTGCACTGGGTAATAAATCATGATTGGCATATTGAATTGTAGTATAAAAAGACAGTTGACTATCTAATGTCTGCAAATATTCAGTCCAATTGAATGCCCCAAATAAAATGAAAAACTCACTGTCAGGTGAACCATCTTCGTTAATCGTAGAATCAAAAGCGTCTAAGCCAAAATTTAGAGAAACGAATGGCCGAATCACTCGCTGACGGCTCTGATAAAACCACTCGCTACCTACACTCAAAAGTGTGATATTACTTTTGCCATCTCTCACACCCGGTGAAAAAGAAAAGGGGCGATCTAGCAAAAAGGTTTTATTCGTCACCTTTTGCAATCTTGAAAAAAACATCAAGTATTGTTGGTCAGTTTTATAGAGAAGGTGACGTAACGAAAGTGATAGATTTTTTGTTTCAGATTCAACATCAAGTAGATTAAAAGGACTTTCTTCTACAGAACTTTCCCCTTTTCCCAAGCCAATTGATAACATCGTGTCACGACTGAAAATAGGTATCGCGTAATCAAGAGAATAGTCATCAATTCCCTTGGTATGCCCATAACAAAGATTAAACACATCGTTGACACCCACAAGATTATGGTGAATAAAACTGATTTCGCCTCGATTGGCACCACGTTCTGGGGAACGGTGGTTATTGAAATTGAAATTAATGAGATAAGGGCGTGTTTCTTCTACCCCAATTTGCCCTTCGGTTCTCACGAAAGTGGGTCGCAACTTTGCCGCAATGGGTTCGCACCAAGGATTCTGAGGGAGTATTTGCATACGTCTGGTAATGGCATAGTCACGCAATTGTTGGCTACCGATAGCATCTTTGGCAAGCAAATGCCCTTCAACTATTTCTAAGGTGATAATGCCGTTTTTGACAGCTTGATCAAGGATAATCGCACCTGCGTTGAGATAACCGTGATCCTTATAATACTGGGTCAAATTGTTTTTGACCTTATGCAGTTCTTCTGCCGTTATCTCATTGCCTTCATAATCACGGATAAGAGTCCTTAATTCTGCGGTGGAAAATACAGTATTGCCAACCAATTGGAATTGACGGACAAATACTTTACCGAATAAAGGAACGTCTGTTGTAGACGAAGAATCCAATTCTTCCGTATGTGCATTCTGAGAAAAGAGATTAATAAACACACAAATGGAAATGAAGCAGATAGCGAACAACGAAGTAGAGCGATGATGTCGCCCCGTTTCGTATTCAAGTTTGCTATAAAGTGCAGGTGAAATATTTTCAATCACTAATGTGGACATTAAGTTTTCCTCAATATTAAGTTAAGCCTTAGAACTTGTAACTACTCAGCATTGAAATAAATTTTAGTCAGGTTCGATATCAGTTCCACCGATTTCATCGGTGGCTATTCTTAAATGTAACCTCCTTGGTTAAAACTAACTTCAATTCATTAATTTATTATACTTAATATTCAGGTTTTTCTCAACAATTTATTTTGGCAGTCTGGCGGAGTCCAAAATTTATTTTGGATGAATTAAATATTGAGCTATACTATAAAAATCAAAAAAAACGAAAACCAAACACCATGCCCAATTTATTCATTTTAGATATTGAAACCCATCCTGACGAAAAGCAAGCCACGCTCAGATTACGCGATCAGCGGGGGGAGCATTTGGCAGCCCAGCAAGTTAAAGTTGGGAGTGATCATGCGTTTGAATGGGTGGGATTGTTTAATACCCGTCACCATTTGGAACATTATGCGGGACGATTACTAGATGATAACAAAATTTTATCGGAAAAACAGTTACTTGACCAGTTAGGCGTATTTTTAGGGCGTACCGTTTTGGGGGAGGAAATTTTTCAGCGGTTGTATGACGGAATCCAACAGCGGACTTTGTTAATCCGTTTGCCAGCGACGGCGGATGATCGATTAGCGGCGGCGTTTGCGCGTATTCCTTGGGAGATTGCGCGATCCGATATTGGGCAAGAGCCGTTGTTAAAGCGTAATGTGGCAATACGTGCCATTACCGGGACAGATTTACCACAAGATAAGGAAATTTCATTAGCATTAGAGTCGAATGAAGTTTTGCGCGTCTTATTAATTTTTGCCGAGACTGAAAACAGTAATCCTTTGGCGACTCGTTTAGAGCGGCAACAGTTGTTAGATTTATTTTATGATCAGATTTTGCCAAAGCGATTGGTACAAATTGATACATTATGTTATGGCGTGACGCGAGCAACGATTGCAAATCAAGTCAGAAAAGTAAAGGGTTATCATATTGTCCATTGGAGTGGGCATGGTAATCACGATAGTTTGTTGTTGTCAGGCGAGGAGAAAAATCAGATATCGGGGGCTGGGTTGGTGGAATTGTTCCAACAGGCTGGGGGGTTTGTGCCTAAGCTGGTATTTTTGAGTGCGTGTCATTCGGGGGCGTTTTTGAGTGCCGCTCAAGAAGACCTGCCAGGTTTTGAAAACCTGGCAGGTCTCAACAAGGATTTACCAGACTCGATTGCCAATAAACAAGGCTATACCAGTACCGCGTTAGCATTGTTGATGGCTGGCGTACCGCAAGTTGTGGCGATGCGTTATTCTGTTGATGATACGTATGCGCGACAGTTGGCGGTTTTGTTTTATCAACATCTGTTAGCGGAACAATATAATGCCGATGCTGCGTTGGCGACTGCGCGTACTCAGTTAGCGGCTAATCCGAATATTGCGGCGATTGAGCATACCACGCCGTTATTGTTTGGGCAGGATAGGTGGGTGTTGGAGGCTGTAAAAAAGCGCAATGCGGCGCAGTTGAAACAACGTTATCCAGAGCGGCGGTTTCAACCATTGTTGTCTGATGAGCAGTATGGGTTTAAGGCACGGACGCATTTTGTGGGGAGAAGTCGGGAGTTGACGCGGTTAAACCAGGACTGGTTGGAGGCGAATGAGTCGCCGGTGGCTTTAATACAAGGTTTGGCGGGTTTGGGTAAAACCGCGTTGGCTGCGGAGGTGGTTAATTTATGGCATAGTCGGTTTGATTTGGTTTTGGTGGTGCAGTCGCGGGGTTATGCGATGAATGCCGAGGCTTTTTATCAGCAGATGGATTCATTGTTGGTGCGCTTGAGTAAGGATTATCGCCAAGAGTGCCAAGAGGATGAGTATCGCAAAATCTTATTGCCTAAAGATGAGCCAGCGCGATATGAGTCGATGCGGGAGAATTTGCTGGCGGTGCTAGAGAGTTATCCGATTTTGTTGCTGATAGATAACTTTGAGACCAATTTGTTAGCCGAGAAAGCCGGTTATGTTTGTAAGGACCCAGAATGGACGGAACTATTGACGGCATTTGTGACGCGGTTGCAAGGACAATCGCGGGTGATTATGACCAGTCGGCATCGTCCTAACTTCTCCTATAATCCAGACCTGACAGGTTTCCAAAACCTGTCAGGTCTTAACACTAAGGGTTCAGGCTCAGACCTGACAGGTTTCCAAAACCTGTCAGGTCTTAACAGGGAGAAAGGTGTAGTATGGTTATCTTTGGGGCCGTTACCCAATAATGAGGCGTGGTTGTATTTGCAGAGTCATGAGGCGTTAAAGCAATTATGGTATAGTGATGACAAACATTTAGTCTATCAAGTGTTAAAAATCAGTCATGGGCATCCGTTAATTATGCAGCGTTTGGGGGATTTAGCGCATGACAAGGATGCATTAGTGGCGGCTCTGTCTCGTTTGGCAGAAAAGGGTTTTAAACAGTTACCGGATTTGGTGAGTGGTAGTGATGCACAGCAAGAACAGGAACGGCGTTATTTAGAAGATGTAGCGATTGGCGCGGTGGATGTGCTGTTGGAACGGTTGAGTTTAGAAGGACGGCAGTTGTTGTGGATGGTGACGCGGGCGTTGGAGCCGGTGCCTCTTTTGGTGTTAGCGAAAGTGTGGGAAAATACGGCTGAGAATGTTATCGCTATCGGCCCATTATTAAAAAGAGAACTCACCGAGTCAGGTTTGTTACAACAAGAAGGCGAAAGATTTGAGTCGGTATTTAGTTTTCACGAGTTAGTGCGAGAACGTTGCACCGCTTGGATGGAACAACATCCAGAAGACTGTGGGGAACGTGATGCCAAACAAATTGGACAAGCTTATGGAGAACAGTATGCCAGTCTTTTTAAAGAGTTGGTTGGTTCGGATAAGGAAACCGCTACCGAAATGGGGCGGCGGGCGATAACGTATTTGGTACGGGCGGAAGCGTTTGAGGCTTTGGGTGGTTTTGCTAGTAATGTGGTGATTAATACCAAAAATCCACAACAATTACAGGCCATCATTGCGGAATTAGAAACGGTCGTTGAGCAAGTGCCGGCTGGAAGAACACGTTGGTATATACGTACTTCTTTGGCTGATGCGTTAGGACGTTCTGGTCAACCACAACTCGCTTTGCCTTTTTATGCAGTGTCTGCGAGCGAGGCTGAAGCAGCGCAAAATTGGGCGGATGTCGCTTGGAGTTGTCAGAGTTGGGCCAATGCACTACGCGATGTGGGACAATTGCAGTTAGCTCGTGAGACTTTTCAACGTGCTGCCCAAGCTTATCGCAAAGCGAATAGTGCAAAGGTTGATATTATGGGCAGTGAAATAGAGGCTCTGCGAATAGACATCATGTTGGGAGAAGTAGAAACCGCTTTACCAGCCATTGAACAACGCCTTGCCCAAATTCGGGATTGGTGGCAACGGCATCAACAAGGAGAAACGCTAACAGCCGCAACCGATGCCGATTTTTTAGCGCGTGTTTTTATCGGTGCGTTGGATATTGCTCAATCTGCTCACCATGCATTAAAACATTGGCAAGACTGCCTAGATTTGCTGACTGAAACAGAAAAAGTTGATCAAGCTTGTGGTGAGAGTGAGCATGTTTTAGCTATGTCGCGCTTTAATCGTCATACCGCCTTAATAGAATTGGGACGCTTGGATGAAGCACAACGGGTATTGGAAGGTTGTTTGCAGGTGGATACTAATGTGGGTGACTTAGCAGGACAGGCTCAAGACCTTTACGCCCTCGCTGATGTTTGGGATGAACGCGGCGATGTGTCACGCGCTATAGAGCTGCAACGGCAAGCATTGGCTATTTGTGAACGCTTGCCAAATCCAGAAGATCGGGCGATTTCTCATGGTAATTTGTCTACCTATTTGCATAAAGTTGGACAGATAGAAGAAGGAGCGCGGCATCGGCTTGTTCAAATAGTTTATTACATTGTGATAGGTAATCAACAAAAACTATTTGGTGGTGAATGTTTAGGCAATCTCGCTATTCTTTTGCAAGAAGCCAAAGAAAAAGGCACCACTTACCCACTCCCGCGCTTTAACGAATTATTACAACTCGCTGAATTTAGTGGGCTGCGTCGGTGGTTGGAAGAAAGGGGGGTTGATGTTGGGGAATTGCAGGGGCGGGTTGATGAGGTTTTAAAACCTTAAACTACAGGGATTGTATATAATAAAGGATTTAAAAACCTAACTACAAGGATTGTATATAATAAAGGATTTAAACCAAGTACCACCACGATCCAATCCCTTATTATATACAATCCCTGTAGTTCACGGTTTTTATTATCGTTCCCAAGTTTTACTTGGGAACGCACTGCCGAGAAGCTTCGCTTCAACTCAACAAAATCTAGTGGTTAAGTTCAAACAAAGTGCTAT
>JAUCGK010000009.1:6372-36756 GCA_030378085.1 Candidatus Parabeggiatoa sp. HSG14
GGTTTTTATTATCGTTCCCAAGTTTTACTTGGGAACGCACTGCCGAGAAGCTTCGCTTCAACTCAACAAAATCTAGTGGTTAAGTTCAAACAAAGTGCTATAGCGAAGCAAAGCTTCTTGAACAGTGCATTCCCAAGTAAAACTTGGGAACGATGGAAAAACCTTAAACTACAGGGATTGTATAAAGGATTTAAAGCAAATACTACTCCCGATCCAATCCTTTATTATATACAATCCCTGTAGTTCACGGTTTTTTTAACAATTTTTCTTGTTCCAATGCTGGAGTGTTGAAACTACAAAAAATATCTGGAGTTAAATTATGCAAACTGTAAGCATTGCTGAAGCCAAAACACATTTTTACGTGAGGAGGTTCGTTATTAATTATGTTTTATTTTGATACGAGTTTCATTGTGCCACTTTTTATCAACGAACCAACATCAGAAGAAGTAAAGGAATATCTACTGGAGTCCAAAGCTTCAGCTTTGGCTGATTCAAATTAAAATCAAAGACTTCCAAACCTAAAGGTTGGAACTCCAAGGCTTAACTCAATGGCATTGACGCTCCAGTGTTGGAACCAGAAAACCGCTCCAGTGTTGGAATGCCTACTGTGACGCTCCAACGTCACTCATTACATGGAGACATTAAATATGAACTTATGGCAACTTTCCCCTGATGCTTTAATAAAACTGATGAAGGAACATCAACAAAAACGTGCTTTTGTGGTGACTAATCCAAGCACTGGAGAATTACAAGCGAGCCATCCTTTTCTGCAATCTATTGTTGAAGCTCTTCAAGCGGATACGCGAGATTACCAAGAACATCAGGGCATGTTTTTTGAGATTGGAGTAAAAAGCAATCATCTGTTGGGAACCTTTATCCATCGTACTATTCGTGGGCAGGGAGCTGGTGGTGTTCGGTTATGGCATTACCAAAAATTGGAGGATTACATACGAGACGGATTACGATTAAGTCGAGGTATGGGACAAAAATGTGCATTAGCCGGATTATGGTGGGGAGGTGGTAAAGGGGTCATTGCACGGCAAGAAGAGAAAGATTACCATGATCCGATACTTCGTCAAGCAATTTATCAAGATTATGGACATTTTTTATCAGGATTAAAAGGTTGTTATGTGACTGCGGAAGATGCAGGTACAACCCCTGAAGACATGGCACACATTTTTTCTACCACACGCCATACCACTTGTATTCCTTCACAATTTGGAGGGAGCGGCAATCCAAGCATTCTAACGGCAGCCGGCGTGGTTGTCGCAATAGAGGCAGCTCTTGAATACTTAGATTTAGGAACGCTTGAAGGTAAAACCATTGCTATGCAGGGTACTGGCAATGTATCCTATTATATGATAGCCGAATTACTAAAACGTAAAGTAGCAAACATTGTGGGATCCGATATTAATGTGGCTGCGATTGAAAAAGTCAAGTATAAGTATCCAACAGCTCCTCTTAATTTACAAGTAGTAGAACGCGGAGACAATTCTATATTAAAAGAAAATTGTGATATACTCATACCTAATGCGCTGGGAGGTTCCCTAGATGCAAACACTATACCAGAAATTCAGGCAAAAGTGGTTTGTGGGGCTGCTAACAATCAACTCGAAAATCCCAAACAAGATGCTAAGCTATTCCCCAAAGGCACTCTTTATGTCCCCGATTTTTTGGCTAACCGTATGGGCATTGTTAACTGCGCCAACGAACAATATGGTATTATAGAAAATGATCCCTTTATTAGCTCCCATCTTGAACGAGAAATGCCCACTGGTATTTATCAACGTTGCCTAGAAATATTCCAACGTGCCAAACACTCTGGACGCACTCCAGTAGAAGAAGCAGAGCAACTTGCTGATGAACTTTCTCTTGAACCGCACCCTATTTGGGGAAATCGTGGCCAATTTATTATAGATTTTTTGGTACAATCAGGATGGACTCAATTTTCTCGTTCCAGCGTTGGAATGCCTATTGTGACGCTCCAGCATCACGAATAAATAGTAGGACGCTGGCGCGTTCTGAACTGGGTTCCAACGCTGGAGCGTTGGAACCAGAAAAAAATCCGTATTTAAATTTAAGCTCAATTAGAAAATCGGAAAAAATAATGCACAATGAATTTACTGCTAATATTTCACGCATTAAAATCAATCATATAAAATGCTTTGATGAGATTGAAATAAACTTTACTTCGTCTCATCACACGACTTTAATCATTGGTGTCAATGCCAGAGGAAAGTCAACTATATTACAATTAATTGCTTTGGGATTCAATGGTATTAAAACCGTACCTTTTCCTTATAGTTGGAAACAAGTTGTCAAAACAAATTCTGATCACGGTGCTTTTGAAATTGATATAGTGTTTGGTGGTAAATTAACCACATTAAAATTTGAAGTTAATCAAGATGACACCATCACTTGCATACAAGGCGATGACTTTCTTAAATCATCAATTAAAGATAAATTTTTATTACTTGCTTATGGTGCTAATCGGCATATTAAATTAGAAGATCCGAAACCTTATAAAGAATTTGATGCCATAGCCACTTTATTTGGTGAAAACGGTTATTTGAAACATATTAGAATCAGTACTACTTTTGAGTATGTGAATAACAATTTCAAAATCATTCAGCAACTCATCAATGCTGTTCTTGAAAAATCAGATCATGGAAATAACGTCATATTGGTGGGTTATGATGCTTCAAGTCTCTATTTTAAAACACCCTCTAACCCTCATCAGCATATTTCTATTGAAGCATTATCTGAAGGATTCAAATCAACCTTTGTTTGGTTATTTGACATGATCATCCGAATTGCCAAAAAAGGAGGAAACCTTAACAATGCTCAAGATATTACGGGACTTGTTTTACTGGATGAAATTGATTTACATTTACACCCCAGTTGGCAACGCACTATTTTGTCAAGTATCGAAACGGTATTTCCTAATATTCACTTTATAGTATCAAGCCATAGTGTCTTTGTTGCCCAATCAATAAAAAATGAAAATTTAATTGCGCTGGAATGGGATAATGAAAAAATTGTAGTGATTGACAGCGATACTCGTTCGGAAAGAAGCTACAGTGCTATCGCAAGAGAATTGTTTAAAATCTCCTCACCGTTTAGCTATGAAACTGAACAGAAACTCAACACGTTTTATGAAATGCAGAAAAAGATTAGACGTAATGAAACCGTTAACGAAGAAGAATTTGTAAATTTAGTCATTGATATTGCAAGAAAAGGCATTGAACTGGAAGGAGTAATGCGTCGGGAAATTCAAAGCTTAGAACGACGAATTGGAAAGACATTCAGCTTATGGAAAAGATAAATCGCACTGATGCGCCTGACTGGTTAAAAGAAAAATGGCTGGAATGGGGAAAAAAATGGCAAAGCAAATATGAATACACTAGAAAAAGTAATGATTTTCAGTAGTATAGAAATAAAAACAAGGGTTATAATGAATTAGTTCATGAATTGTCAGAAATGACGCGACATCATTGTTCATTTTGTGATGCTTATCCTATGGGAAAACGCATTTCTCACACCATTGAACATTTTAAACCAAAAACAAAATTTCCTTTGCTAGCTTACCAATGGGATAATTTGTTTTTATGTTGTGGGATATGCCAAAAAAAAAGGAGATGATTTTGACGAAGATTTATTAAAACCTGACGAAGAGAATTATGATTTTGAAAAATATTTTGATATAAAATGGGCTACAGGCGAATTGATTCCTAACTCGGATGCGAGTGAAAAAGATCAGAGAAGAGCAGAAATAACAATACAATTATATAAATTGAATGAATATGGTAAACCAGAAGATCGAATTGAAGAACTGAAAAAATTTAATGATTCGCTTTCTCCTGAAATTGCTCATTTTTCTTATAGGTTTTTTTTAAAGGCTGGTTCTTTATAAACGTGTATCAAATAACTTCGACAATCACCTCTGAGCCGTCCTCCTTAAAAAATATGGGTAACGCACAGAATTACAAAGGGTTGGGGCAATTGACGAAATTATTTCATGCTTATTCCTTATAACATTCAGAGGAAAAAATGAATAACCACCTATTATTTGGTATAATACATTATGTACGGCAACTTATACAGTTATTAGGATGTATTTATCTCATGCTTTTGACTTTTGATGTAATGGCAATACCGATACAATCGTCATCTATGTCAGAGATTGAAAAGCATTTAACGAGACTTGATAAAAAAAGTGGCATCACTTCAGTGACTTTTAGTCATGATGGTCGTTTTTTGGCGTGTGGTTCTGAGGATAATAAAGTATATCTTTGGAATGCTAATTCTGGACAATTACTAAAGACGTTTGAAGGGCATACTCAATCTGTGACTTCAGTGAATTTCAGTGCAGATGGTAAAAAGCTTGTTTCTGGTTCTAAAGATAAAACCATTCGTTTATGGGATATTGGTTCTCAAACTTTTCTTGATGTTTTTGAAGGACATTCTAATACCGTTAATTCTGTCGTTTTCCACCCTGATGGCAATATCTTAGCCTCTAGTTCTAACGGTGGAGAAATACGTCTTTGGAATATTTATTCTAAAAAACTCATCAGAAAACCACTTCAGTGGACAACAAGGTATATACAAGCTCTGGCTTTTAGCCCTGATGGAAAAATGATGGCAGCGGGTTCATCTGATCTCAAAGTACGTGTATGGAAAGTACATGTACAAAATGCAAAGCCTCTTAAAATATATGAACGCCTAAAATGTAGTAAATATCAACATATTGTCTCTTTAGATTTTAGCCCTAATAGTCAAATGTTAGCTGCTGGTTTTAACAAAGGTATGGTGTGTATATGGGATACACAGACTAGAAAATTGCTTAAACGGTTATATACATCTAAAACGGATATAGCCAGTTCTATTACTTTTAGAGCAGATGGAGAACTATTGGCATATAACCATTATCAAACAATTTATTTATGGAAAACGGATACTAATGAATCAACTCAATTATTAACCGTGCCTGGTGATTCTTATATTTGGGAGATGAAATTTAACCCAAATTCCAATAGTAAAAATGTCCTAGCTTATACTTCTAGTGATGGTACAGTCCGTTTATGGGATATTGAAAACAACAGTTTACTTGGAACCTTTGCGATTAATACAGACAATCGTTGGGTTTCATGTATAGAAAAATACTGTTTATGTTCTGGGCAACTTTGTTCTCCCATCATAGAAGCAAAACAGATAGAAGATGAGAAAATAAATAAGGCTTCAAGGGAAGATAAATCGCCTAACATGTCAGTAAGAAAGGATGGAAAAAATGAACCACCTATCACCTCACAGAATTTGATAACAGATGTAGCAAAAACAGGTGATAACATTTCAACTCAACCGGCTTCTCCTAACAACATGTTTTACATAACTATTTATTTTTTAATCGCTTTGTTATTTTTAATGGTCATTTCAATTATCATTGTATTGTTTTATCGGCGTGTCATTTCTCGGCAGAATGCAGACTTATTGAATATTCCTTTATCACAGTTATCCCAAAAACGTCATTTGTTGAAACGGACGCGTTGTCTGGATCACATATTAGCAACGAACAACGTCTCCCAAGAAGACTTAGACAAAGCTGTTGCGTTTGTAGAAAAAATGTCGCCAATAGAACGCTCTGATTTGTTGGCAACACGTTTAAATGCAAAACAATGGGAGCAGATGGACACAGAGTTGTTCAGAGTCATTATGCGTGAAAGCTTTCCCTTGAACCTACCCTTCTTTTCTCTGTATCTCCCAACATCAGAAAAAACCAATGCTGATATCTTAACTAAGCTGCATGAATGTCAAGATATGTCCACAGAAAAAATTGTGGCTATTACATCCAACACTGAACAACAACAAATGCTACGCGATCATGTGAAAGAGCAAACGCTTTCATGGATAGTGCCAGATGATACTGAACTCACTGGCTTATTACTCTCATCTGATCCCATGCAAACCTTTGCACAAACGTTATCGGAACAAACCAACGTTACCCATATTTCCCCTTATCAAACACGAAGTGGTGTCAATAAAAACGCAGGTTTTTTTGGGAGAACTCAAATTTTGAGCCTCATCTTTAATCGTGATCCTGCCAATTACCTGATTATGGGTGGACGACAATTAGGAAAATCGAGCTTACTCAAATACATACATCGTCATTACCAAAACCACCCGCAGCTACAATGCCGTTATTTGACATTACATAGTGACAACCTACAAAGACAATTAGCAGTCACATTAGGATTGTCTAGTGACAGTAGTTTAAAAGAAGTGTTGGCACAATTGACTGAAATAGCTTCCAAACAACCACAGTTATTATTAATAGATCAAGCAGATCACTTCGTTCAAACGGAAATGAAAAATGGTTATCGTACCTTGAACTATTTTCGCAGTCTCAGTGAAGAAGGACATTGTCATTTTATCCTAGCAGGTTTTTGGGAATTGTATCAAGCTTCAGTATTAGATTATCAATCACCGTTGAAAAACTTCGGCGAATCTCTCACGATTGCTGAACTAGAAGCCGATGCTTGCCGCGATTTGGCTGTTAAACCCATGCAAATGATGAACTTGCGCTATGCATCTGAAGAGATTGTGGAAAATTTGATAAGAGAAACGGGGCAACGCGCTAATTTGATGAGCATTGTTTGCCATGAATTGCTCAAAAGTCTTACCAGTAATCATCGGCGCGTGTTTGAAAATGAAGATATCGCACAAGCATTTAACAGTGAAGCAGTGCGTGAATCTTTGAAAGGCTGGGGCATGTTAAGTGATGACGAACAGGATAATTATTTAGATCGGATTATTGTGTATGCCACTGTCAAAAACGACCAATTCAACGTGGAAGAATTAACCAATGTGCTAGAAACGCACGGTTGCACTCATACGCTAGAACAAATCAATCAATCGTTAGATCGCTTAGCGTTAAGTTTTATTATCAAACGCGAATCGCCGGGGCATTATAGATATGGTGTGCCGTTGTTTCGGCAGATGTTGTTGAAAGAGCAAAATGTTGAGAAGTCACTACAATGGGAGCTGAAAGAAATGTCTTAGACATGTAGAAAATATTATTTCTCTTGCCAATAATCAACCTCAAAACATAGTGACAATTTGACGCTTTAATTCACAGTAGGTTTTCGTTTACTTGCGAATTCCAACAACACTTTAATCATGGTTGTTTATTATCTATAGCTTTTCCCGATTGCGTCTGGTACAAGTCCCCTTCTTAATTTAAGGAGGGGATTTAGGTGAGGTTGTACTTTATCCATCGGGAAACGCTATATAATAAAGGAAGGGAGTTTCTCCTACCTCAATTTTTCACCCCAACTTTCATATTTCCGATAAATGGTCAAGGGAGCAACTCCCAACCGTTTTGCGGCTTCCGTCACATTTCCTTTCGTTAGTTTCATGGCCTGAATAATTGCTTCTTTTTCAACTACCTTTAAGGGGCGAATTGCGTCCAGGGATAATGGTATGTTAAGAGCAGAGTTCGATGTTGGGAAATTATTATCAGTGACTCGTTCCTCTTCAAATTGAGTTTCTGATTTGTTTATGAGTGTTGACAACATTTTTACTGTTACTGTCTTACCATTATTCATTACCACAATTCTATGTATAAGATTCTGTAACTCTCTTACATTACCAGGCCAATGATAATCTAATAATTGTTGTTCAACTTCTGGCGTTAAACCTTGAAATGATTTATTTTCATCTTTCGCATAATAACTAAGAAAATGTTTAGCAATTAATAAAATATCATCTCCACGTTGACGCAAGGTTGGCATTTTTAAGTTAATTATATTCAAACGGTAATACAAATCTTTGCGAAAACGTCCTGCTTTAATTTCAGCCTTGATATCACGATTAGTTGCACAAATAAAACGAATATCAACTTTTTCCTCTTTATCACTTCCAAGTCTTCTAAATTTACTTGTTTGTACAAAACGAAGTAGGATAGTTTGTAAAGTAATATCCATTTCCCCAATTTCATCTAAAAATAAAGTCCCGCCATCAGCACTTGTTGCAGCACCATCTCGATTATTTATTGCGCCAGTAAAAGCACCTTTAACGTGACCAAATAATTCACTTTCAATCAAATCTTTAGGGAAAGCACCACAATTAAGGGCTATAAATGGTTTATCTTTGCGTAAGCTTTCTTTATGAATTGCCACTGCACAAAGTTCTTTTCCAGTACCGCTTTCTCCTTCAATAAAAATAGAAGCTTTAGCAGTTGCAATTGTGTCAATAATTTGATAAATGGTACGTATTTCATTGGAAGCCCCGATAAAATCATGATAAGTATTGCGCTGCGTTTTTTGATATGAATTAAGCTTATCATACAAATCATGTTGACGGATTGCATTGCGTAAGATGAAAAGAAGCTGACTGGCTTCAAATGGTTTCTCAAGAAGATTAAACGCACCATAACGCATGGCTTCATCAGTAATATTCGCTGATTTTTGTCCAGTAATAATGATAACAGCACAATTCAGTTGTCGTTGCTTAATTCTTTTCAGAATATCCATACCATTCATATCTGGCAACATCAAATCAAGTATCAAAACTTCAGGAATAGTATGTTTACAATATTCTAAAACATCAGTACCATTTGTGACATGTACCAAATTTATTGGTTCATTGCTTAAATAAGCTTTATAAGTTTCAGAAACAACTAAATCGTCTTCAATCAGCAAAACCGTTGCTTTTTTATTCATTTTTAAGTACCTAAAGATATAGCGTTTCCCGATTGAATAAAGTGCAACCTCCCCTAAATTCCCTCCTTAAATTGAGGAGGGGACTTGTACCTAATGCAATCGGGAAATGCTATATTTTGATTTTTGATAAGGTCATTTTTCTTTCAGATTCAGTTAAGTTCTGCCCTTAATTTATTTTATGCTCTTATATAAATTGGCAAAGGTATTATTCCTGACAGGTTTTAGAAACCTGTCTTCGAGGTTAAAGTTTTTGCGCGCAAAAACTTTAACCTCGAAGGTTTTTTGAAGTTATTTTTCTGAACGCCTATAGAATATAATTTTGTGTCCTCAAAGTCTGTTATAATTGGCAATTTTTCTTGTTAATTTTGCAATTTTTCAGATTGTTTTTGTTCTAAAAGTGTTTGCATTTGGGCGCGTGATTCTGCTGTATTTACCGCTATCCCAATACTTGACATCGCTTGCCCCAAAAATTCTTCTTGGATTTCCGACATTGTTTCTGAAAAACCCAATTCAATTACACCCTTAACGCTATCTTCATATAGAAACGGAACGGCTGCCAGATGTGATGGTATTGTCTTCTCTAAACCGGAATTAATGGTGAAGGTAATCATTTGTTTTTCCAAAGCAGCTTGTCCCACCAAATTTTCACTAAAATGAAATCTCAACGCCACATTTTTATGTTGGGTATGGGTATCATAAGCCAACATGTTTAGATGGTAAGTTTGACGTTGACGATTAATATTCTCAACCAAATAGAATAAACCAACCTGTGCTTCGAGTTGAGTCGTCAAAAAAACAATAATGTTCTTGGCAAGCGTTATCATATCCTGCTCACCACTCATTTTATCATTTAATTGGGCTTGCCCAGTTTTTAACCAATTTTGCATGGTATTTTCAGCAGAAGTTTCTGCTAACCTAGCAGCGGTTGATTCTAAGGCGTTTTTGACTTTGACGAAATTGCCTTGGTATATTTTGTCAGGCATTGTATGAAAATTACCTTCTGCTAACCCATAAGACACTTGAACAATATTTTCAATCACTTGCCGCAAACTGATTGAAGTGGTTTCTATGGCATTTTGAATCTGTATGAAATCTCCCTTATATTTTTTAGCTGTAGGTGTAACGTCTAAATTACCTTCCGCTAATCCTTGGGAAACCTTTACAATATCTGTAATAACCTTTTGCTGATCAGACAAGGCTGTTTCTAAGGCTGTTTTAATATAAATAAAATCTCCCTCATATTTTGCCTGAAATTTGATGTCTAACTTACCCTGCATTAATTTTTGAGAAACTTGAACAATGTCTTCAACCACTTGTCGCTGGTTAGACAAGGCGGTTTCTAACGCATTTTTAATTTGAACTAACTCACCCCGATATTCAGATTGTGGCATGACGTGCAGATTGCCATTCGCCAATCCTTGAGAGACTTGGACTATATCTTCAATGACTTGCCAGAGATTAATAATCATTTGATTGAAGGCATTGCCCATGAGTCCAATTTCATCTCGGCTTTTGACTTCAATGGTTTGGTTGATATTACCCAGGGCTAATTGATGGGCAACGTTGGTCATAACTCGTATTGGTTTGATGATGGAATAACTAAACCGAAAAGCTAAAGCTATACCTATCAATATGCCTAAAATCGTTATTATTAGCATTTCGTACCACATTTTTTGCATTGTGACAAAAGCTTCCGCTTTATCAATCTTAGCATTTAATGACCATCTGACGTTAGAAACATGAATGGGTTTATAGGCGATGATGACTTTTTTACCTCGGTAATCAAGTATTTCTTTAACACCCTCTTCGCCAATAGCGGCAGCACGAGTGGCTTCTGTATTTACTTTTTGTTTCAAAAGGGTGCTTTTTTCTGAAAATCGGGAATCTGAACGTAATAAAAAATCATCAGAACTGACAAGGATAGTTTCGCCTGTCTGACCAAGGCCAGAATTTTCCTGCATAATAGCGTTGATTTGGTTGGTAGATAGTTGAAAAATCAATAGACCAATGATTTTTTGAGAATCGTCAAAAATAGGTGATGCTACAAATGAAGCCGCTTTTTTAGAAGGTGCGTAGTAAGCAAAATCTTCTAAAATTGTAAAATCACGATGAGTTGCTACCAGTGCTTTTTTGAAAACATGACCTATATTGGTGTCAACATAAGGCCCATCTTTCAGATCAGTACCATAATCGTTTTCTTTTTCTACGGTGTACAGGATAGTTCCCGCATGTGGTTCTACCAAGAAAATATCATAATAATCATGTGTTTCCTTGTATGCTTTGAGTACAAAATGGTATTGGGCATGAATAGCACTATAAGCACTATCATCGTTACTATTTTCTAAATTTGGTTTGCCCATATATAAAGAACGATATTGCTTCATGATTTCTGTTTCATCTGCTCCTAAAACTGTCATATCTTTATGGATTGATTCTTCAAAGCTTTCCATAGCAGCAATGATGGATGGGTGTTTAGAAAGAAGCTTTACATCCTTTAGGCAATCATTAAAAAAATTTTCAATCTGCTGTGTTTTAATATCACGCACAGCGATTAACTTATTAATCACTTCGGTTTTTAACGCATTTTTAGCTTGAATATAAGTCAATGGTTCCAGTATAAGTGGAATCAGTAAGACAACAAGAAATAGTAAAATGAGTTTCCCTCGTAACGAGTGGAAGAAACTAATCTTTAAAAAAGGTGTGTTCATGGTGTTTATTTGTTCCTTAACGCTCGAAAAAACCTGACAGGTTTTTAAAACCTGTCAGGTATTAAATCCAAAAACTTGAACTTTACTCAAACCTCAATTTATTTTTCGTTGACTGTTTCCATTATTTCCTTAAAACTTTCCAGCCCAGCTTCAATGTTTTCAATGATTTCACTGGCCAAAATATCCGGATCGGGGAGATTGTCTAAGTCCGCTAAACTCTTATCTTTTAACCAAAAAATATCCAGGTTGGTTTTGTCTCTGGCAATGATTTCATCATAAGTGAATTTACGCCATCTGCCTTCCGGATTATCTTCTGACCAAATTGCTTGTCTCTTGTTGATAGGATTGTAAAGGGTTATGAAATCTCTCAAGTCTTCCAATTTTAGTGGTTTTTTCTTCAGAGTATGATGAATGTTGGTACGGTAATCATACACCCAAACTGCCTTAGTCCAATGGTCTCGTGAAGCTTTTTGATTATCAAAGAAAAGGACGTTTGCTTTGACTCCTTGTTTGTAGAATATTCCAGTGGGTAATCTCAAGAGGGTGTGTAAATCTGTGGTTTTAAGTAGTTCTTTTCTAACGGTTTCACCAGCACCACCTTCAAATAGTACATTGTCAGGAAGTACAACGGCTGCTTTTCCAGTCGCTTTAAGCAACGTTCTGATATGTTGTAAAAAGTTTAGTTGCTTGTTAGAAGTCGTTGCCCAAAAATCTTGACGATTATAAACCAAGTCTTCTTTTTCTTGTTCACCTTCTTCATTGGTAAAAGTCATACTGCTTTTTTTACCGAAGGGCGGATTGGCAAGCACATAGTCGAAGCGTTCGCCTTCATCTGCGATTAGAGCATCGGCTGAGGAAATGAATGATTCGCCGTCAATGTCACCAATGTTGTGTAAGAACATATTCATCAAACACATTCTGCGCGTATTGGCAACGATTTCATTGCCATGAAAGGTCTTGTTTTTCAAAAATTCTTTTTGCCCTTTGTTTAGTTTACGATTTTTTACAATGAAATCGTAAGCCACCAAAAAGAAACCACCAGTACCACAAGCCGGATCAGTAATAGTTTTCATGGGAGCCGGGCGCACACATTCAACCATTGCTTTAATCAAAGCTCTGGGAGTGAAGTATTGCCCTGCACCGCTTTTAGTATCTTCGGCATTTTTTTCTAACAGTCCTTCATAGATTTTCCCTTTTAAGTCAGCACCCATCATACTCCATTTTTCTTTGTCCACCATGTCGATGATTTTAAAGAGTTTAGCGGGGTCTTGAATTTTATTTTGGGACTTTACAAATATCTGTCCCAACATTCCTTTTTCTGTTGCCAGTGAACGGAGGAGCGCGTTGTAAAAATTTTCTAGCTCAATACCTCTTTTCTGACAAAGCGTTTCCCAGTTACAGATATCAGCATTTTTAATTTCACGGTTTTTTTCATCTTTCAAACGAGGAAAGGTGAGTGAACGGTTATAGGGCGGTTTAGAAAATTCATCAGCCATCTTTAAAAATAAAAGATAGGTGAGTTGTTCTAAATAATCGCCATAACCAACGCCGTCATCTCTTAATACGTTGGCGAAGTTCCAGACTTTTGAAATGATGCTTGATTCGTTGCTCATGTTTTATCTTTTCTATTTAAAATACTAATAACTAGCTGTTTAACCGTTTCCATTTCTAGTTCCCATGCGCCAGCTTATCGTTATAAATATATATACTCTGAACGTTCAAGTTTTCTAAGACCTGCCAGGTTTTTAAAACCTGGCAGGTCTGGCGAGCGTTTTTAGTATATTCTTATAATCCGAAAACTTGAACATTTGAAGTATAACTAATTGAAATATAAAAGTTTTGTGTAGGCTGGATACGCTTCGCTTTATCCACCCTACAATTCTTATTATTTTGACTTATGTATAACGATGAAGGATTACACGCCAGCGCGTGGGAATCAGAATAAGATTATAGTAGTCTACCTTATAAATTTTACTATCAGTTGTCGCAAATTTTGCGACAACTATTTAATCATTTTTACCTTTTTTCGTTATTCGGCTTTGTTTAATACGAGCCAACAATTTATCTGCCGGTTCCCAATCGGGTTCTTGGCGACAGGCTTCTAATTCTGTGGCATTGAGTAGTTTGCCTTCAAAGGCTTTTTTTAGAATGCTTTGGCGTAGGGCTTTGGCTTTTTCTAGGCTGTCGTCTATGGTGGCTGAGATGTTATCGCAAACTGATAATCGGGTTTCTATTTCTTTGACGATTTGGGTTTGTTCTTCTAAAGAACATAAATAATATGGTGCATTATTCAAAGCAAACTGGGTTAATTTTTTTCTACCAGTTGTACCTGTAGTTAATTGAGTAAATGGATAAAACATCAAACTGTAATTGAGGTAATTAACATTTAATTGCAATTCATTTTTAAGAACATGTGCATGATTATTTACCCAACTTTTTCCAGATATTTTGTAAGAAAAAGGAATTTTTCTACCAGTAAAAGTTTCATCTTCAACAACTATCACTAATTCATCATTAAAAATGTAATCGTCAATCCATCCAACTTGACCATTTGCTCCATAATAAGGTATATTGCCTATTCTTTTTTGTCTTTCTTGTTTATTGATTGGTTTTCTAAGGTTATCCAAACATTTTATCACTTCATTAATTTTGCACCAAGACCAACCTTCGGGTAAACTGCTCAATGTTTTTAATTCATTATTAGTCAAAGGTGGTAATTCTTTCTGTTCCTTCGGTTTAGCCAGCTTTCTACCTTCTTTACCATTAACTTCCCATTCCTTCACCTTCTTTTGCCATTCCTCCAATTGCTTTGCATAATGGGCTTCTCGCTCAGATTTAATCTGTTCCAACAATTCATCAGCAGTTGGCAAATCTTTTTGTTTTTCTCTCCATTTTTTCGTCAGTTCCCCCTCAAACGCCTTTTTCAAAACAGCTTGACGATAGATTTCCAGTTTATCTTTAGCGGCTTTGAGGTTAGCAATGCCATTATCTAACTCACTGAATAACTGTTCTATTTTGGAAACTATGGCTCGTTGTTTGGGTAGAGGAATTAAAGGAAATAATTGTTTTCTGACAATATTTTGACTTATGTTGGGCTGTGCTCCTCCTGCACCTTGTTGAATAAGCTTTGGTTTCCTAAAAAGTAAGAAATAAAAGGTGTATTTAGACAAGATAATCCCATTGTCAAAAATTCCACATATTGCTTGATTAGTACATGCTTCAATTCCTAAAAAGGCTAGTTTACCAATAGTTGCTCCATAAAGTGCAAGCAGTAATGTCCCTGACGAAAATAGTTTAGCACTTGAATTTTTTAGTGCTTCTTCTGTGATTTTTTCCTCAGTATCAAGGATAACATTATTTTCTAATTCGCCTGATTTAACCCAAGGAATATTTCCAGTGTAATATTCTGACTTTTTTCTACTAGGAGTACCGCCACTTGTTGTATGAAAAACATCACCTAATGGTATTTCAATCCAATCTTCTCTCATCACGCTGCCAACTCCACATTAATTTCCTCAATAATGTCATTCATAGCATCTCCAAACAATTCCCACATTTTCCCCCTGCCACCTTCAGCATCAAATGGCGTATAATCCAAATCGTCCACCTCGACATGAAAACTGGTTGCAATATGCTCTTTCAACATCCTAAGCCATTCCATTTGCGCCTCAGAAAATTTTTCACCCGCCCCAGAATGTCTTTTAAAAATCCAATTCTTAAATTTTTTATCCACTGTCTTATCATAAGGCGTTAAAATATCATCCAAACCCGTTACTCGACGGATTAGAGAAACCAAAGCCACCAACTCACTTTTAGGACTGTTACCCTTAACATCTTCCAGTTGTGCATAAGCCTCCCAAACATTATGAGGAGCCAACAAAGGCTTGTCAAGTTTCAGTTTTTCAAATACCTCTTTTATCATATTAAAAGTGATGTCCCTTAATTGATAAGGCTGATCATAAAAAATACTGAGTGCTGCAATTTCATCTTTATGCAGTTTCAAATATTCAGCAAAATCCTGCACTATCTCCCGTGCATTATCCTTAGAGGAAGTATCCCATTCCGCTTTCAACACTTTGTCCTGATTAATCGTATCAATAATTTGTTCATGCACTCTACGCACGTTTTCAATATATTCGTTGAGTTCGCCATTAAAAGTGGCCGCTGCTTGGGTGATTAATGCTTCATGGCTCTCGTTTCGACATTGTTCAACAAACTCAGGATTTTGCTCAGTGAGTGGCGTATTTGGATCACTGAATTGAGTTGAAGCGACTAACGCTTGAGTTTTCTCTTCAATAACATCTGGATCATAAGCCCCCAACAATTCTCCCACCACCTGATTCAAATCCTTACCTTTAGCCATTTCTTCAAACTGCGCTTTTTCATCTTCAGTAATCTGCTTATCTAAACGAATCAAGCGGTTAGCTAAAGTGGTAAAAAGGTCTTCATCCTTAGCACCCACTGCCACCGCGCCCAATAAATCTTTTAAAGGAACACTTGGTTTGCGTTCAAGTGGACGGCTATCCGTTTTTTTAGATTTGGTGACTCCAATAGCATCCACAATCACAAAATGGGTTTTGGTATATTTCGCAGTTTGAGTCACCTTTTGTAAATCATCAAGATTAATCGTTCGCGTTCCTCTCCCTTTCATCTGCTCAAAATAATTGACACTTTTCACATCCCGCATAAAAAGCAAGATTTCTAAAGGTTTGACATCAGTACCCGTAGCAATCATATCCACAGTCACCGCTATTCTAGGTGCCCAATTGTTACGAAAACGATTCAAAACTGATTTAGGATTTTCATCCGCTTTGTAAGTTACTTTTTTACAGAAATCATTGCCTTCAGCAAATTCATCCCGCACAATTTGAATAATATCATCCGCATGGCTATCAGTCTTGGCAAAAATCAACGTTTTTGGCACTTCAAACTCACCATTTTCATAGAACCGTTCTGGAAATAACTTAGTCGGCAAACTGTCTTTAAATGCCTTGATGATATTTCTTATTTGGCTGGGATTGACAACATCTCTATCCAGTTTATTTGGAGTATATTCATAATCATCATCCAAACACTCCCAACGTGTTTTGCGAGAGAGCTTTTCCCGTTTATCCACATACTCTTTAGCCTCAATTTTGGCCCCATTTTTCGTGATTTCAGTTTCAATGATAAAAACATCATAAGGCACATTAACACTATCAATCAGCGATTTTTCATAAGTGTATTCACTGACCACATTTTCATTAAAAAATCCAAATGTTCTTTTATCCGGGGTTGCGGTTAACCCAATCAAAAAAGCATCATAGTAATCAAGCACTTGTTTCCATAAATTATAAATAGAACGATGGCACTCATCCACAATCACAAAATCAAATTGCTCAATCGGATTTTTAGCATTGTATGCAACGGGTAGCGGCTCTTTCTTCTCCCAAACTTTTTCATTTGGGTTCTCCTGTTCCAATTTCTCATCAAGTGATTTACCTTGCAAGATAGAATAAAGCCTTTGAATAGTCGTGATACAAACCTGACTATCCGAAGCGATATAACTCGAACTCAACCGATGGACATTATACAACTCAGTAAATTTACGATTATCATCATTGGGCTGAAATTTTAAAAATTCTTGCTCAGCCTGTTCACCCAGATTTTTGGTATCCACTAAAAATAAAATACGCTTAGCATCCGCATGTTTCAGCAGCCGATAAATAAAAGTACACGCTGTAAACGTTTTCCCTGCTCCCGTTGCCATTTGAATTAAAGCTTTGGGACGGTTTTCTTTAAAAGACTTTTCCAAATTTTCAATGGCGGCTATTTGGGCAGAGCGTAAGCCTTCTGTATCCAAAGCAGTCATTTTTTGAAGCCGTTCCCGCAAAGTAGCCGATTTTTGCAACTTCGCTAACGTTACTGGTTGATGAAAACTAAAAACCAGCCTTGATCTTGGTTTTGGGTCTCTGTAATCGGTAAATATCGTCAAAGTCCCAGTACTTTCATACACATACGGTAATGGCTCATTATTCAAATACTTCAATTTACTTTCAGCATAATATTTGGCTTGATCTTCGTGGATATTTAATCTAAAACCTTCATCCTCTCTTTTAGCCTCAATAATGCCAACGGGTTTTCGATCAACAAATAATACGTAATCCGCCGGGCCAACATCTGTATAATACTCCCGCAAAGCAACACCTTTACTCGCAGATAAATCAATCTTGTTTTTAGATTGCACCACCCAGCCAGCAGCAACCAACATTTTGTCGATTATCTCCCTAGCAATTTGTTCTGGATTTTGATTGTTTTTCATTTTTTTAGATTTTTTCGGAAAATAAATAATTTTTTAATGATTGTGAGATTGTCATCTGTGGACTCTAAGCAAAACTTCTTGGTATGGCGTTCTCAAGTAAAACACTCATTGTTATACACAAGCATTTAAATAACTGATGTTACGCAGATAGCTTTCAAACTGGAGTGCAAAATTGAGGACACCCCCCTAACCCCCCGTACACAGGGGGAAGTCCCAAAATAGAAAAAGCAAAGTGTCAAATGATGTTTGGTTCCACCCGTGTACGGGGGGTTAGGGGGGTATCCCTAAAATTATTTGAAGTACAGTGCGTAACATCAGTTATTTATTTACTTTCTTTTCGTGAGGAAAATCTGTATCGATATTTCGGATTTTCCAGTCATTGATTGTTGCAATAACCCCTGATGTCGTTTTATATGGTATAAAAATTGAGAAATCAGTGATTGCTTTATGCTGAGGATTTGGATAGTGATATAGGCAAGAGTCATCTGCTGAATCGAATAATGTTTGCTGGCCATTATTTTTATTGCTTGTCTTCTTCACAAAATCGCCCATCGGTTGGATGCCCCGTTCAAAGCGATGCAAAATTGTTTTTAAAGCTTCTATACTATTGTCTACCCCGATCCAATTGCGTTGCATTTCGTTTGCAATCGCCAAAGTTGTCCCAGAACCAGCAAAGCAATCAAGAACAATATCTCCCTGATTTGATGAAGCTGCAATTATTCGTCTGAGTAAGTCAGGGTTCTTTTCTGTCGGATACCCTGTTATCTTGATATTTTGATTATGCGCGTCACGAAATTCCAACCAAATGTCTTGAACGCCAACACCCTGATGTTCATCTAAATAAACTTTCCTTCTTGGATTACCATTCTTTGACCAGAATATTTCACCGCGTGTATCCATTTCATCAAGGAGTTTTGGTGGATATTGCCAATGTTTTCCCTGAGGCGGCATTTTTCCTCGCCATGGTTTGCCGGTTTCACCATTACGAGTACCAGGCGCATGAATAGGCACCTTCATAAACTTACGCCCGGTTTTTTCTTCAATATACTGATATTCTTTCTTGCTATCTTCAGATAATGGAATAGTTTGTTTATTCCAGACATATTTATCTGATTTTGTATAAAAGAGAATAAAATCTGTAATGTTACCGTAAGCTTTGCGTGTATAATTTTTAGGGTTACATTTTTTTCGGATGATCATGTTTCTATAATTTGAGACACCAAATATTTCATCCATGATAAGCTTCATCTCAAAGATCATCTTTTCATCAAGGTGTAGGTAAATCGATCCATTATTCGATAGCAATCTGTGTAACAATACAAGACGTTGTCGTAAAAATTCTACGAAAGCTGCACCAGTTAAAATATCCTCATAAGCCTTTGATTGTTTTCGTGAAACAAACTGATTTTGCGTTGCAAATGGCGGATCTATGTATATTAAATTAATTTTTCCGCATATTGCTGAATCAAAAGCAAGTAAACGAAGAACATCTAAATTATCACCAAAATAGAGTTTTTTACCTGATGAATGAGAATAAATACGATGGTATTGAACCATGTCACCCTTAATTATCTCATTTTCAGATATTTTGCCTTCATAAGCAAGGCGAACTCGGCTATTATAAGCAGAAGTGTCTTTTTTTGGAATGCCTGTTGCCATAGATAACCTTTTATGAAAGTAACCACTTGATTGTTATGCGTTCTGGAAACATTCTGAGAGTGACAACCTTAACTTTACCCTTCCAAGAATCCTCAATAGACGAATAATCTCGCCACATTGAACCAAGCAGTAAACCAGGGTCATCGTTAAGAAATATTACCTTAAGATTTAATCCTTTAGTTTGAGCATATCCAAAAATCTCGCTGGCACAATCTCTATATTGACCGATTCTATCGTCTTCTTGAGCACCACCTCGATCAGAATCATATCTTGCTAGTCCTACTGCAACAGGTTTTTTGTTTTTGAATAGAACGAAGTCTACAGGGCGATCTGGTTTTGGATAATCCTCAAATAACTCTCCTAATATGATGTCTTTACCGGCACGCTCTGGCCCAATAATATTGAGTCCAGAATATTGTTCACGCACTATGGTAAAAAGCCTTTCGGTGAGATCATAACCCTTTTTCCCACGTTCCTTATATTCCCATAACACAGCACATAAGGCTTCATCAGGCATGGGGCGAGATTGAAATTTGGATTGAACTTCAGTAATTGCACGAAACCCTTTCCCAAATTGATCGCATGTTGCTTGAGCAGCAGATTTTTTCTTGAGCATTTCAACAGGAGTTTCTGGACTGACATATTTTCGGAATACTCGACATAGTTGTATTCGCATCCACTGCGGTTTATTTTCTGAAATAGAAAGAAAAAGGTTAGTTGAGGAATGCGATGACTTCAAAAGTTGCTCGAATGTCACCAATACTGGTTTATACAGTTCACACGCTAATGGCAGAACATCGGGGTAATATTCTCCAGTCGATAAAGTTATCCAAAGATGGCCGTCTGCCTGATAATCTTCAAATCTTGCATCACTATGTTTCAACAATTTTTTTATCTCTCCTAATTAAGTACTGATGTTACGCAGATAGCTTTCAAACTGGAGTGCAAAATTGAGGACACCCCCCTAACCCCCCGTACACAGGGGGAAGTCCCAAAATAGAAAAATTAAAGCAAAGTGTCAAATGATGTTTGGTTCCACCCGTGTACGGGGGGTTAGGGGGGTGTCCCTAAAATTATTTGAAGTACAGTGCGTAACATCAGTTAAGTATTTACACCCGTTCAATCTCATAATGAGCAAAGAGATAGTCTAACCATAAGTTGCTTAAGTGTTCTTGTAAATGGTTTTGACTGACTCGTTCATCTAAATTATCAATATCTATTATATCAAGTGGTTGATCTTGCCAAGAACAAGCGAATACAGCTTTGGTACGTTGTCCTGTTGCGGGATCAATTTGCCATTGTAAGCATTGACTACACACACCTTTAAGCATACATTGCATCGGATTATGTACTGAAGCGGTAAATGGCGGAGATTTACTGAAATACTCACGTAACATACTACGCCGTCCTTCATTAATCATCCGTACAAAGTGATTGCTACCCATAATCAAAACACGAGTGACTTCTTGCAGAGGAATTGTGGGAGAGCCATTGGATAATTCGCCTTTGGCATAGCAGGTTAAATTATATAAGAAGTTGCCGCTTGCCGCACAATCTTGTGGTCGACGTGTTGGAACAGGTTCTCCCTCGAAGGTAATCCAAACGATGGTATCAGCTGCGTTTTCTAAATCGTCTTGACAATAAACCTCATCAGCAGTATGAAAGTCTGCAATATATAAGACACGATTACCGGCTGATCGCATTGCAGAACCCACAGATTGAGCATTAGCCGATCCCGTGCGATCTGCAATTATCATCACGGTTTCACCACTGTCATAAATTTTGGTTTGTACGCCTGTGGGTCCCATTAATGAAATGGGATCGCCTGGACGAAAAGTGGCACATAGACGTGAACTGACTCCCTGTTCAAATACCATGAAAGAAAGAAAACCTTTTTCAGGGTCAACTTTAGCACAACGCATTGCGAGTGTTTCCGTTTGTAAACGGGTTTTGTCTAAAATAGGGGCGTGTGTTTCAAAATTTTGGAGACGGAAAAATTGACCGGGGCGAAACTTTTTAGCCGCTATGGGTACACGAATTTTCAGTTCTACAACAGAATGACTGTGTCGTTGTACTTGTTCTATCCTAGCTTGCAATAAATCTTGCATTTTTCTGTAGAAGTTTGAATATTCTGCTTCATCTCCTAAAACCTTCACTTGTTTATCAAAGGATTCGACAATGTGTGGATAAGTTCGCATTGCAGAAGCCACCGCTTTAACGACACTCCCATGAAAAGTAGGATGTGTATCACCAATAAAAGTAACACGGTGATTTTGTTGTTCATAAGAGGTAAACGGCCCAAAGTCTTTTTCTTTGCAATGAGTTGCAGCCGCTGCTGGTTGCAAAGTATTATCAATATTATGATAAGGTTGATATTGAAAAACACCCTCGCGTTTAAAATGTCCCCTATGTTCAAATTCATAAGCGACATTGGGTTTTGCACCTGTTGCAGCAAAAATAGCACGCGCAGGTAATATGATTTCTTCTGTTTGCCAGTTTTCCTCCTTTTGAGTTTGTTCACCCTTTTGAAAAGTGGGCGTGAGGGGAGATTTATGGATTCTTTTCTGACAAACTAAAGATTGAACATGTCCCTGTTTATCCAATTGAACTGCTTTTGGTTCTAAACCTTCCGCATAAAAAATGCCTTCTTCTAAGGCTTTGGTAATTTCTTCATGATTACGTTTGTAAGCAGGGGATTCTTGCATAGAACGCCGATAAGCAACCGTGACACCTCCCCATTTATGGATGAGGTTTTGAATATCAAGTTCTACGCCAGCCGTTTTCGCACGTTCTCGTTCTGTCCGTAATTCTTTCGCATGGGCCAAAAATTCCCTTAATATATCGAGTGATGCTTTGTCTAATTGTGCATGTACCTTATTTTCACCAAAGACTTGTACAAGCTGTTCATAGCGGGACAAAACTTTTTCTATTTGGATTAAATAATAGGCTTGTACTTCGGTAGCGGTATCTATTGCTGTTAAACCACCTCCTATCACGACAGCGGGCAAACGCACTTGTAAATTCGCTAAACTATTTTTATTAGCTGCACCTGTCAATTGTAAACTCATTAAAAAATCAGTGGCTTGTCGCATACCAGGCGCAAGGCTCCCTGGAATGGGTAATGCTTGTGGTAATCCCGCACCCACAGCAATAGCGATATGGTCAAAACCTAATTCCCACGCATCTTCTACAGTCAGTGTTCCTCCAAAACGGACATTGCCATAAAGTTGAAAATAGGGACGACGCAATAGGCTCAGATAAATTAACTTTAAAAAGTTCTTATCCCAACGCACTGTGATCCCATATTCAGCAACACCACCAAAACCTGCCATTACACGCTCATCTAATTCTTCTTCTAAGCTTGCATAATCAAAAATAGGTTTTTTAATAAAATGCTCAGGGAGCGGTTCAATTTTAAGACCATCAACCCCAACAACAGCGAAGCCTTCCATCAGTAAATGATGTGCTAAAGTAAAACCAGCCGGCCCTTGTCCCATAATGAGTACTTTTAATCCATTATAAGGTTTTGGTATCCATTGCTGTTGTCGAAGTGGATTCCAACGAGTGAGCAAATCATAAATTTCTACGCCCCAAGGTAATTTCAGCACATCCGTTAATACACGCGTTTCAATTTGTGGAATATTAACGGGTTCTTGTTTTTGATAAATGCAACTTTTCATACAATCATTGCAAATACGATGACCCGTGACAGGACACATTGGGTTATCTACCATCACCATTGCAAGTGCCGCAATTGTATAACCCTCACGCTTAAGAAGATGCATTTCGGAGATTTTCTCATCTAAAGGGCAACCGGTTAAAATGTTACCTAACGGATCAGTTTTTAAACCAAGATCGGGTTGCCCTTTTTTTTCTGGAAAACCTTTAGAACAAAAATCGCCATTTTGTTCATGACAATAAATACAATAATTGATTTCACTTTGCACTTCTTGAATGGACATGCGTGAATCTGTGAGTTTAAAGCCTTCACGTTGACGACGCGTGTGATGAGAACCTTCTAATCGTCCTATTGTATCGTTTGAAACGGGAGCAATGGGTACTAAGTTGGCATGATTAATGGGTTGTGGCAAATAAAAACTGATCCAATCACGTACAGCAGCCTGTCCTTCTTCTGTGTTGAGCGCACGGATACACCAACGAGTGAGTTTTTCAATCTCTTCAGCATAAGATTTTTTATCAGTCAAATAGTGTTTTGCCAGTTGAGAGACTGCAAGTTCTCGATCATCTACTTGATAATTTTCCAAAGCCTGTGTTAGCCAAGCATCTAATTCTGCAAAACTTTCTAATGGTTCTTTTTTAGCCAAACGCCGTTTAGCACGTCGTAGCACAAACCATTTTTTAAATTCAAAAATAAGCACATATTGACTAACTTGTTGATGTGACTCGTTTAAGGGTTCATCAATATCAAACAAATCTGCAATAAATGTTTCAAGTATTGGCGCACAAGCTAACAATAATTTACTTGTTTGTAAGGGTGATTGAGTTTGACTTTCACTACGATAAGTCAGTAAATCGTCACGTAGTGAGGGGCTATGACGGTGTAAGTGGATGATGAATTGTTGATCGAGTTTTTGAAGTGTTTCTGTTTGAAAAAGTGATTCAAAGGTAATCCCTTGAAAATTGGATTTAAAATTAGCCATAATTAAATGATATCGTTTTAACTTAGCAATGTGACATTACATCCAAAATAAATTTTGGACTCCCAAAATAAATTTTGGACTCCGGAATAATACAATTAGGATAATTATTTTTTTGAGACTCCACTTAAGTTCAGTAAAATACTCGATATAAATCTTAGATTTTAGTATCTAAAAAACTACTTTACCCCTTTTAATGAAGTCACTCGCTCACCAGTTAAGACAACTCCCCGCCCTTTATTATAGATCAAGGTTGTTTGAAATTTGTCACCAACCATACGGGTTATAGTGTCTTGCGGCTCTCCCCATATTTTCTGTACTTGTTTTTTTGTCATTGCCATTGTGACTTTGCCTGCAACTACAAATTCTTCCAGCAACTTCTTCATTTCATCATCGACTTTTTTATCTTTTATCCATTTTTTGAGCAATTTTTTGAAACGCTTTTGTTTCTTTTGCATTTCTGCTTGGTATTTTTGAGATTGTTCATAGAATTTTTGTTGTTGTAAATTAGAAGTCGCTTGTTGTCGAATTTTGAAAATTTCGGAAAAACTCTTTTGTTGAGTTGTATCATCAATAAGACGATTATATTCGTCATAAACTAAAACACGAGAACGAGGGGAATCCTTAGGATAGTGAATATTTCTATACCAAGGTGGAAAAATACTGGAAAAATAAGGTGTGCCACTTTTTGGATCATTCCAAACGTACAACCATTTGGGTGGTGGTTTTAAAGATACCCCTTCTTCTTGTATTTGGGCTGTGGGAGAAGCTCGCTGAGGTAATTCGATATATTTAAATGTACCACATTCTGATGATAAGGGAGTACCATCGCAACATTCATCACCACAAACATCACCATGTTGTGTGCAACAATCTTGTGAAGATGCTAAGGCACAGTAAGTGAAAATACTTAATACGATTGAAGTTGCACAAGCATTTTTAGATATCATAAAAAACATAAAATTTTTCCTATAGTTTTTCACATAATTAATTTCACACACCAAACCTGACAGGTTTTAGAAACCTGTCTTCGAGGTTAAAGTTTTTGCGCGCAAAAACTTTAACCTCGAAGGTTTTTTGAAGTTATTTTTCTGAAAGGGGCGCGTTTCGTTCCATAAGTTGAGCAGTTTTAAGTTGCCCAAATAAACCGATTTTTTATCTTTTCAATGGTTTATTGCAAAATAACCTTACAAAAAAACTATAAAATTACAAAGTCCCCGTTTTATCTCAGTTTTTGTTTTAACTGATGATAATGTCTATATATTATTTTTTTCGGTGGAAAATATGATATTTCCAGTATAAAACAAAAAAAGGCGTTTCCATACTTTGAAAACGCCTTTTTTATCTTTAAATATCAGTCTAGATTATCCTAAATAATCTACTTTCCTTCCCAGGTTATTGTACATAATTCCAACCATTAGCACGAGAAAAACACACTATGTGTTTAACACCATCTTCTTTTGTGCGAAGACACATACCTGAACGAATGTTTGTGGTTTGACAGGCAAAGCCATTGGAAGGTGAATGGCTTTTTACTGTACGACGGATAATATTGGCATTATTTTTGCTTAGAGATACATTTTTCATAAATGCTATTTCCTTATTGTGTAGTTAAAAAATCAGTGTAATACGTTAAACGGTGGGTGGCACATAGTCTGGTGGAGGAGTAGAATCTACTTCTTCAAAAAGGAATTTATTCATCTCTTCTTCAATTTGTTGACGTGTTCTTGGATCAGCGGGTGAGAGACGATATTCATTAATCAACATTGTTTGATGTTGTAGCCATGCATTCCATGCTTCTTGAGAAATAGTCTCAAAAACCTTTTTACCTAATGCACCCGGATAAGGGAGAAATTTTAAACCTTCGGCTTCTTTTCCCAGTTTAACGCAATTAACCATACGAGTCATAACAATAATTCTCCTTTGGAAACAGTTAGTTGTTTAAGTAAGCGTACCACAGGGGCAGCTAAACCATAAAGTTGAGGTTGAGTTGGGTTATACCAAACGATGTTTTTAAGTATTACAGTTTGACTTATTTCAGTTTCAATGGGTATTAGTACTGGAGTAATTTCTAAATGAAAATGGGTAAAAGTGTGACGCAAAGGTTGCCAAGTATAACATTTTAACGTGGTATTGTTAAGATTTTGTTGACACCATGCGGGAATATCATCAATTCTTAGACACTCAGGAAAACTCCATAATCCTCCCCAAATACCTTTTGAAGGACGTTTTTCTAACAAAACTTCGCCCAATGAATTTTGTAGCATGATAAAAGTTATCGTTTTTATAGGTAACGTCTTACGTGGTTTAGGTGTAGGATAAACCGTTTCACAGTGATTCTGGTGGGCAATACAATCATCACTAAAAGGGCAAAATTGACAGTGGGGTTTAGTCCGTGTGCAAACTGTTGCGCCTAAATCCATAATAGCTTGAGTATAAGCAGCAACACGTTTTTTTGGCGTATTTTTTTCAGCGAGATGCCATAAATTATTCGCAATTTTTGTTTTACCAGCCCATCCATCAATTGCATAATAACGACATAATACTCTTTTAACGTTGCCATCAAGAATTGGGTAACGTTGTTTATGTGCCAATGCCAAGATAGCCCCACCCGTTGAACGCCCTATGCCAGGCAAACGCATTAATTTCTCCAAATCAATCGGTAATTTTCCCTCATGTTCAGTGCAAATTTGTTGTGATGCTTTGTGTAAATGGCGAGCACGGGCATAATAACCTAATCCTGTCCAATAATGTAATACTTCATCTAATGAGGCATCGGCTAATGTTTGCACATCTGTAAATCGTTCCATAAAACGTTGGTAATAAGGAATAACCGTATTCACTTGAGTTTGCTGAAGCATGATTTCTGACACCCAAACTCGGTAAGATGTGATTTTTTTTTGCCAAGGTAAATCGGTACGACCATATTTATCAAACCATGTCAGTAAACGTTGGCTAAAAGAATTAATAGGCATGGTTTATTTAAAAATTAGAAATTTATAATTGTTTTTTTAATAGAATACTATTTAAATTAAATGACTATTATCTGACTGAAACTACGGATTGCCCGAAATTCTTCCGTATCTTTTGGTGGTGATTGGGAATCTGGTTGATAAATACTTAGCAAGTAATTGATGCCATAACGTGCAGCAGAGCGTAATACTGGTAAACTATCATCAATGAACAAAGTATGTATAGGATTAAATGGTTCAATCTTTTGTAATTTTTCCCAAAATTCAATGTTTTCTTTCGGTAAACCCAAATCATGGGCACACACAATACGGTCAAAATGATGAGCCAATTGGGTGCGTTGCATTTTCAAGGACAGGCTTTTGTAGTGGGCATTGGTTACCAGTATTATTCTTTTATTGTTTTGGCGCAAAAAAATTAAAAATTCAATGACATAAGGGTGGATAGCAATGAGATGCGCTACTTCTTCTTTGAGACAAGCAATATCCATATTCAATTCGTTACTCCAATAATCAACACAATACCATTCGAGTGTGCCTAACATGTCTTTATAACGTGAGAATAAAGTGGTTTGTGCAACCTCTAAAGACAACCCATGTTGTTCAGCGTAACGTTTAGGCAGATATTTAAGCCAAAATTGGCTATCGTAATGAAGATCGAGTAAAGTACCATCCATGTCAAGAAGAACAGTATGAATAGATGACCAGTTAAAAAGTGACATTTGATTGATAGAAAAGATTAATTGATTGTATCTGTAATAAGTTTTTGAATTTGAGAAACTAATTCATCTTGATGGTCAGTTTCTTTTTTAAAAATCATCTCTACTGACTGATTTAAATGTACATGTTCTTCATGACTAAGATTTCTTGCAGTCAGAACAACAACAGGTATAGAACACCATTTTTTATTCTCTCGCAAACGAGTAAGAAATTCAAATCCATCCATCACAGGCATATTCACATCTAATAAAATCAAAGAAGGCTTTTTATTATCGATGTGATCGAGAGCCACCTGTCCGTTTTCTGCTTGAAAAACTCGCCAACCTTCAAGTTCTAAGATAGCAGTTGTAGTTTCTCGAACAAATTCTTCATCATCTACAACCATGATTAAACCAGTTGAATCATCACCGATATGGTATTTTTTTAAAATAGTCGCTAATTGTTTTTGTTTAATGGGTTTTTCTAAATAATCAGCTGCACCCTTTGCATATCCTTTGTTTTTATCTTCTTCCATCGAAAGAATAATCACTGGAATGCGACTCAAAGGTGGACTATTTTTTAGTGCGGAAAGTATCTCCCAACCATCCATTTCTTGCGTATGGACATCAAGAAGAATAGCATCTGGACGAAGTTTGTTAGCTAATCGGATACCTTCCATTTTATCTTCTGCTATTGCAACCTCATGTCCAAATTTACTCAAATCATTTTGAAGCCATTGACGTGCTTCAGCATCTGCTTCAATGACTAAAATAATGCCTTTATTTTTTGACCATGATACCGATGGCTTGGAAGAAGATTGTGGTATCACCTTTACCAGTGTTGGTAGAAAAAGGGTAAAATTGCTACCTTGTCCAAATTCGCTTTCTGCTTGGATAGTTCCTCCCATCATTTCCGCAAATTGCTTGGTAATGGTTAGGCCTAAGCCAGTACCACCATAACGGCGAGTTGTAGAGGCATCTGCTTGAGTAAAGGCTTGAAATAACTTTTTCTGTTGTTCCACCGTCATGCCAATACCGTCATCATTCACACAAAAAGCAATTTTTTCATCATTATTATCATCTATTTGGCGTTTTATTTTAAATAAAATGACACCTTGTTCAGTAAATTTAGCAGCATTACTCAATAAATTTAAAAGCATCTGACGCAATTTAGTACTATCTGTTTGTATTTCTCCCAATATGTTGGGACGTTCTATTTTAAGAATATTAGCTTTTTGTTCGATAAGTGGTTGAATTGTGCTAATTACCTCATTAATAAAACTGTCAAGATTAACTGATTCAATAAATAGTTCCATCTTACCCGCTTCAATTTTGGAAAGATCTAACACATCATTGATAAGCCCTAACAGGTGCTTACCTGCTGCATGGATTTTTTCTAAATCAGAAGCCACATCTTCTTGCCCTAAATCTTCTGCATCTTCCTTTAACATTTCACTATAGCCAATAATAGCATTTAAAGGAGTACGCAGTTCATGGCTCATATTAGCCAAAAATTGGCTTTTAGCAAAGTTGGCTGCTTCAGCGGTTTCTTTGGATTCTTTGAGTGCTTCTTCTATTTTTTGACGTTCAGAAATCTCTTGTCTTAGTCGTTTATTGGTTTCTGATAGTTCAGTCGTGCGTCCATGAACTTTGCGTTCTAATTCTTGTTTATGTTGGCGATCTTGTTCAATGAAACGAATATAAGATTGAATTCTGCTAATTAATTGAGGCGTTTCAATTGGTTTAGTTAGGTAGTCGGCAGCTCCAACAGCGTAGCCTTTTTGTTGAAATTCTTCAGCTTTATAGGCAGCTGTTAAAAAAACAATGGGAACATGCCGCGTTTTTTTACGAGAACGGATAGCTTGTGCTGTTTCAAAACCATCCATTTCTGGCATTTGTACATCAAGAATAATTAAATCCACAGATTCTTTCATCAGTAATTTTAAAGCATCTAAACCAGAATCAGCTTCTGAAATATGAACATCAAGATATTCTTTAATTAGAGTACGTAAAGTAAATAGATTATTTTTATTATCATCAACAATCAATATATTTATCATATTTATCATATTGAAATTTATTGGAAATTTTTAATCTGAAATTGAAAAAACAATAAATTTTCCTGATTATAACGGATTTTGGGGAAGACAGGGAGATTAATCCTAGCCTATACGCTCATCGTTATACATTAAGAAATGAGGATTCATAGCTTGGTTTTCTTCCGAGGTATTATTCCCCATGTATAGGGAGTTAGAGGAATTACGCCTTTTATTTTTTAGTAATTTCAAAATTTGTTACAATCAAAATTTTTCAAATAATTACGATGTTCAACCTTTAAGTTATAATTGACTGATTTTTATGTAGGATATCTAAAAGTGATAGCCTATTTATCAGATAAGCCAACAAAATCAGCTCTCATAAGCAGTTTTTACGTGCAAAAATTGATTCTGAGAAAAGTTAAAAAAGCCCCACTGTTAAAATAGTAAAACATAAATTAAGTAAGATAATAAAATAAGGTATTTGTTTTGCAATTTACTATTTTTATAGTTTTTGACCAAAAATTTAATTTTTCTCTAAAAAAATCATTATTTATCTAGTGTAGTTTTTTACTTTTGATGTGAAAAAAATTGTTAAGAAAAATAATGTGGTTTTTTTTTGATAATTTAAACAATGA
>JAUCGK010000092.1 GCA_030378085.1 Candidatus Parabeggiatoa sp. HSG14
AAAAATAGGCTGTTTAGAACGATTCGATTTAGAATTTTTTATACAATGTGAACTTACATAGTTGCAAAACGATACTAATACTTTTTATAGATAAAAATAATAAACTTCAAATAGTTAGATAAAATAAAAAAGGATTAGTTAAGTTGCAAAAAAATAAAATACCTGTATTTCCTTTTTTGTCAAACGCCAACGGTGGAATTTTTTTAGACATTATTTTCTGGCATCTAGTGCAGGATCGCTCCAATTCCAAGAACAATTGATGCGGTAGGGGCAATCCCTTGTGGTTGCCCTTTCTCAAGGATGGTATGGGGACTTCCGCTTTCCTGCACTAGTTAAGTAATTATGTAAAGAAAATGGATTGTCATAGGTATGGTGAAAGTCAGTGTTTGTTGAATCGAAAGATAGTGTGGAAGGATTAGCTTAAAATTGATGGGGATTTTTTTTGCAGAAAAGTTTTACAAGAATACAAAATGAAAATTTTTTGGTGGATTATTTATAACTAAAAAGTGATACTATTGTTTTTAGACATCACGAGATAATTATTTTTTTGAAAGTGCTATTACCAATTACCAATTATCAACTACCTATTGGCTACCTAACGAACAACACTGCCAGCTAAGGCGACTACGTTAATTTAAAATACCAGTTTCTAACAAGCCATACCTGACAGGTTTCCAAAACCTGTCGGGTATTTTCGGGTATTTTATTTTGCCACAATTGTCTAAGGGAATCGCACAGTATTATTTTCCAGATTCAAGTTTTTAGCAGTGTTTACCATACTCTTAAGGAATTTTGATTTAATAAAAAGAACAGATTTATTAAATAAACGTTTTTATTTCAGTTAGTTATGTATAAAATATTTCAATTAAAGAATCACTATTCTTAAAAAAAATTTTGTTTCTACGAGAAACTATTTCGATTAAAGATAAAGGTGACTTAAAAAATAAGTTACTGAAAAATAAAAGTTTATAATACACCATAAGCACCAGCTCCCATAATTTTTAATAAATCATCTTGAACTTTTAAAGCTTGTACTTTTGCTTTGGAATTTATACCTTGAGTACTGTAGAGTAAAAACTCTATATTTAAGGTAGCAAACCAAATTTGATGTTTAGAGTCTTCATATAAAGCAATTTTATAAGGCAAGTAGGCTGCAAAAACGGGATTATGATTTAACAAAGAGCTCATTGTAGCCGCATCAAAAAATTCAAATATTTCTATAAACCGAGAAGATTTTCCAATTTGTTTATGTAAGGGGTAACGACCAATCAATTTGATTTTCAATTGACTCGCAGAATTTTTCATGGCTTTAACTGCCTGCTCTACTGTCACCCCTCGTTCTAGTGGTATTTGTATCAGCATTGCACTTGCAACGTCTTTTTTCAAAACCTGCTCAACGAACTTACCAAAAAAACTAATAAATTCTCCATTAAAAGGTTGTGCCTTGTGTTGACCTTGAGTATATAAAAGTAATAGGCCCCCCAACAATACTAAACCGATTATTGCTAAGAGATTTTTTACCCCTTTCAAAAAAAACCATATCAAGCTCACTCTAGATTTAGGGACGGGAGGCGTTGTTAACATTTGTGAATAAACGGATTTTTTTTGCATAGTGAATGCCATTATTTTCGGATTTTGGATTTTTCTGGGCGGATTTTTTAAATGAGAGTGGGTGGGTAAAATTTCGTTATAACCATCTCGTTCCTTTGCTACGGTAAAGGAATGCATATCATAACGTTCCAACGTCACCAAAAAAATAATATAATGTTAAATTAAATGCTGAAACATTGAAATAAGGGACTGAGTAGTTACCATCAAAAAGGAATTAGGATTTATCATATCCTTCAATTTTCACAGATTTCAAGTATGTTTGATAATTGTCTGTTTTTGAATTTTGTAAAAATTTAAAATGTTAAAGAAATACTATTTATTTTACAAAACAATATTTCTCCACTTCAATTTTCATAAATTTCTAGTTATGATTATATCATTATAATTATTTCTAGGAATTAAGATCGAAATTTAAGAAGAATTCCTACCTGTTATCTTTAAATAAACTCTGTTAGAAATTGTCTCGCGGATACGATTTTCTTTACAAAAAGATTGGATCAAATCATAAATGCGAATAAAGGGTTAAAATTTTCCTGATTGTAATAGATTTTGGGATAAAAGTTATCCTAACCTCTTTAGTGAGTTTCTTTTGGTTAAAACCAAGTAAAGTATTTTTTTACCTGATGCCTTTTCCCCAGTACACAGATAGGGAATTTTTAGGGTTTTCCAAAATCCGTTATAATCAGTATTTTTCAATGATTTGTTCAACTTTTAATTCGTATTCATATCCTTGTAAGATTAAGCACAAAACACAATGATTATATCCTATCTTTTTCTTATTTACTTCTTTAATTTTACACAATGGACCAACTATTACTAGAACAAATCCAAACACCAGCCCAACTCCGCGACTTGCCAGAAGCGCAATTGCCTAATTTAGCTAAAGAATTACGCCACTTTTTAGTTGAAACATTAAGTCGCACGGGTGGTCACTTTGCTTCAAATTTAGGAGTGGTTGAGCTTACCATTGCCCTACATTATGTTTTTAACACGCCAGAAGATCGTTTAATTTGGGATGTTGGACACCAAAGTTATTCCCACAAAATTCTCACAGGACGACGTTCCGCCATGTCCACTCTACGCCAAAGTAATGGTATCGCTGGTTTTCCTAAACGCAACGAAAGTATTTATGACATCTTTGGTGTAGGACATTCAAGCACATCTATTAGTGCTGCTCTAGGTATGGCAATTGCCAATCAGAGATTAGGTTTAGACCGTCAAGTTTTGGCCATTATTGGTGATGGTGCCATGACAGCCGGCATGGCGTTTGAAGCATTGAATCATGCGGGCGATATTTCTGTCAATTTATTAGTCATTTTAAATGATAATGACATGTCAATTTCTCCCAATGTAGGCGGTTTGTCCAATTATCTCGCTAAAGTACTGTCGAGTTCATTTTATACTTCAATGCGTGAGGGTAGTAAACAAGTTTTAAAACGTATGCCAACAGTGCGAGAGTTAGCACGACGCACTGAAGAACATATAAAGGGGTTGGTAGTATCTGGCACTTTGTTTGAAGAATTAGGTTTTAATTATATAGGTCCTATTGATGGACATGATTTACCTCTTTTGTTGACAACTTTAAGAAATATGAAGGCATTGGAAGGCCCACAATTTCTGCATATAGTGACTCAAAAGGGAAAAGGTTTTCCAAGTGCTGAAGATAATCCTTGTGTGTATCATGGCGTGAGTGCTTTCGATCCAAAAACTGGGGAAATTGCGGCTAAATCAAATAATATCCCAACTTATACTCAAATTTTTAGTGATTGGTTGTGCGATATGGCTGCCCAAGATGAACGCTTAATTGGTATTACACCAGCTATGCGTGAGGGATCAGGTTTGGTCGATTTCTCAGAATTATTTCCAGAACGTTATTTTGATGTGGGTATTGCAGAGCAACATAGTGTTACTTTTGCGGCAGGTATCGCTTGTGAAGGTTTAAAACCAGTTGTGGCAATTTATTCCACTTTTTTACAACGTGCTTATGATCAATTGATACATGATGTTGCATTGCAAAATCTACCGGTGTTATTTGCCATAGATCGTGCTGGTTTAGTTGGTGCTGACGGTCCTACCCATGCTGGTAGTTTCGATCTTTCTTATTTGCGCTGCGTCCCCAATATGCTGATTATGGCACCTGCTGATGAAAACGAATGTCGGCAAATGCTTACAACCGGTTTTAAACACGGTGGTCCCAGTGCAGTACGCTATCCACGTGGTTGCGGCATAGGTATACCTGTTGAGCCAAAATTGATAACTTTGCCTATAGGTAAAGCACTATTTTGTCGTCAAGGCCACAAAATTGCTTTTCTTGTTTTTGGAACGTTGTTGAAAGCCACTTTAGAAGCCGCCGAACAACTGGAAGCTACCGTCATCAACATGCGTTTTATCAAACCTTTAGATGTTGAAATAATTACACAAATGACGCAACAACACACATTGTTGGTGACAGTGGAGGAAAATGTTATTATGGGTGGAGCAGGTAGTTCTGTTAATGAATATCTACAAACACAGGCGTGTGATACACCAGTGTTAAATTTAGGTTTGCCAGATCGTTTTATTGAACATGGTGATACTAAAACACTACTGGCAAAATGTGGCTTAGATGCTAAAGGAATCGTCAATGCGGTCACAAAGCATTTGTTAAGGTAAAAAAAATAGCATGGCAAGTGGACATTGACAACAACAGCTTACTAATTACCAAACAAAGGAACTTCTTTCATGAATAAGCCTGTCATTACTATGCCCGATGTCCAAAGCAGTGCAGACACGCGCCGTATTGCAATTGATAAAGTGGGTATTAAAGATATTAAATATCCAGTGCGCGTTAAGGATCGTACTGGGGGAGAACAAAATACTATTGCTAATTTCAATATGTACGTAAATCTGCCGCATGATTTTAAGGGTACCCACATGTCCCGGTTCGTGGAAATCCTTAATGAACATGAATATGAAATTACTGTTGAATCCTTTAAAAATATGCTTTCTGAAATGACTACACGCTTAGAAGCAGAAGCTGGGCATATTGAGATGATTTTCACTTATTTCGTCAGAAAATCGGCACCCATTTCTGGTGTGAAAAGCTTACTTGATTATGAAGTCACGTTTATTGGTGAAATTACCGATAAAAAGCCATCATTGATAGTCAAAATCGTTGTTCCTGTTACTAGCTTATGTCCTTGTTCTAAAAAAATCTCCGATCACGGAGCCCACAACCAACGTTCTCATGTGACTATCACTGTAAAAACTAATGGCTTTTTGTGGATAGAGGATTTGATTGATTTGGTTGAAAAAGAGGCATCTTGCGAACTTTATGGTTTGCTTAAACGTCCTGATGAAAAACATGTCACTGAGCACGCTTATAATAATCCCAAGTTTGTTGAAGATATGGTGCGTGATATTGCGGCCAAACTCAACAAAGACAATCGGGTTTCTTGTTATATGGTTGAATCAGAAAATTTTGAATCTATTCATAATCACTCCGCTTATGCTATGATTCAAAGCAACAAACAAGATTCTTAAGTTTAATTTTTTAGTCATTTTTTATATATGTTTCATTGCGTCCTCTACCAACCTGAAATTCCTCCCAACACAGGCAATATTATCCGTATATCCGCTAATCTGGGTGTGTTATTACATTTGATTCATCCGTTAGGGTTTGAATTGGATGATAAGAAACTCAAACGTGCAGGGCTTGATTATCACGAATTGACTAAAGTACAAGAGCATGATTCTCTAGCAACATTTCTGGAAACTGTGCAACCTCCACGCTTGTTTGCATGCTCAACAAAAGGAAAAACATGTTATGCGGATCAAAATTATCAAGCGGGAGATACTTTTTTATTTGGCCCTGAAACGCGGGGCTTACCACAATCTGTTCTTGATAGCTTACCAACTGAACAAGTGATACGGATTCCTATGCAACCAGATAGTCGAAGTTTAAATCTAGCCAATGCTGTTTCCGTAATTCTCTATGAAGCGTGGCGACAACAAGGATTTAAAAACCACTGACCATTAAATCTTCCCTAAGGAATGAGGGTTCAATAAAATACGAAAGTTGAAACCTGACAGGTTTAGCACCAAAATTTTGCAAATTATTAAATCCTCATTACCATCTGATGTTACGCACTGTACTTCAAAAGTGAATACCAGAGTGCAAAATGAATTTTGCTGATTGTAACAGATTTTAGGGACACCCCCCCTAACCCCCCGTACACAGGTGGAACCAAACATCATTCGACACTTTGCTTTAATTTTTCTATTTTGGAACTTCCCCCTGTGTACGGGGGGTTAGGGGGGTGTCCCCAAAATTCCTTATAATCAGGAATTTTGCACTCCACTTGGCAAAATAAATTTTGCACTCCAGTTTGGAAGCTATCTGCGTAACATCAGTTACCATTAGTGTTCACAAGTATGAATTCCTTACTTTATAACTGATGTTACGTACTATACTTCTAACGCTTTTAGCCTAGAGATAAATCTCAAGGCTTAGAAATTCAGCACGTAACATCAATTACTTAACTTGCTTCATCAATCCAATGGGCTTGAATTGATTCCAAAATTTTCTCCCCACTATGTTGTGGATCATCATCAAAATCTTCAAGCTCACAAACCCACTGATGCATATCAGGAAAATTGACATATTGCGGATCAACATCAGGAAATTTTTCGTATAGTTCAATAGCGATGTCTTGCGTATCTATCCACTTTAGGGCCATGATTACTCTCCTTTCTAGTGATTTTCGCTCGCCAAATTAATCGTATATCGTGGAATCTCTATCACTAAATCCTCATTAGCGACTTTTGCTTGACAACTTAAGCGTGATTCAACCTCAAGCCCCCAGGCACGATCTAATAAATCTTCTTCAATTTCCTCCGCTTCTTCTAAAGAATCAAATCCTTCACGAATAATAACATGACAAGTGGTACAAGCCGTTTGTTGATCACACGCATGTTCAAGTTCAATATCATTTTTTAAGGCAGCATTACAAATAGTCGTTCCAGATTCCACCTCAATGAGTGCCCCTTCTGGACAAATTTCTTCATGGGGTAAAAAAATCAGTTTAGGCATGATTAAGTATTCTCCGTAAAATCATCAACACGATGTCCTTTCATGGCATGATGAATGGCGGAATCCATCCGCCGTTGGGCATAAGATTGAGTGATTTCATCCAGGTGTTCAATTGATTTTTTAATGGCTTTAATATCAGTGTCTTGCTTAATTCTTAATAATTCATTTAAGGCATTATTAATTTCTAAAAATTCGTGATGTTTCAGTAACGCATGTCCATCAGCTTTGACGGCAGCACGGAGGGCATTGATAACACGATCTGCTTCAACTTGTTGTTCGCGTAAAGTTCTCGCAACAACATCTTCCTGAGCATGTTCTAGCGAATCCTTTAACATGCGTTCAATATCATTATCTTGTAAGCCATAAGAAGGTTTAACAATGATTTCACTGTGTACGCCAGTCGTTTCTTCTTTTGCTACAACACTTAATAAACCATCAGCATCGACTTGATAAGTCACATGAATCCGTGCAGCCCCAGCAACCATCGGTGGAATACCCTGTAATTCAAAACGGGCAAGTGAACGACAATCAAGGACTAATTCACGTTCACCTTGAACGATATGAATAGACATTGCCGTTTGCCCATCTTTAAAAGTGGTAAACTCTTGCGCCCGTGCAACAGGAATAGTCGTATTGCGTGGGACGATTTTTTCCACTAAACCGCCCATTGTTTCAATACCCAGCGATAGCGGAATAACATCAAGTAACAGCATATCATCGTCAGGCTTATTACCCGCTAAGATATCGGCTTGAATTGCTGCGCCTATGGCTACCACTTTATCAGGATCAATATCGACATGGGGTGAACGTTTGAAAAACTCCCCAACTTTTTCACGAACACGCGGCATCCGTGTTGTGCCACCCACCATCACCACCTCACTGATATCATTAACCGTTAAACCCGCGTCACGAAAGGCACGGCGACAAGGAGTAATGGTTTTTTGAATAAGAGGATCAACTAATTCATTGAGCTGTTCACGAGTAAGTTCACTTTGCCATTTTATAGCATCATCCAATTGAATATCTAATGGTGCAATATTTTGGAGAGTCAAAGTTTCTTTTGCAGTACGGGCGATATCTAGCAGTTCACGAATATGATGATGTTCGGCATCATCAGCAATGTTAGCTTGTTGCATAATCCATTGGGCAATGACACGATCAATATCATCTCCCCCTAATGCAGAATCTCCCGCAGTTGCCATCACTTCAAATACGCCGTGATGTAAACGTAAGATAGAAATATCAAAAGTGCCGCCACCCAAATCATAAATAGCGTGAATACCTTCAGCACCCTTGTCCAAACCATAAGCAACGGCTGCTGCGGTGGGTTCATTAAGTAAACGTAATACCTTTAAACCCGTTAAAGTTGCGGCATCTTTAGTTGCTTGACGTTGAGCATCATCAAAATAAGCAGGTACAGTAATGACAGCACCCGTCAATTCTCCTCCTAAAGTATCTTCTGCTCGTTTTTTCAAAGCGGTTAAAATATCTGCTGAAATTTGCACAGGACTTTTATTACCTGCTACCGTGCGAATCATCGGCATCCCTTGCCCTTCATTTTCTACAAAATCATAAGGCAAGCGTGTACCAGTGGTTTTAACATCTTTGAGTCCACGCCCCATAAAACGTTTTACTGATGCGATAGTATTCAGTGGATTAATATTGGCAAACGGTTTAGCCGCATGACCTATCACTGGAATATCGTTTTTGGAATAATACACGATAGAAGGTAGTAAATGATGTCCTTCAATATCGGGGAGTGTTTCTGCGATGCCACTGCGTACCGAAGCAACTAAGGAATTGGTTGTTCCTAAATCAATACCGGCAGCAAGATTATGTTGGTGGGGAGCAGCAGATTGTCCGGGTTCTGAAATTTGTAGGAGTGCCATAAACTAATAATTACTTTTTATCCCTCTGGTGAAAAGAAATCCAAGATTTATCTTGGGCATCTTGCCAAACTAAAGTTTGGATTCCTGGAGTCCAAGATTTATCTTGGGTTTATTTTTAAATAAGTTCTTCTTCTAATCTCAACGCTTCTTCATGTAATCGGATGAAAAATTGAAATTTTCTCACATTATCATGCGCTGATTGATACGCTTTTTGAGCAAATTGCTGGCTTAACGTATTTGTTAAGTGTTGCTGATGTTGCTCAATACGATTTAAAAAAACGCTTAAAGCATCAAGAGGATTTGCTTGTTGCTTGATGCTTGCTAGTTCTTCGCGCAATTCCATTTGTTCCATCAAAAACTCACCATCCATAGCAACATTACTATCATTGGTATCTATGCCCTGCAATTGCAACAAATACAACCCGCGAGTGAGTGGTTTTTTTAAAGTTTGGAAAGCTTCATTGATTTGTGTTGCCTTTTGCATCGCTAAACGGCGATCTCTTTCAGGCGCATTGGCGTATTTATCGGGATGAACGGTACGTTGTGAATCTCGATAACGTTGAGCAAGAATCTCAGTATCTATATCGAAAGAAATTGGTAAATCAAAAACTTCAAAATGATTAGTAGAAAGAGACATTTTAGTTATTAGCCAAAGTAAGTTAGTTTGAAGAAAATCCGTTGCACTTATTATCTGAATCAGAATAAAAGAGTACAACGAATTATTAAAAAAAACAACGAAATGCCGTAACGAGCGTAGCGAGATCATTAAAACCAAAGGGGCAACCTGTTTAATTCGTAAATCTGTTGCGCTAACCTTATCTGAATCAACATGTCGCTACATTCGCTAAATTTCTAAACGATTATTCAGAGGTAACACCTTCACCGATTTCAACATCATTAGCCAGTTGAGTACCTTTAATGACATGATTAAGCGTTGTACCATCAAGGATTTCGGCATTTTCTATAATGACATGATTAAGCGTTGTACCATCAAGGATTTCGGCATTTTCTATCAGGGCGGGTTCGTTGGCATCTCCCGTGATTGTACTGGAAAGCCGCCTTGAATATGTGTACCTTTAGCCAATCTCACATCTTTCAAAATGCCTAAGCCGCTGCCTTTAGCAAATTGACAAAAGGCAATGTTTGATCATCAGTTGGGTGTGATTAAAAGTGCATGGGCGAAAGTCATCCAAAATAAATTTTGGACTCCCTAGCTGGGTACTCATCGTTATACATAAATCAAAATGAGCGAAAAGTAGGGTGGATAAGCTTCGCTCATCCACCGTTTTGGTGGTTTGGTGTATGACGCTATCGCTTATATACCCTACCGTAATCAAATACTTAAATACTAGTGTATAACGATGAGAGCTGGGTGTTGGAGTCCAAAATTTATTTTGGAAGATTGGATAGTTTCGTTCCAAAATTTATTTTGGAAACCAAAAATTAGCATTCCATGCACTTTTAATCACATCCTCATCAGCTAAAATCGCTTTAAGTTCTTCAATGAATTGAACTAAACCTAAAATCGCTCCTTCAATTTCTTCTTTCATGCTCCCCATATCATCGAACACAAAGTAAAACATGAGGAAGCAATGGATTAGAAGGTTTTTGTTCCTCAGACTGTTCAGGGGGAGAAACTGATGTAAAGGTTAATTTTACATTGGGAGTGTTGGTATTAAGCATAACGGTTTGTGGCTCAAAATTATAACCGTCTTTGGTTGCTGTGACGGTATGTTCACCTTTTTCAAGCCCTGTGATTTGGTAATAACCTTATTTGTCTGTTGTTGTTTCAAGCCCATTGATTTCTACTAAAACGCCAGTAAGGATACCGGATTCGTCTTGAATATTGCCTTCTACACGATAACTTTCTGCAAGGTTTTCAACACTGAATAATTGTCTCACTTATACCCTTTCTGTTGTTCAAATTCTTTAATTTGATGATAAAGTGTCGTTACTGTTTCCCCTTCAAACAATTGATCTCGAATGTTCAAATAATCGGCTCCCTCATCTTTTTGCTAACTGGCCAAAAGACGTGCCATTTTGGAAGGATCTAGGTTATTGAATAAAACTTCCAATGCTTCACGAAATATTTCTTGTTCACTTAACATTTTTACGTTCATGGTTTTTTTCCGTTAATAAAAAGATAAATTCGACTGGATTTTTCACTTGAAGTATGTTGCTTTTATAGCGTTTTATTAACCGATCATCACTGGTTAGAAAATAGTCACAACCCATAAATTCAGCACAAGCCACATGTAGTGCATCCATTGGTTTGATTCCTTCATTCTCTAATTGTTTTGCCTCTTTTTGGATACCCGCATTGACGGTTTGATGTTGTTTGGCATAATTGAGACAATAATTAACCCATTGTTGACGTGACTGAAATGGGTTTTTATGATTTTCAAATGCAAGTATCGAGGAAGTAACCAATGTGATCTCACCCGTTTCAATCAATTGCATAATGGTTACAAATGCAAGTGTTTCCAAGCAAATTCTTGTGCATAATGGTTACAAATGCAAGTGTTTCCAAGCAAATTCTTGGTTGAGTTTGGTCATCAAAGGGCCGATTGTAGACACTGGTGTCCAGATAAATAGTTATCATTTTTTCATTCATTTTTAACTTATGGTTCACTGGGAAACCCAAATCATTTAGGTTTTGTAAGTGACGATTGGTAGTCCATATTGGTATTTAGCCAAAATAATCTCCACCCAAAACTGACACCATAAGGACTGTAAGGACTGTGTGGAATCAATTTAGGGAGTGGCGGAGCTGTTATAACTGCCAAAAGAGTATTTTTACATTTACAACTTGGATTACGTGTGTAGGTTTTGCGTGGGTAACGGCAGGTATGAGCTTTTACCTCAACTTCTATTACATCACTATGCTCATCTAGGGCTGAATTATGAATGTGTGGTAAGCCACAATTGAGACATTTCTTTTCATCTTCTGGTAAATTAAGTGGGGTGCATAAGTAACCGGAAGATTAGGCCATTTAGTTCGGCCATGCCCATTACTATTTGGTTGTTGACCACGTTACGCATCGGTTGCTGTGAAGGTTTGCTCCCAAAGTCTTCTTGCTTACTACTTTTTTCACTCAATGTTCCAAATAAGCGATTCTCAAGGGTTCTAATTCTGGCTTGAGTATAACTTCTTGTTCCAATGCCTCTATTTTTTCATTAGCTTTGGCATTAGCTTTGGCATTCTATGCTTCTAAGTATTTTATCTGGCAACGTTGCTCAATGTCTTGTTGCTTAGTATATTATTACCAATTCGTAAGCTTTGGGGCCTGTTGCCCTTGATTATTAAGAAAAGTTTTCGATTGTTCAATTATGAGTGGGGAGCGTGTAGTACATTCCATAAAATGCTTTATACACTATTTTTTTCGATATATCACGTTTTTTTTAATTGAATGATGGGTGGACAGAATATTTACAAACTCGTTTATCATAGAAATTGAGGGCCACTACCTAATTTCTTAAATTCATTTTAAGACGTGTTTCATAGTCAACGCGCAACAAAATTGCTAACATAACACACGTTACTCCCATACTTGAACCGCCATAACTCATGAGTGGTAAAGTCAAACCTTTTGTTGGCAACAATCCCATATTCACCCCTAAATTGATACTCGCTTGTAATCCAATGATTAACCCAATACCATAAGCAAGATAAGACGCATAAATCAAACCAAAACGTTCAGTGCGAATAGCAATGATAAATGCTCGTAAAACGATAAAAGCAAATAATCCGATAACGACGATAACACCAACTAAACCTAATTCTTCCGCAAGGATCGCAAAAAGAAAATCTGTGTGTGCTTCTGGTAAATAGGTTAATTTTTGCACACTATTGCCCAATCCTACTCCAAATAATTCACCTCGCCCAATAGCAATTAAAGCTTGTGTTAATTGAAATCCGCTATTAAAGGGATCAGCCCACGGATTGATAAATGTTGTTAATCGTTCCATACGATAGGGAGCTAATACTATCAATAAGCCCAATGCTAAAGTGACAATAATAACCCATAAGAGAAATTGACGTATTGGCACACCTGCTAAAAACAATAAACCTAATACAGTTGCAAAAAGTACTACGATAGCCCCATAATCTGGCTCAAGTAAAAGTAAACCCGTGATTAAAGAAACAATTAGGATAGGTTTAAGAAAACCACTTAAAGCCTCACGCACTTCTTCAGTGCGTCGCGTCAAATAGTCTGCTAAATATAAAATCATAAATAATTTCATTGGCTCAGAGGGCTGAAAATGGATTTTCTCTAAAGCTATCCAACGCATACTACCGTTTACTTCATAACCAATCCCTGGTACGAGTACCAATGCCAACAAACACAAACCTAGCAATAACAAAAACACACTGAAACGTTGCCATACTTGCACTGGCACTTGAATAATAATAATAGCTGAGGCAATTCCCCCAGCAGTATAAGCGAATTGTCGCCAAAAATAATACAATGGTTCATGAAATTTCAATTGAGCAATATTAAGAGAGGTTGAAGTCACCATGACTAAACCAAGTAATAGAAGACTAAAAATACTCAATATTAGCCATAAATCATAGCTAAAGGTTGATTGGTGGGAAGGTTGTGTCACGGAAATTTGGGTGTCTTTTGGTAGGAATATGCGTTATATTTTTTTAGAAAAGTTCTGTCTTTAATGAAAACCTGCCAGGTTTTTAAAACCTGCCAGGTTTAGCACGAAACTTTTTTGAACAACTTTAAATTAAGGGAACAAAAAAAATTCTTAAAAATGAGGAATATTGTAGTTTTCCGTTGATGTTTAGTTAATTTCGCTGCTGTTGTGAATAAAATGCATCACAAGCTCTGCTAAAACGTTGTTCTAAACGTTGCGTTTGCTCACTTGGAACAGCATCACTTAAATACCAACTCTGTTCTATTTGTTCTGCTTCGGCTTGGGGTTCTAATGTTTGTTTTTCACCATCTCTCATAGCAGCTGATAAACGAGACACTTGATAAGCTAACCGTGCTTTTGCTGAATCGGAGGGAGAATCTATGCCGGCCAAAATTTCCATACGAATACATAACGTTTCCTTGTCTTTCAACACTTTTTCACTGGCATCTTGTTTACCTTTTAAAACAGCATTACACGCTTTAAGAAAACGCTGTTCTATCATAGCATCTAAGTTAGCATCTTCTAATTTAGGGAGTTTAGCCCAAGCTGTTTTAGTGGTAGAAAGCCAATCCGTGTTTTCCTTTCCTTTGATGATTGTTTCTGCTTTTTCAAGTTCCGCACAAAAAGCCGCCTTTTGCTTAAACTTGTCCAATTGCTCACGTCGCTCAACCGTTAATTGAACCTGATATTGTCTTTCAACTTGTTTACAAGCTTTCTCAAAACGATCTTCCACTGCTTCTGTGGCTTTTACCTTTCTTTGTCGACTTTTGTTGACTTTGTTCCATTCAACATTAATCTTCCGCCATTGTTCCCTGTATTTTTTCACTTGTACAGGTGTCGTTTTTATTGCATCACCTTCTAAAGTGAGTAACTTTTCAGCCTGCTCACATAAAGCAATTTTCGATTCCAGATAGCCCTGAATTTCTTTTTTATGTGCATCTTGTTGCTGTTTACGATAATTGAAAACCACATCACAAGCACTCCGAAACGTTTTCCAAAATTCACGCTCAATACGACGATTCCCTGGTACTGTTACTTCCCATTGGTTTTGCAATTTTTTAACTTTCCTAATAGCTTCAGAGATTTGTTCTTCGATCTCTTTTTTCGCTTTTGAGTTATTTTCAATATTCGCCTCATTTTTGTCTGCTAAAACTTGCTGAAGATGATTGGCTAGTTCATCAACTTGAGCTATCAACTTGACTCGATAATGACAATTATGCTGACGTTCTTGATCCAAGTTAGTTTCCAAAACCTGCATAGCCGCTTGAAAACGCCGCTGTACATTTTTTTTGACTTTTCTGTCAGTGGCTCCAATATTTCTCCATGTATTTTCTATCTCACGAACAGAACGGTAAATCTCTTTAAATTCTATATGTTTTAAATTTTCCCAATCAGTTTTGTTAACCAATACTTCTAAACTATCACACAACCTTTGTTTTTCTAAAAAGTTATGTTCCCGTTCGCTGGCCTTAATATTAAAATACGTTCTACAGGGTTCATAAGAATCTTGACAAGCTTGGTTAAAGCGTTCCCACAATTCTTGTGAATGCCCTTGAGAACCTAAGTTCTTCCAAGTAGCTTGTGTTTGACGAATCTGTCGCGCAATTTCTTCTGGATTATCTTTTGCATGTTCACGCAAGTTTTCCATTTGGAAACATAAATATCCCCGATAGTGGTAATATATTTGCTGACATGCCTTATTAAAACGTTCCCAGAGTTCTCGTGAATATCCACTTGCTCCAAGTCGTTTCCAAGCAGTTTGGGCTTCTTCAGTTGAATGGATAATATCAGAGGGATTGTTACCTTCTGTTGCAAGCAAGTCTTCCAGTTGTTGGCATAACTTTTCTCGCTCAAGTTTATTTCCCCAATGTTGCCAACTCCGTAACTCACTAATTTTCGCAGAGCAATTTTGTAAACGGTTTTCCAACAATTTATAGCGGGTTGTTGGAAGATTCATCACAATCTTGAGTAATTGACGGGCTTGTTGTTCTAATGGTAGGGCAGTTTTCAACTCTCCACATTCTAGCGCAATTTCCAAATCTGTTAATACTTGCTTAAGCTCCTGCGCCGCTTTTGTCCCCTGTTCTTGTTGTTCTTTTAAACGTGTTTGTAGTTTATTCAACACATTATCAAAGCGACTATTTAATTCACTAAAAAATGTTACCTGTTTTTCTTCTGGTTGTGATACTTCTTTCCAACGCACTTGTAAAGATTTTAGATAATCTGGTTTAATAACTTCTTTGCCACTAAGTAATGTATCAGCTCGATTACATAAAGCTTGTAGTTGACTTGCTAGTTGATGATATTCCTGTAACTTTTTATGCCGCTTTTGTATGGATTGAACAAACCGTTGAAAACGACTCTGCCATTGCTGTTCTTCCTTTGAGTCATCAAGTACTTGAATTTCTGTCCACTCACTTTGCAAAGCATTAAGACGTTGATTAAGTGCCTTATCATCTTCACCGCCGATATGCTCTCGGTTTTTTAAGCCTATCAAAAGTGCTTCCGTTTGATCACATAACGCTTTTTTAGTTTTCCGTAGTGGCATTAATGCTTGTTCGCGCGTCTGTATCACATCAATGGCTTGTTGATAGTTTGTAAAGGCGGTTTTAACAGATTGATGTAATTGATTAAAACGAGTTTGATATTGCATATCAGACTCTTTAGCTATCGCTTGCCAACGTTCTTGCAACTGTTTTAACTCGGCTTCTTGTTGTTTCAAAGCTTCCAAGCTTTCAAGTATTGATGCAGGTTGAAGAGACGATGTTTCAGCATTTAAACGATGTCCTAAAGATTCTAACTTTGTACAAACCAAATCACCTTCGGCACGCACTCGCGCAGGACGTTCAATTTGTTCAATAACCTTATCTAGTTTCTCTCGTACTTGTCGACTGATTTGTTTATTGCTGTTACGGACAGCTTTAAATACTCTTTCTAGGGTGGATTTTTGGGTCAATTTTTCTACGGCAGCAAGGCGAACTTCCTTACTGGAATCATTAATAGCAATATCCCCCAATAACCCTTCGCGCTCAATTTTTGGAATGATAGCCAGGCGTAGTTCTGTTTCTAAACCGTTTTGAGCAACATACGCAAGCAATTCCATATCAGTCGTTTTACTGAGCCAAGCTAAACGGCTATTCAAGTCTGGGCAATTGTCTTTCTGACAACAAAGCATTTGTTTTAAACGTTGTTCTGCAAATTCTCGCACACCGTTGTCTTCATCATGTTCTGCTACCTGATTTAGTACGTTTAATTCATTGATTTTACGTATTGCAGCACGTCGTACCTCCGCATTTTCGTCTTTTTGTGCCACTTCACTCAAAATGGCAGAATCGTCTATTTTTTCGATTTCAGATTTACGCACTTCCGGCTTGCGATGTTGCCATTTAGGTTTACTAAATTTATTAAAAATCATTGTTTTTCAATAGGATTAATAAAATTATGAAAATGGGTAAAGAAAAAATTTGTCCTTTAGTATATTAATAAAACATTATACCAATTTGGTTTATTTGCTTCTATCTTCTTTAATTGGGATTTCTATCGTTTTAAAAAGAAATAGTTTAAAAAAATGCAAACAATTTAATTATTGCACATCAGTACAATTTAAAAATTTCTTGCTATGAGTAATTATGTGATAATAGAAATCCAAACGATTCAAAAGTTTTGGTGTACAAAAACTTTTACATCAATTTTAGTTTAGCCGTTTCATTGATAAATCTTGAATTTCATCACAAAAAATTTACAGCAAAAAAAAATCTGTAGTCAATGGGCTTCTTCGCTTTGAACTATAAAATTAAATTTTCTCACACTCATGTATAAAGTAAAGAATAAAATGTATATTAATTTTTTGAGTTAAAACCCAACCTTTACGGATTATGAGCGTGAAAAATAAAAATATTTATTTTAACATCTGGCATTATTTAAAAAAGGGTATCAATTTAGCAAATTAGCAACATCAGTTTTTATTAAAAATATGGTTTTTAATTTAGTTGATATAATCTATTTGCCATTTACTAACTGATGTTACGCAGATAGCTTCCAAACTTTCGTTTCAAATTTATTTTGCCAATTAGAGTGCAATTCCTCGCAAAATAAATTTTGCACTCCTCTCTCACAAAATAAATTTTGTACTTCTATCTCG
>JAUCGK010000418.1 GCA_030378085.1 Candidatus Parabeggiatoa sp. HSG14
AAGAAATTACGAGAATGCACGACTTACCCCGTCAAAAATTGTGTGAACTTATTAACCATCATGGCACAATTTTAACTGAAGAAGCTGAACGCTGTGAATCTCTCTTACACAAAACATCAGGTGATGAGTATAAGCGAGAAATCTTTGTGTTAGTCAACGCAATTAAAGAGGGTGTTGTTAAGGAATTGTTAAATGCCCCTCCTGGGTTATTACAAGAGGCTGTGTTTGATCGTTTAGCGCAACAATTACACGATAATTTGTGGTTAGATAAAGCAGCCGCTGAATGGGCAGTGCAAAGTTGGGGAATGGCTTTGGGAATGACAATTACAACCTCTACTTTTGAAAAATCGACACAACCATTACCCGATCAATCAATTACATCTTTCCAGTCATCAACCGCTAAAAAAACAAAACCGCCCAAGCAACTTTCCCCTTTTAACCCATTCAATTACTTACGTTTGCTATGGTGGATATTGGTAAAACCTCAACAATTATCAGTTTATCGAAAAGCCTTTGGTGAAACAGATGAAAAGCGTATTGCTAATTGGCTAGTTAGTACGCTTATATGGTTCCCTTTGTTAGTACCTATTTTAGCATTAGGCTTAAAAAAAGTGCCTTATTCTACTAATGCTTGGTTGCCAAAAACTTATTTATTATTCAGTATTTTCTTAATCATAGGTTGGTTATTAACAGGATGGTTAAGGACAAATAAAAATGTAGCCGTCGGTGTAGCAATTAGCATAGCAATTAGCATAGCCATCGGTGTTGCCATTGGTGGAGTAGGTATTGTGGCGGGAGTAGGAATGGATGGCGTGGCAATTGGAGTAGCAATCATTTGTGCTGTCCTTGTGGCGGCTGTCGTAGCTGTTGCTATTGAAATTGACATAGCAGTAGTTGTAGCAGGCGTTGTAGTGATTGGTGTAGCTGTTGGTGTGGCAGTGGGCATCGCTCTTGATATGGCAGATTTTGTGGTGGCTTTTGTAGCGGGTGGTATAGTAGGTTTCGTAATAGGCTTTGTGGTAGACGCTGTCACAAATGTTGTAGGAAATACCACAGAAAGGAGTTTGAAAACCGGCACACCTTCAACCCTTGCCCGCCTTGCTTTTTTACTACTGATTATAGCCCACTCTTTTTTGATTGGATTACCTTTTATTTTAAATTCTGAATTTTGGATTTTGGATTTGAAGGGGTTAATTTTATAATAAGCGTTGTTTTGAACGCCAAATTATCACCGAAAAATTTAGTAACTTGAGGACTTATAAAAATTATGTCTATTGATATACCTACCCCTGCTGGAGAAGTTGCCAAACGTCCTTTACATTTTTTCTGGCTAACTGACTACTCAGGCTCTATGAGTGGAAAAAAAATTGCGACATTAAATCAAGCAATTCGTGAAGCATTACCAGAAGTAAGAAAGGCCCTTGACAATCATCCTCAAATTGAAATAAAAATGCGGGCCATTAAATTTGCAAATAATGCAAGTTGGCATGTTGGTCCTGAACCAGTTTCGTTAGAGGAATTTGTTTGGCCAGAATTAGAAGTTGATGGTATTACTGCTACAGCGCAAGCAATTAATTTATTAGCAGAGGAATTGAACATAGAAAAAATGCCTCGGCGTGGCTTACCACCTGTTTGCTTGCTAGTTTCTGATGGTTTTTGCACGGATTCTGAAAGAGAATATATTGACGCAATCACTAAACTCGATAACCAACCTTGGGGTAAAAAAGCGGTGCGTTTGGCGATAGCGATAGGTGATGAGTCTGATTACGATGAAAACCAGTTGTTAAAGTTTGTCAGTCATCAAGAAATTGGTGTACTCAAAGCCGACAATCCTGCGACACTGATTGATTATATCAAATGGGCCAGTGTTACAGCGACAGTAGGGGCTTCGCAAGGGAAAAGCAAAGGAGGTGCTGCTATGGATAGCGTTGGTAGTAATGTTATCCTCAGTCCACCGCCTGTACCACAACCCACACTTGTTGATTCTAATGATGTGTTTTAAGGAATATGCACGAAATAAAATCAGAGCGAGGTAAAAGTTTCTCTCAAATTTTTGTCTCGATCACTAAACCTGACAGGTTTTCAAAACCTGTCTTCGAGGTTAAAGTTTTTGCACGCAAAAACTTTAACCTCGAAGGTTTGACCCAATAAGTTGGGTAAATTATTTCATGCACGTTCCTAAGTCGATAAATCTATCTTTCAGTAGAATGCTATAAATTCCTAATTGTAAGGGATTTGAGGTGAACTGTAAAAAAGGACAATAAATACAATATCTTTGCCAATTTAATGGTTGTTTCGTTCATTGCGTGCAGCGGATTTCCAGAAACCCAAATGTTACTTGAACTTTTGTTTGAACCATGCCACTTTTGGTAATGGTGATCTGGGTATTTCCATTTTTTTTTCACGAAGAGAATGATAATTGATGACAAATGAGCAAAGAATTATGAGAAAGGTCGTTTTGGGACTGATAAGTCTGATTGTGGTTATACCTATTGGGGCAACTGCAGATTGGACTGAACAAACTAAACTCATTGGCGATTTTCGTTATCGTTATGAGTTTATTGATGATGCTACTCAAGTTGAAGAACGGCATCGCCATCGTATTCGAGCTAGATTAGGCGTGAATAGTCACATTAATGATCAAGTGGATATCGGATTAATATTAGCGTCTGGTAATGAAGACCCACAATCGGCAGATGAAACTTTGGATGGTCAATTTATGAGTCGCGAGATTACTCTTGATGAAGCCTATTTTGCTTGGCAACCCATCAACCACTGGAAAATTAAGGGAGGTAAGTTTAAAACGCCCTTTTACAAACCGGTAGGATCGACATTGTTGTGGACGGGTGATTTACGACCTGAAGGTTTGATATTACAATATGAAGGGAGCCAATTTTTCACTCATGCTGGCGTGTTAATGCTAGAAGAACGAGCAGCCGATGACGATTCTTTTATGCTTGCAGGGCAAGTAGGCTATAAAGCTAAATTGGCGAATGATATTCAAATAACCGTTGGTACCGGTTATTTTGATTATATTGAGATTAAAAACCGAGGATTAGCGGATTTTGACTTTTTGGATCAGAAAGGTAAAAGTTATGGTAATACTTTAGATGCCAATGGCAATTTCGCCACCGACTATAATGAATGGGAATTATTTGGTGATATCAATTTTAAAGTAGGTAATATGCCAATTGCCTTATTTGCTGACTATGTACTTAATACAGGTATTGATGATACGGTGGACAATGATACTGGATATCTCGTTGGTTTTAAAGTGGGCAAAGTAAAAGAAGTTGGCTCGTGGGCATTTCGCTATAACTATCGTAGAATTGAATCGGATGCGGCATTTGGTCTTTTCACAAATTCTGACTTTGCAGGTGGTGGCACAGATGGCAAAGGTCATGGTTTTAAAGTCAGTTATCAAATCGCTAAAAAATGGCAGTTTATTGTAATCGGCTTTATTAATGACAACGGTTTAAATGATAACTCGCAGGATTATAATCGTCTTCAAGCAGACCTTTATTTTTGGTTTTAAATCTTAATTTGAAGAGTGTGCTGGAGTCCAAAGCTTCAGCTTTAGACGACTTTACCAAAGCTAATGCTTTGGACACCAAATACTAAGGAATGTGCATGAAATAATTTACCCATAGGGCAAACCTGACAGGTTTTTAAAACCTGTCAGGTTTAGTTGTCGAAGTTATTTTGTGCATGTTCCTAAGTACCGAAGCAAAAATTTTCAGGTATTTTGTAGGGCAAGGTCTTTTTCTTGCCCACCATCTTGCTTCTCATCTCGGTGGGCAACCAAAAGACGTTGCTGGCCCCCTACACAAAATCCATAATAGCTGAAAACTTATGATTCAGTACTTATAAACTAACAAATGGATAATTTATTAATGTTCAAAAATATTTCTCTCACCCTCAAAATATTCGTGTTTACATTGCTGATAGGTACTGTGGTATGGATAATCCTTGATTACATACAAGGTAAAGACATACAACAACTATTATTTGCTGAATTGACGGAAGAATTAGAAATCCATGCAAAAGAAGACAGAACTATTTTTGATCGCTATATTCAATCTCATAATCAGGCGACTAAATTAATTATTTCTCAACAACGTTTTCAAACTTATGTTTCAAATAGTAAGTTGGATAATCAAGGCATAAAACATCATTATCGTTTACCTTCTTGGTTGCCTACATCTTCAGTGGTGCGTACTTTCTTTTTTGCAAGATTTGCCATTTTAATTGACAATGATGGAATCGTGCGAGAAATTTATCACCATTTTCCAGAAGAATTACCGCAAACACTTAAAAAACCGAGTGCCTTACTGCAAAAATTAAGCCATAATCAATCTTATATGACAACTATTGAGGAGATGCCTTACATCATTTCTTCACGACATTTTAAGGATAATGAAGGGCAAACGGTAGCGACTCTGATGTTAGCTTCTCCAATTGATGATGAATTTCTGATTGATGCTAACGGTTCTTTCTCTAGAGATGGGGTCGTTGTCACCTTATTGGATGGTGAAGCAAGTAGAATTATAGCAAGTAGCGATCCAGATTTATTACCCACCAATACTTTAGTAGAGACACTAGAAAAAATATATATCAAAACAGGGGCATCATTTTTCGATTATGGGGCTTCAGATATAGATGCTCAATTTGCTTCTTTTATGAGAATTGAAAGAGCTTATCATCTGAGCAACAAAATTATTAAAAAGTCTTATGAACAACGCGCTTTTTTTGCAGTGGTATTAATTTTATCCTTTGTGTTATTAACAGTTTGGATTGCTCAACGCATTAAATCTGTAACTAAGCAAGTCGTTGTATTTTCTAGAGAAAGTTTAGGTCTCAATATACAATATAGTGGTGATGAAGTTGCTCGAATTGTCACATCATTTCAACAATTAAGAGATAGCATAAAAGGAACCATAGAACGAGCTACTGCTATTGCAATGGGTAATTACAACTATCAGGCTGAACATTATTCTGAACAGGATCAGTTGGGGCGAGCGTTGACAGATATGAACCATACCTTACAAAGTCAAACCCAAGAATTACTCAATCACCAAGAAGAATTACGCCAAACTAATGATGCATTAAATGATTTGAATAATAAACTTGAACAACGTGTTATTGAACGTACAGGGCAACTTGCTAAGGCAAACCAAGAGATTACGGAATTAAATGAGCGACTTAAAGCGGAAAACATTCGCATGGGGGCTGAATTAGATATAACACGTCGATTACAACAAATGGTTTTACCGAGTAAAAAAGAACTGGATGATATTGAAGAGTTAGATATAGCGGGTTTTATGGAACCTGCTGAAGAAGTGGGTGGTGATTATTATGATGTTCTTGAACAGGATGAACATATTAAGATTGGTATAGGCGATGTTACCGGACATGGTTTGGAAAGTGGTGTACTCATGCTTATGGTACAAACCGCTGTGCGTACCTTGTTAACTAGTCATATTAATAATCCTGAAGATTTTCTAAGCATTCTCAATCGGACAATTTATAATAATATCCAACGCATGAATACAGATAAAAACTTAACGTTGTCATTACTAGATTATCATAAAGGTGTATTAAATTTAACTGGGCAACATGAAGAAGTGCTGGTTGTTCGCAAAAATGCTCATGTTGAAAGAATCAGTACGGTTCATTTAGGTTTTATGGTGGGAGTTATCCCTAATATTGCCCATGTAGTCTCGCACTTAGAGATAAAATTACACCAAGGAGATGGCATTGTTCTTTATACAGATGGCATTACAGAAGCGAGAAACCTTAAGAATAAATTTTATGGGATTGAACGGTTATGTGAAATTATAAGCCATCAGTGGCATTTATCTGCTTTAGAGATTAAACAGATGATTATTGATGATGTGCGCCAACATATTGGTGAACAAAAAGTTTTTGATGACATTACTTTATTGATACTGAAACAAAAATAGGTAGTAATATTAAACCTGTCAGGTTTTTTCTGAAACATCACATTTTTTTAGCACTACCCAAAAATAAAAGGAGACTAATCTGATGAAAAAAACTAACCAATATCTTTGGTTTATTGGGCATATAGGGTTATCAATGTTTATCCTTCCTAATGTTTGGAGTATGGACGAGCTTGTAGCTGGTAAAGCGTTTACCAAATTTTCGCAAATAATAGAAATGCCTGAAAAATGGCGTAAACAACCTATCCAATATAAAAATTGGGCTAAAGGTTCAGATTTAGCGATTACTTTGGATCAACAACTTTATCCTGCTTTGTTGCCAGTTATTCAGAAATATGCGAAGCAAAATAAACTGGACATCGCAGTACAAGAAGGCACTTGTGGAACTTCTGCAAAAGGGCTAAAAGATAAAATAGCTGATATCGCCGGTTTTTGTTGTCCACCCAGCGAGGCGGATCGTTTGTCAGGTATCAAATTTCATACGCTGGGAATTGCCTCCCTTGCATTATTGGTTAATTCCAAAAACCCTATTAACAAGTTAAGCCTTAAGCAAGCACGACAAATTTTTCAAGGCCACATTTTTCGTTGGTCAAGTATTAAGAATAAAGGAAAACGAGGGCCAAGACGAATTATTCAAGTATTTGGGAGACTGCATTGCAAACAACGTCCTGGGCATTGGCGATTATTGTTAGATAACGAAGATTTATTCAGTCCTCGAATGTCTGAATTAAGTACCATTCCTGATATGGTATCCGAAGTTGCACTTAATCGTTATGGGATTAGCTACGAAACGTTAATGATGTTAAAACATTATTCAAACAGTCGCAAAGTAAAAACGCTATCCATTGATCATATCGCACCAACTGATAATGCCAAACTGATTGCAGGAGAGTATCCTTTATATCGTACCTATAATGTGACGACATGGGAATCACAGACAACCAAAAATAGACAAGCCCAAGCATTGGTTAAATACTTAATTGATTACATGGAAAAATTGGACCCAAGCTATGGTATTGTACCGGTTTCTAAGCTTCGTAAAGCAGGATGGCAATTTATGGAAAATGAAATCATTGGTGAACCGCATTAAAATAATGAAATCATTGCTGAAAGGACGTTTTTTTGTTTTTTTGAAAAAATCGGATTTTTTAAATGGATCAAAAAACTGATTTACTTAACTGATGTTACGCGCTGCATTTCCAAAAGTGAATATTGAAGTGCAAAATTTATTTTGTGAGTTTGCACTCTAGTTGGCAAAATAAATTTTGCACTCCTGTTTGGAAGCTATCTGCGTAATATCAATTACCAAGAGAAACCTGCCTTAAAAGAAAAAGTTGCTTTATCCTTGCCACTAACGAACTTTCTGAAGAAGCTTTACCAGCTCCAGAAGTTCTCGTTCAATATAAGAATCAACAAAAGGTCGAAAGGGGTTTTCGCTTCCTTAAATACCCTATATTTCTAGCTGATTCACTCTTTCTTAAGTCACCAAAACGTATTATGGCCTTAATGATGGTAATGACAATCTGTTTACTGGTTTATGCCGCACTTGAATATCGAAAGCGTCAAGCACTCAAGAAAAAGAAGCAAACCTTTCCTAATCAAAAGGGAAAACTCATTAAAAATCCAACGATACGGTGGGTTTTTCAGTATTTTGTAGGTATTCACATAGTTATTTTAGAAAAGGTTCAAACAATTGTCTCCAATCTCAATAAACATCATCGAAAATTATTGGCTTTGCTTGGAAAACGCTATGAAACCTTTTATTCCTAATTTTGGGATTATAGTGTGATGAATGTAGGTTAATAATATGATGCCAAAAAATAATATCTCACCAGTTCATTGTTATCATTGTGGTTTGCCGGTGGCTACGAATAATCTATTTGTTACGATTGATGGCGAACAGCAACCGATGTGTTGTCGTGGTTGTCAAGCAGTTGCACAAGCCATCATAGCTGCAAACCTGCAAGATTTTTATAAATATCGTACCCAAAACTCTCCTACTGGAACGGAATTAGTCCCCGAACTTCTCCAACAAACTACTGTTTATGATAATCCAGCTATCCAAAAACGTTTTGTTCGTTACGAAGATGGCAACATACGCGAAGCTGCTTTGATTTTAGAGGGAATCACTTGTGCAGCTTGTGTGTGGTTAAATGAACGCCATTTACAAACACTGCCAGGTGTTATTGATGTCCGGGTCAACTATTCTACCCATCGCGCTCAAGTGTGTTGGGACAATTCGCGTCTTAATTTGAGTGAAATTTTACAAGCAATAAGTCAAATGGGTTATGTTGCCCATCCTTATGATCCTACTCGCCAACAAGAAGTGCTTGAACGTGAACGTAAACAACAATTACGTCGGCTTGGAGTTGCGGGAGTGTTAGGAATGCAAGTTATGATGTTTTCTATTGCTCTCTATGCTGGGGCATGGTACGGCATAGAATCTGAGTTCCAAAGTCTATTTTCTTGGATTAATCTCGTTTTAACTTTGCCTATCATATTTTATAGTGCCCAATCTTTTTTCAAAAGTGCATGGCGTGATATTAGGCATAAGCAAGTTGGCATGGATGTACCTATTGCTCTAGCTCTAATTCTGGCGTTTATTGGCAGCATCATTTCATTAATAAGTTCCAATGGACATATTTATTTTGATTCCATTGCCATGTTTGTTTTTTTCCTCCTGACTGGACGCTATTTTGAATTACGCGCCAAACAACGCAGTAGTCAAGTGGCTGAAAATTTAGTGCATTTAGTGCCGACAATGGCAACCCGTCTGGTTAAAACTAGGCTGGGAATTATAGAAGAATTAGTTTTGGTAGCAGATTTAGTCATTGGAGATAAATTGCTTATTCGTCCCGGTGAAAATATTCCAGCCGATGGTATTGTGTTAAAAGGTAAGTCTAGCGTAGATGAGTCCTTATTAACCGGTGAAAGCCATCCGATGCCTAAAAAGCCGGGGCAAGCTTTAATTGGTGGGACCGTAAATGTTGATAATCCACTGCAAATGCAGGTAGACAAAATCGGTACTGATACAGTGCTATCCCATATTTTACGTTTGTTAGAACGTGCCCAAACAGAAAAGCCTTTAATGACACAATTAGCAGATAGGGTAGCTTCTTGGTTTGTATTAGGGGTATTGCTGTTAGCCTTCGGTGTAGCAATATATTGGTGGCAAGTTAATCCTGAAGCATGGTTGACAATTACGCTTGCAGTATTGGTAGTGACTTGTCCTTGTGCTTTATCATTGGCAACCCCAACTGCGATGACTGTAGCAACTAGCACCTTAACTCAAGCAGGTTTACTGACTACCAGAGGACATGCTCTAGAAACTTTAGCTCAAGCTACTCATTTCGTATTTGATAAAACTGGCACTTTAACCAAAGGCTGTATGAATTTGTTGGCCACCCATACTTTTGCGGATTCAAATGCAATAGAATGCTTACAATATGCAGTTGCATTAGAGAGTTACTCCGAACATCCTATTGCCAAAGCTTTAGTAACCGCTGGGAAAAAATTTACCTCCAACTTAAATGAAGTAACTGATGTCAGTAATCATCCCGGTGCTGGCATACAAGGGAGCATTAATAATACCCATTATTTTATCGGCACCCCCGCTTTTATTGCGACAAAAACCGGACTAACGTTAGAGGTAAGGCGGTTGGAAAAACTCCAAGCAGAGGGAAATACGTTAGTATTATTAGCGAATAGTCAAGCATTGCTTAGTATATTTATTTTAGGAGACGAAATACGTGACGGTGCTAAAAATTTAATCCAAAATTTACAACAACAAGGTAAAACAGTTACTTTACTGAGTGGTGATCATGCACTTGCTGTAGAACGGGTTGCCAAAACTGTAGGTATTGACAAATTTAAAGCGGCTCTATCTCCAAAAGATAAATTACGCCACGTTAAAGCTCTACAAGCCCAAGGAGAAATTGTAGCGATGATAGGCGATGGGGTTAACGATGCCCCAGTATTAGCTCAAGCCCAAGTTTCCATTGCAATGGGAAGTAGTACTCAAATAGCTCGTGCCAGTGCAGATATGATTTTGCTAACGGAAAAGTTACCCCATTTACTGATAGGTATTGCCACTGCCACTAAAACCTTAAAGATTATTCGGCAAAATATTTTGTGGGCCATTACTTATAATGGAATAACTTTACCCGCTGCGGCAATAGGTTGGATAGCTCCTTGGACAGCAGCACTTGGTATGTCTTGCAGCTCTTTATTAGTAGTTGCTAATGCTTTACGCTTGACAACGAAAACTGATTTCAAAAAATGGCATGGTTCAATTCAGAACAACACTCAAATGCAGTGACATTGGAATCCAAACCTGAAGGTTTGGACTCCATGTTACCTTTTCCTTTTCTGAACCATGCAAAAAAAAATAATGCTTGACATAGTTTTAGAATACGTTGACAATCCTATTCTGAAAAGAGTCTGGTTAATTGAATATCTATAGACTTTCAGGATATAAGATATGCTTGGTAAGCAAATAGCAAAATTGTATTTATGGTACATGAAGTTGTCATTAGGTAAAAAGGTAATTGTTGGCTCATTCTTGGTTTGGCTTTTACAAGCCATCCCCAAATGGGGTTTTGTTTTGTTAGGGGACGGAGAAATGGCTGCTAGTATAATGAAATTATTGATAACTCCACGCAGTGAACAGTGAAATATCAATTTCGGCATTAAAAACATAGGAGATTTTTATGAATTTTTTAACCAAAATGTTTGGTTCTAAGTATGAGAAGAAAATCCCTTACACATACCAAGCTGTAGTCAATGTTGTTGCAGATGACGATTCGATCCAAATTTCTTATCTTGCGGACAGGATTTGTACGCTAACCAATTTTCTGAAAAAACAGCACATAGCTCCAGACTCTGTAACGATTTTTGAAGTGTATAATGGCAAAGAAACTCTGATTTCAAAAGAACTTTATATGAGTGAAGAAGGTATCTGGTTGCCTAAAACTAATTTATGTCACCCCATGACCAGCAGATATGGGGAACCCAAAGACGAACACACTTGTCAATTTCGTGATCGGACTAATCGAATAGCTGGCCCATGTTAGTTTAAATACTGAACTAATAGTCAATTTACGCTTGACTACAAAAACTAATTCCAAAAAATAATGCTTGACATCGTTAAAGAATATGCTAATATTCCGATTTTAACGATATTAGTTGAATACCTATAGATTTTCTGGTAATTAAGGAATGTACATAAAAATAACTCAGACAACTTAACCACCCCCCAACCTTAATAACTAATCTTTACCCACAAATACCTAGCGGTTTTTTTCGTCAAAAGCGTAGGCAGGGAGCGATGGAGTCCAAAAAACCCAAAGCTGAAGCTTTGGACTCCAAAAAGCTAAAGCTTTGGACTTGTGGATAAAGATTATACTTTAATCAGGAGGGATTGAGGGTGGTTGACGAAATTATTTCATGCTCATCCCTAATTTCATAAGGGCAGACACGCTGATCTGCTCCTACAATATTCGCATGTAGGGCAATCCATTGTGGCTGTTGGTATTTTATTTTTTGGGAGTTACCTACATATTGTTTTTTAAAAATGTAATTAATAACTGATGTTACGCATGGTGTTTCTACGAGATTCAATGTTCAAAATTTATTTTGCAAGGAGGTTGCACTTTAAGTTGGCAAAATGAATTTTGCACTCCAGTTTGGAAGCTATCTGCGTAACATCAGTTAATAACATTAATAGGTTACAAATATTTTAGCTTAAAAGGCATGGAAATATTATTTTTACTCATCCCTATCTCATTAATATTGATAGGCATGATTATTTGGGCTTTTTTGTGGGCTATAAATTCTGGACAGTTTGACGATTTAGAAGGGCCAGCCCATGAAATTTTGATGGATAATGATACATAGGAAATGCAAAATGACGGGAACTGAAACCTATAATTATAAGGTCATAAGGCAATTTGCCATCATGACGATTGTATGGGGCATTGTCGGTATGGCAGTAGGAGTATATATCGCTGCTGAACTGGTTTGGCCTTGGCTTAACTTTGATATTCCTTACCTGACGTTTAGTCGTTTGCGGCCTTTGCATACAAATGCCGTAATTTTTGCGTTTGGCGGTTCAGCTTTATTCGCAACTTCTTATTATGTTGTACAACGCACTTGTCATGCACGCTTAGTTTCAGATAAGTTAGCCGCTTTCACATTTTGGGGCTGGCAACTTGTCATTGTACTCGCAGCGATTACTTTGCCGCTAGGCATTACTACCACTAAAGAATATGCAGAATTAGAATGGCCAATTGACATACTCATTACTGTAGTGTGGGTGGCTTATGCTGTGGTTTTTTTTGGGACGATTACGAAACGGCGCATCCCGCATATTTACGTAGCTAACTGGTTTTATGGGGCTTTTATCATTGCAGTTGCTATTTTGCATATTTTTAATAGTCTTGCAATACCTGTTTCTATGTGGAAATCTTACTCTGCTTATGCTGGGGTGCAAGATGCTATGGTTCAATGGTGGTATGGTCATAATGCGGTAGGCTTCTTTTTAACCGCTGGCTTTTTAGGCATGATGTACTATTTTATACCTAAGCAAGCCCAACGCCCTGTTTATTCTTATCGTTTATCAATTGTTCACTTTTGGGCATTGATTTTTACCTATATTTGGGCAGGGCCTCACCATTTGCATTATACCGCTCTGCCTGACTGGGTACAGTCTCTTGGCATGGTCATGTCTTTAATTCTATTAGCACCCTCTTGGGGCGGTATGATTAACGGTATGATGACCTTATCCGGTGCTTGGGAAAAATTACGTAGTGATCCCATTTTACGTTTCTTAGTCGTGGCAGTTTCCTTCTATGGCATGTCTACTTTTGAAGGGCCAATGATGGCAATCAAAACAGTAAATGCCTTATCTCATTATACGGATTGGACGATTGGTCATGTTCACTCTGGTGCTTTAGGTTGGGTGGCTTTAATATCTATAGGTAGTCTATATTACCTAATTCCACGCTTATTTGGACGCGAACTCTATAGTACTAAATTGGTTGAAATTCATTTTTGGATTGCAATGATTGGTATTGTGTTATACATCACTTCAATGTGGGTTTCTGGTATCATGCAAGGTCTCATGTGGCGAGCCGTTAATCCTGATGGAACTTTAACTTATAGCTTCGTAGAATCAGTACAGGCTATGCACCCTTATTATTTGATTCGTTGGTTAGGTGGGGTATTTTTCCTTTTAGGTATGTTGGTTATGGCTTACAACATTTTTAAAACGGTTAACAGCTCTAAAACCGCTAAAATCAATGATTTAATTCCAGCCCCTGTATTAGCCCATTAAGGAGATAGCAAATGGCAATAGGACATGAAAAAATCGAAACAAACATTGGTTTAATGATCATTCTCATCATCTTAGTGGTGAGTATTGGTGGTATAGTACAAATTGTTCCTTTGTTTTACATGGATACAATGGTTAAACCAGTGGAAGGCTTGAAACCCTATTCAGCCCTGCAACTAGCAGGGCGCGATGTTTATATTCGTGAATCTTGCATGGTATGTCATTCGCAAATGATTCGCCCGTTCCGAGCCGAAACCGAGAGATATGGCCATTATTCGGTTGCGGGTGAATTTGTATATGACCGTCCTTTCCAATGGGGTTCCAAACGAACAGGCCCCGATTTACATCGAGTTGGAGGACGTTATAGTGATGAATGGCATTATGTTCACTTAATGAATCCACGTGATGTCGTACCTGAATCAGTCATGCCCGGTTATCCGTGGTTGGCAGATAATGTGGTTGATGGCGAAACAGTGCAATATCGGATGCAAGCACTTAAAGATTGGTTTGGTCATCCTTATACAGATGAACAGATTAAAAGAGCACCCCTTTCAGTAGAAGGTAAAACAGAGTTAGAAGCTGTCGTTGCTTATTTGCAGAATCTTGGCTCTGCTATCAAAACGGTGAGGTGATTGATGGATATTTTAGTACTTTTTCAATCTGTATGGACGATTATCGTAATGATACTCTTTATTGGTATTGTTATTTGGACTTTTAGTCGTGGCGTAAAATTTTTTGATGAAGCAGCCAATTTACCCATAAATGACAATGATTCGATTGAATCTACAGTCAAGGAGAAGCAGTATGTTTGAAGAAGGCGTTTTTATGAGCCAATTTTGGGATTGGTTTATCACTATCAGTACGGTACTCGGTATTTTAGCTTGTTTTGCCCTCATTATTTTGTTGAACAGAGGCTCTGCCAAACCTGATGGTGAAGTAAAAACAATGGGTCATGTATGGGACGGTACTCTGGAAGAATACAATAACCCCTTACCTAAATGGTGGTTAAATCTATTTTACATCACCTTGGTATTTAGTATTGTTTACTTGATATTGTACCCCGGTTTAGGTTCCTTCAAGGGCGTTTTGGGCTGGAGCGAAGTCGCGGAATACGAAGCGGAAATGGCGGCTGCTGACAAACAATATGGCCCTTTATTTGAAAAATACAAAAACCAGCCTATTGTCGTATTAGCGAAAGACTCGGCAGCAACTCAATTAGGTCGTAGTCTATATATGACTTATTGTACGACTTGTCATGGTTCTGATGCACGCGGCATTCCCGGTTTTCCTAACTTGCGTGATAAGGATTGGCTTTATGGGGGTAGTCCTGAAGCTATTGAGATGACGATTAGTAAAGGGCGTGGCGGGATGATGCCAAATGCAGTAGCTAATGGCCTCAAAACTGAAGCTGACATTAATAGTGTTACGCAGTATTTGTTGGGTTTAAGTGGAAGCCAACATGATTCAGCCGCAGCTATAGAAGGTGAAAAGCACTTTAAACGCATCTGCTTTGTTTGTCATGGCATGGGAGGTACTGGTATGCAAGCACTCGGTGCCCCTAACCTGACAGACAATATTTGGCTTTATGGTGGTTCAGAAGCTAAAATTAGAGAAACATTAACGCTTGGAAGAAAAGGTAAAATGCCAGCTCATGGTGAATTTTTAGGTGAAGCCAAAGTTCACTTATTAGCTACTTATATTTATAGCTTGTCTTTAGATAATTAAGTAGTAGGGGCGAACATATAGGTTCGCCCTGTGGAAGGTAAATAATTTCCCAGGGCAGACATGCAAGTCTGCCCTACAATTGTTGTATTGAGATTTGGGCCAGATTCATGATTAAACCTATCAAAATCAAGTAATTTTCAGATAAATATGGCCTCAATACCTGCCAGGTTTTTAAAACCTGGCAGGTCTGATAACTTTGATTTTTCTGAACGCCTATAACTATACCTGTTCATTAGCCTTACTAAACATCCAATTTAAGGTATCAAACACCCATTGCAAATCTGTAGTAGCTGATATTTTTCTAGAGTCTTTGGTGAAGGACTTACCATTTTCCAGTTGACCGAACATCCAAATATCACCTGTAGTTACCGAAGCATAACAGACTTTTGCGCCTTGCTTAGAGGCAGCTACCATTTCAGCTAGGGCCTGTGCCCAACCTTCATCAAACTTTTCTTGCTTTGCTTCGATAACACATAGAGGAGGTAATGCCATGCTTCTGTATTTTATCTTTGGTGCTATTAAATAATCAGGTTCACCTTTTAATCCCTCGTTTGGTTCTACATTGTAAGGTACATGCGACCATACAAAAAGATTGCTGTATTGTTCTGCTACTAAGTCTAAAATAGGCTTGATAATGTCTTCACATATTGTAACCTCATTAATAAAACTCATTTCATCTTGTACCTTACCTTCAATCTTTGAAAACGGATAATCTTCTATTTCAATGACTAACCTATCTATAAAGGGTTCAGATACCACCTCAATACTAAATTTGTCAATTACTTCATCAATTGTTTTAAAGTCACCATACGACATGTCATAGTTCTCCTAGAATTGATTACAAGTCTGTGCGGTCGATTCGGCGTAAAATTAGGTTAATTGCGCTATTCTTATCTTTCATGTCTTGCTAATAATATTAGCGTTTGCCATGCTAAATAACCAGTTCAATACATCAAACACTTTTTGTAAATTCATTGTAGCGGATATCTGGTTGGGATCTTTAGTAAACACGTTATTTTCCAATTTACCAAATTCCCATGCTTTTCCTGTGGTCACAACGCCATAGCTTATGTTTGCACCCTGTTTAAATGTTGCTGTCATTTCAGCTAAAGTCTGTGCCCAACCTTCTTCAAATTTTTCTTGTTTTGCTTCCATAATGCAGATTGGAGGTATTAACATACCGCCTTGTTTTGTTCTTTGTGCTACTAAATAATCAGGTTCCCCTTTTAAGCCTTCATTGGGAGCTACATTGTAGGGGACATGCGACCATATATAAAGTGCATTATATTTTTCTCCCACTAAATTAAGAATAGGCCTGATAATATTTTCACAAACAGTCACTTCATTGATGAAACTCATACTATCCATTAGTTTTTTTGTAATGTCTGTAAAATATAACCTTGGTATTTCGATTTCCAAGGTATCAATAAAAATTTTATCCACCACCTCAATGTCAAATTTATTGGTTACTTCTAAAACGGTTTTAAAGTCGCTGTATGGCATAGTGTTTTACTTTCTTATTTGTTTACATTTAATGGGTAATATCGAATTCGTTCGGTATTCGATCTATTTGAGTATAGATTGATTGAATAGAACGACCAACACCGCACTTCCTTTCTTTGGGCGAAAGCTGACCCCGAAAAGTGGTAGTCCTGCACATAGTAGTGGTCAATTTATTAAAATGTTGATTTTATTACAATTTAAAATAATCACCACTACATATTGCAGGACTACCAAATATCCATGACGTTGTTTTTGTTGAGATTCAGGATTGCTTTTATGAGCAAGTTCACTTTCAGGGGGATTATAAGGATTGGTCATTTATCACTTCTATGTAAGTCCTAACTATAAGTAGACATTCTAAGAGATGTCTTTACAATACAGCATTTCTATAACATAGTGTTAACAATTATCTTGTTATCTTGTTGTGGATACTTAAATTTTACTAAAGTAGTTTACCAAATAGTTTATAATAAATAAAACTTTTTTTCGCATTTTTAGCGTAATTAATCATATCAATTTAGGTGTCTAATATACCATAAAAATATTAACCAATTGCTTTTTAAAGATAATCTAGTTTTTACTTTCCTGTTTATTTATTACGCTATAGATTATTTATATTACTTTAGTGTAAAATAACATACCAGAAATTAATTTAAGTGAATAACCTTATGTGAAACATAAGGTAAATATGTGTATGTAGTATTTCACGATTGCGTCAGGTACAAGTCCCCTCCTCAATTTAAGTATGTGTTTTAGGGGCGGTTGTACTCTATTCAATCGGGAAACGCTATAAACCATCAACACCTAAGGGGTTGAATAAAAATTTAATT
>JAUCGK010000093.1 GCA_030378085.1 Candidatus Parabeggiatoa sp. HSG14
GAACGTTCAAGTTTTCGGATTTAAGACCTGACAGGTTTTGAAAACCTGTCAGGTCTGGCGTGCATTTTTAGTATATTCTCATAATCCGAAAACCTGAACGTTTGGAGTATAGTTTAATTAGGCATGGTTCAAAGAAATTCGATGTTGGGTAACACTTTTTTTAAAAAATATATATTTTTCAATAAGTTATATAAAATGATTATTACCCTGATTTGAACCATACCTTTAATTAAAGTGGGAACCACAATTTTAATGTGTTGTTAATTTACAACTGATATCAAATTAGAAATTGGAGATTGGGAATAGAATTAATGAGGAGGTGATTTAACTTCCTATTCTTTGCGTTGCCACTCACCTTCTTCATCTTGATACCACCATCCAGGTAAGGCACGTTCTATCCAACGAGTCGTAAATGTAGCACGAATATCGGATTCCCATTCTGGATGACGATTTGCTATTGCAATTTGGGAGTACAAACTCAAGCGATCTTGATTTTCTTCGTCAATCCAACGATTGACCTTACGACGCTTTCGTAACGATACTTTGCTAGGGTTACGTAAGGTGATCAAACCATTATTAGTTAAACCTATTGCACCATTATCGTAATACCGTTTAAGTTCCTGATGCCTTTTTGCCATATTATCCTGCAAAGTTTGAATAGCAGGACTAGAAATGTCTAAATTGTATGCATAGGCAGGTGAGATAATAAAATCAAGCAAGTGTGTTAGCAAGTGTGACGAACTTAATAATTCTGATGTTGGTGCTGAAGATTCTTTGGTAGGAGGTATCGTAGGTTCTGATTCATTTTCAGGTTTTTGTCCTTCTTTACCCCATACTTTATCAATAATCTGATCAGCCGCTTTTTCAGCAGCTTTAACAGGAAAATAAACATTAATTGTCACGCAAGCAGTGACAAAGAAAATAAGTATAAAAAATAAAGGAATTTTTAACGAAGGAATTTTTAATGTTTGCACGATGTTTCTCCTTTATTGTCTTGAAAAATAGAAAAGAAATAAAAATGGGCAGTTTAAATATTTTTCATTAATCATTAACCATTTACCATTCATCATTATTTAATCACATGAGAATCAACATTAATGGTAGTTGTAATATCAATAACTGTACTCAAACGGGCAAGTAATTTATTCCAGTCAACTTCGTTACGATCTCCAATCATGTCAATACGCGGTAATCCTCCCCCTTCAATAATGTAGTAACCATTTCCAACCGGTGCAACACCTCTCATTTTACAAATACCATTTTTTAAATAGCAGCCCCAACCTATACGCTGATAATAAAAATTTTTAAAAAATCCTAATACACTACGTGAAATAGCATTTGTAGCTGCGCCCCCCCCCCAAGTCAGATATATTTTTGATAGCTTTTTGGCTAATTTTATGTGGCATTGGATCATCTTTTGGTGTTGCAAAATAAGTATCAAATGATACTGGCTCCCAATTGACTAAATATAAATCACGTATATAACCCGATAATTGGCCTTGAATTTCACCAAATTCTGTTACCTTAGTTAAGGATTGAAGATTGAGCCTAGTTATTTCAATATTATTAGCTTTTAATACAGGTTTGTGTCCAAAAGGGTGTTTTAAACTCAATCCATAAGTCACAATATCCCCTTCAAAAATGTGCATTCGCAATTTGCCACTTATTTCAAAAAAATCATTGTGATAGCTGACAGATGGAATTTCTCCAGATAATTGACCATCTAAGGTTACCCCTCCTAAAACACTATTTAAGGCAGACAAAGAAATCGGGTATAACTTGCCTGACAATTGTAAAGACATATTTTTTTCACCCATGTTTTCTAAACGAAATTTTTTAATGCGTACTGCGCCATCAAAAATGGGTTGATACCAAGGGGCTAATAATTCAATACGATTAGAACGAAGATTTGCACGACACTGGCTCGCTCCCAGTTGAATTGATGATGCAAAATAAGCATTTGACCAAAATAAATGGCTCGGCAAATTGGTAGCCAAGCTATGCCATTGAATTTTTCCGTGAAGTCCTTTTAAACCAAAGCGTTTTTGCTCATCTTCCATATCAACGTTATATAACCTGACAAGGACATAGCGATTTTTTTCACCCCAATCTAACGTTGCTTTTAGTCTCCCTTTAATTTCCAACTGACTATATTGACTTTCATCATCCTCTAGCCAAGCTTGTAAATAGTGAGTATAAATATTTTTTAATGGCGTTGGTTCCAATTCGGCGGAAAGTGTATTGATATTCCATTTTTCGCCTAAAGAAAATTCACCCACCCCTTGCAAGGTTGCAACATCAGTATGCGTATAAGCAAAATGATGCACCTTTAAATGTCGTTGTGGTTGCCATAGTAAATTAACTGCCATTGTCACAGGTTTTTCTTTTTCAATTTCAGTAAAAATGGGATCGATATAGATTTCTCCACTATTGATTGTTAGCATTCCTTGTACCTGAAATGCACCTGTTTCTGGTGGGGATTTTTGAGACATTTCTCTTTTAATAGGTTTTTGAGAATTCTTTTTTTTAGAGGGGGAAGAAAAATTTCTTGTGGCTTTTAACGCAATTTTAACAGTGATATTTTCACCCGCTTGTAGTCCATCGCCACTAGAAACCGCAAATTCAGTCGCTTGTCCATTTATAGAAACACTATCTAGGTTAGTTTTGCCAAATAATTGCACTTTTAAATTTGTATGACCACTAATAATAAATTCTGGCAAATCTATAAATTTTTTTAATTGGGTTAATAATTTTTCTAAATTAAGTGTATTAATATTGAGTTGAGTTTGCCAACCTGTTGGTGCAGATTTTACCTGTAGGTTTAACAGCCCTCCAGCGAAAGCAAGTTCTTTTAAAGAGAGGTGAATGTGTTGGGAATTGAATGAATAACTAAAAGATAAATGGGAGAAGGGTTTATCCAATAAATTTTCGCCAATGGACAAATTGGCTTGAGGACAAGTTATTTGATTAACATTATATTTAACATGAAGACATTTTAATTTCAAGTTTTTTAAAGGCTTTTTTAATTCTGGTAAAGTTAAAGTGGCAATATTCAACGTTAATGCAAATTGATTGTTGTTTATCCAATGTAACTCTATACTTACTCCCGTCGTTTGCCAACCCGTGCCGGTTATTGAATCTAAATTAAGCGTAATATTGTCGATAGCAAACACGTAAGAAGTAAGACATAAACAGCTTAAAACTAGCAACTGTTGTTTCATATTTAATATAAATTAAGATACCCCCATGCCAAAGGGTTTGCTGTCCGATTTAATGCCACCATCACCAAATAAAAAAACGCCATTAATGCACCTCCAAAAGCAACAACTCGGATTGTTTTGGTTTTACCTCGTTTAAGCGCAATACTTCCCACGATGATATAAACCAGTAAGGCTAACAATTTTGCTGTCAACCAATTTTGTGTTCCAGGGTATTGATGAAGAATAATGACTAAAGTAATGCCACTGACTAATAATAAGGTATCAATGATATGAGGCAATACTTTAACCCACCACTTATGTAACCAATGGCTCTCTTGTATCATCCAAATACCACGTGTGGAAAAAGAAATAAAGGTGAGTATGACACAAGAGATATGAATATTTTTAATTATCAAATACATGTTTTAAATCCATTAAAAAATTATTCTTGCTGTAAATCATTTCTGTGATAATAGAAATAACTTTAAATTTGTTAACAATTGAAGTCACGCAGATAGTTTCTAAACCTTCGTTTCAAATTCATTTTGCCAACTCAGAGTGCAATCCCTCGCAAATTTTGCACTCCTGTATTCATTAAATTTGGAAATACAGTGCGTAACATCTGCTAATAATTGATAAATCTTGAACTTCATCACAGAATTGTTTAGGCAATTCACAAAAAATAATATACCCATAACATACATGTATTAATTTTTTGGAGTCTTTACAGCAAAAAAATCAAAAATTCAAATTGATACTTAAAAATTAACCTGGTTTTCCATCCACTCGTGGTAATAAAACCATTGGCATATAGCGTATAACCCAGGGCAATAAAAAAAGCAACCATATTATTGCTGTTAACACATTGAAATCTAAGATAAATAAACTATTTATCCATAAAAATTCTGCAAAAATGCGTAATAAGGCTGTTACTGAAACGCCCCAAAAGCAAATCCAAGTAAATGTATCGGCAATTAAATCACGTCCTGAATGTCCCAAGGTGACTCTGGAAGCCATACCAATAATTAAAGAAATCATAAATCCAATGGTAAGTGCATGCAACGGTGCCTTGCCAAGGATAAATTGATTTGAGAATAATAACGTTAAACTTTGCCAATTATAAAGCAATAAGGCGATACCCAACCACAAAAATGCGATATGCAATACTGCTAACAAACGTATTTGTAGGCTACGCCATAATCCCCAACGTAAACTATGATGAAATACTAAGAACATAAGAGGCATATCAAAAATAAACCGCCAAGCCAGCCAACTTTGCATTTCCAAAACCGCATGTCCAGTAACACAAATACCGATAATAGGTAAACTCCAAATTGGCTGTATAACCTGATAATTTGGTAAAACACAACTGCTAAAGAACGGGAGCATACGGTGACATACAGTAATCAAAACGGGTATTAAGTAAAGCCATAAACCACCATGTAATGCAAAATTAAGGAAAAGCCATTGTTCTGTTACTAACCATAAAAAATAGGATAAAACCCCTATAAACCCTGCTAATAGTGATAAATTAAGCACACTTTCATAATGTTTATCATTGGCTGGCGAGTGAAAATATACCTGTAATAATGTATAAAAAACTGTTCCCCAACCAATAAGAAACAATAACACACCTGCGGCAAGAATAAAAAGCTTTGTAAATAAACCAATATAAATCAGTAATATAGCACTTATTAATAGAAAAAATGCACGGCTATAATGGTGATAAGGAATAAACTGACCATTCATCCAACGTGGGTAAGTCGTCATCAAAAAGCCAAAAATAAAAAAAGTCGGCAGTCCATATAACATAAAAAAGATATGTACCCAATTGCTTGGGATAATGGTAGGTGGGGGATGCCACCAATTGGTATAACGTCCAAGTAAATCAATCAACCACCAGAAAATTGTTAAAATAAGTTGCAACATACCCAAAAAAAACATCATGCGATGGGGAGCTGCCGAAAATGTTGTCCAGCGTAAGTTCATAAAAATTTTTAAATATCAAATTAATTAATAAGAAAATAGGGATATAGCTAAGATGTCGTTTTTTAGGTAAAAAAATCAATTCCCTATTCCCAATAACCAAAATAAACACTTTTTTTGAAAATCAAATGACAAAAATCATAACTTTATTCTTTAATTTTTAATAAAAATTCAACTTGTTGGGCCAATTATAGGATAATGAAATCTTTTTCCTGCTATCGCCCGAGCCAAACCGAAAATACCTAAAAGTACTAAAGTAGAATGGCAAACAATGAAATAAGGTATAACAACAACCCAAGTATAAGGCTTATCGTATCCCGCGGCTGAAATAATTACCCAATTGACCAGTACCAATAATAAACCTGCCCAAATAGTTGCTGAAAAAGTTTGCCTCAAATGGCAACCTGCTAATGGTGATGATTTTCCTTCATACTTAAAATAAAGCCACCCCAAAATTAAAAATGCTAAAACGGGAACAAGTAAAAGATTAATAAGATATAGAGACTCAGCAACAATGGCCAAAAAATAACCAGAATTCTTTGATGGTTTTATAACTTCTTGATTCATATATTTAAGTTACCTCCAAAAAATTGTGATATAGTTTATTAAGAATATTGATTTTAACGCCGTGTGCATTTTAAGTTGTTGATTCTACATGGTTAAAAATTCCAGTCCTCTAAAATTTTTAGAATTGTGTTATTGTATAATCAATGATTTAGCAAAATATAAGTTGCACACGACATGATAAGATTTTTATAGCAAATGGCAAAAAACACTGTGTGCTACTTTAATTTTTTATTCAAGCATATTGATTTAATTGAATATGTCATTTATAGAATATGTATTGTCCTTAAAAAACAGAGAGTTTAATGGAATACTATTCCAAAAAACGAGTATAAAACAGTTAAATTCGGTATCTTCTCTAAATTCTGTGGAAAAAACCTGACAGGTTTCCAAAAACTAAAAGGTTTGAGCAAGTTTACCCGTACTTTTTGAGAAGATACTAAATTCTTATAAATCAATTATCTAAAAAAGTTGCAGACAGTGTTAACTTTGAAGCTTATGCAATTTTGTGTCCTCAAAAGTTTGTGGCGTTTGAGCTGCCGTCAAGGCTTGATTTATTAAATTGGCAAGCTTTCTTGCTCCCGTTGAGGATAAAGCAATCCGCGTATGTACTGGCAAATAAGCATTGCCAGTTGTTGGATCAGGCATATTACCTGATGAAAAATTAATGATGACTTCTTCTCCAGTCGCACTTATTACAAATTGGGATGCATATAAGGCGGTGGTTTGTTCGTAGCGGAGTTGAGGAAGTTTATTTTCAGAAGTTGTTGGCATAAATTTATCTTTCCTATACATCGTTATTTGTCTAAGCCAGTGCATCAAGGTCTAGCAATTTTTGCGTGATAACATCTGAGATTTTATACATTTCAGTAATTGCAATTTGAATACCTTTCTCATCACCTGCTTGTTTTTTTTCCAATACTTGTTTACTAACAGTGTGAAAACGTTTATGTGGTTCAAACAAGCTGTCAAAAACTTCTTGTGCTTTGTTATTTTGTAGAGCTATTACTTCATTAACACCATCACCATAAAGCCATTGGCCCAGTTTACAGTAATGATGATCCGTACCTTGAAAATTTCCTTTTTTTTCCAGAGTCGCTTCAATGTTTTTCAGGTATTGAATATGATCATTAAGACGCATTAGGAAAAACACTTTAGTGGCCATTGTCAATTATCCTCATTTCAAGTAGGAATATGAAAAATGAACGACAACGGTATTGATATTTATCACATTGAGATAATTCAAAAAAAGGGAGTCAACAAGATAATACCTTCGCCAAAAACTTGACTATTAAACTCAGATATTTAAAAAACGTTTAAAAATCAACAGTATTTAAAATAAGCATCATCAGGTTTTAAAATAGGGTAACTACTTGAAATTTAACCAATATCATAAAATAACCGTCTTATTTAGTAGGATAATTAGCGAAGGTATTGACAAGATTTATTGAATACAATAAAAAATCCGATTTAAAAAAATCGGATTTTTAACAATTTCCAATATTTCCCATTTTGTCACCAATTTCATTTAGTCATTGGCAACAGCTGTTGATTCTTCTTGAGTTGATTCTTCTTGAATAGTAGACTCGACCGTTTGTGATTGGGAGCTATCGTCTGTGGAAGACGGTTTAGTGGATTGGATTTCAGTTTCGGGTGATTGGGAACTCCCCTCTGTAGGAGGTTGTTCAGAGGATTGAATTAGCTCAACATCCTCATTTTCAGGGATTACTGCAACTTCAGGGATTACTGCAACAATTTTATCTTTGTTTTTCAAAATCGTTTTTGGTCCGATTCCATACACCTTATCAAGTTCATTAATGGATTGGAATAGCCCATGTTTTTCACGAAATTCGATGATGGCAATTGCTTTTTTTTGCCCTATGCCATATAACGCACCACTTAAAGTCCAAGCATCGGCACTATTAATATCAATTTTACCTTCTTCAGTTTCGGCATGAACGAAAGAAGAGGTAACAACTGATAAACCAAAAACAAACAAGAAAAGAACTATTCGATGAAAAGACATAAAATTCTCCTTTTTTTGTGTAAAAGCATGGTTTAAAATGGCATTTTTAAGGTAATATATTTAGGGATCGAAGCTATGTTTAATAGTCTGAATAAAAAAACTTCGCTTTGAACTCCTAAATGTTATCTTACAAATATATTAAACCAGACACACAATTTCAAAAAATTAATATCCCCTTCAATAATCTCTCGAAAAAATTATTCATTTTTTGAGAACTTTTTAAAATATTTTTGGTATTTTAATTTTTGCAAATTACCTAATATTTCAGCTAATCGTTTTAAGAGGAGTATAATTTTAATTGAGGTAACAGATTTTTGATAAATATTTAGTATTAATTATTAATCAGAAATAAATTAATGACAATTTGTGATTACAATTAAAGTATTATACTGATTTATGGTAAAGGGTTGCAAACCTCACACAATGTTAATTTTTCTGTAAGGTTCCTTATCCTGTAAAAAGATAAAGTCAATAAAATCAGTTAATTAAAGAAATTGAGCATTGCGTTAATTAATATTTGTAAATTTTAAAAATCAGATTTCCGAACAAAGTTAAAGTGATATTTTTTACCTCAAAACTCGATTATCAAGTTTTTATGGTGATAAAGGAATCCAAAATTTATCTCTAACAGATGCAAAAGATGCGAGCATCGCGTCTATACAAGGTATATTTTCTGTGTATAGAATTTTGTAGAGCGTCTCTTGCCTGTTATAATTGTCCGTTTTTTTAAAAATCTTGCATAGTCGAGTTAAAAAAAATTTAAAACAGTTGAGGTTTTGAGGTAATTCCTTAGTCGGCACTAGTCAACTCAAAACACACTTGACTTTCAATATTTTTACTAATATTTAAGCGATACCCAGTATGGGCGAGATGCTTGGCAACATGATAAAGACCAATTCCAAATCCATCACGGGATGAAACGGGTTGAGTAAAAAGATGAATAAAAATTTCATCAGGTATTGGACTACCATCATCGCACACTGTGAGTTTTAAACTATGTTGATTGATGTACAATGATACTTCAATATTGATATCCGGTTCACGCTTTCGTTTCATAAGCGCATTTTGTAACAGATTTTCTGATACATTATCAAATAAATCTTCAGGAATGAGTACATTTTCAGTATCAATGCTACTGAAAAAATCAATATGGCTCTTACGATAACGTGCTCTCAAATTACTCCACCACAAACTAACTGGCACATTGGAGTAAGAAAATTCAGCAGGTTTTTGCAATTTATCCAAAGTACGTTTTAAACGTTGGGTTAAATGAGCTAGTTGCCCCTGCATCATTTGTTGAGTATCTTCCAATTGAGCGGGTTGACAAGTTTCTATGGCTGAAGTAATGATGTGTAAAGATTGTAACAAGTTTTTAATATCATGGGTCAGTTTAGCACCTGTCTCGTGAATAGCTTGCAAGTGAGCTTGCTGAGCAAAAGCAGCCTCACGGCGTTTTGCTTGATGAAAATATTCTAAAAGTTGTATTAAAATTTTGATCTGAAAATAATGACTACCACCAATACGGTAATGTGCATAAATTGTGACTTCAATCGACTGTACGGTGATAACCACCTTTTGTTGGTCTTGATGACCTAGTATATCCTCATCATATAAAGAATGCCAAGCAATACCTGATATCCAAGGTAAAGTAACCAGTTGTTCAAAACCAGCACGTAAAAATTCCTGTGGTGTTAAATTTTTATAATGACTTGGTTGTGCAATATGCTCTAACCATTGTTCAAAGGTACTACCAATATTGAGTAGATGTCGCGTCCACAATAAATCAACGCTTTCCTCGCCAGCAAATACCATCCATAACCAACTGACTGTCAAGAAAAATACAACCATCACTAAAGATATCTGAAAAATGGCCAGTGGTAAACTTATGTGTCCCATATAATGGATAACTAAACTGCCCAACGCCATAATAGTAATCAACATGGATACCGTCAAACCATGAAAAAAGTCAACATAATAACGATGTTCGCGACTTTCATCGGTAGAGATAAACAAGAATGTGAATGGTACACATAACAATCCATAGTTAAGAAATAACAGGACATCTGACGATGAAGTTTTAAACAAAGTCATATTTATGATAAATAATTCATGTAAATTGACAATAAATAATTCTAAGCTCAAAAAGACAATTGCAACAATATTGACAATTTTATCAAAAGGCTTAACTAAATCGCGTCCCCCCATTAAACCAAGTAATAGGATTTGCCAAAGAGTAAGCAACCAAATATTAGGAAAAACAATAAATACAGAAATAACAACACTCAGTAAAATGATTTTCTCGATACGGTGTGGATTTAACCTACTCCATAAAGGTTGCCACAAAATAAAAACACCAAAATGAGTAAGCAACACAAAGCGTAAAAGTAGATCAAAAGGTAGAGCAAAAAAATCCCACCATAATGCAATATGCAAAGTAATTAACATCAAGCCTAACAAGCGATGTTCATGTTGAGGTGGAATAAACAACGTTGAGTGATGAAACATTATTGAGTTATCCTGTTTACTCGTAAGTGAAAATTAAAAGCTAAAATTAAAAATTCATATTGAGGCAAAAATTTTTGTTTTTTGTGCACAAAAATTTTTGCCTCAATAATTAAAAACTAAAAAACTAAAAAACTTGAGTAATGAGACAAATTTTCACACTTGCTGCTTTGGTAACACGAGAAGCCTTACGTACTCGCTTTTTTGTAGTTATTGTCATGTTATTGCTTATTGGCTTTGGGTTATCTCTATTTGTAGGGCAAGTCACCCTTATTGAAACTCAAGCAACCCAAAGTGGACTCTTAGCCGCCTTTTTGCGTTTGGGGGCAGTATATGTTGTGAGCTTGTTTGTGATTACCAGTATGGTACACGAATTTCAGGATCGCTCAATATACTTGTGGTTATCTTTGCCAATGCAACGCAGCACTTATGTTTTTGGCAAACTCAGTGGATTTGCACTAGTCGCTTTAATCACAGCTGTTTTATTTGGGGCAGCTTTACTAGGGGACGTACCATACCAACAAGTAGGATTATGGATATTGTCCCTTCTTTGCGAATTACTCATCATTACTACATTAAGCCTGTTATGTGTACTGACTTTCCATCAAACTATCCAAGCATTTAGTGTTGTAGTTGGATTTTATATCTTGGCACGTAGTATTAGTGCTATGCAACTAATGGCACAAGGACCGTTAAATATCTCTCAATCTTGGATAGACCAATTGATTAACATTTTTATTAACCTATTAGCAATGCTGTTACCTAATTTAGAACGTTTTACCCAATCCGAATGGTTAGTTTATCATACAGGCCATTTTGATAATTTGTTAGAAATAGTTGTGCAAACAGTTATTTATTTAATTTTACTAGTTGCTATGAGTTTATTTGATTTGTATCGCAAAAATTTATGACTGAACAACAACGTTCTATTCAAAGCGTACCTAAAACAGTAAAATTCCTTTTAATATTGGGTTTAGTACTACAAATGGCATGGTATTATTACCTGCCCCCTCCTGATGCAGAGATACAAGCACTGAGTTCGCCTCCTAAACAAGAATTACTTCGTATATTCAGCTTAGGAGACCCTATTGTTAGTGCCAAAATACTTATGCTCTGGTTACAAGCTTTTGATAATCAATCAGGACAATTTCTTTCTTATCAACAAATCAATTACACCACATTGCAACAATGGTTAGAACAAATTTTGCTTCTTGATCCTCAAAGTCAATATCCTTTATTGGCAGCCAGTCATCTATATTCCAGTGTAAAAGAAAAAAATAAACAGCGACAAATACTTGAATTTGTTTACCAACAATTTTTTATTGATCCATCCCATCGTTGGCCTTGGTTAGCACATGTAACAGTATTGGCGAAACATCAATTAAAAGATTTACCCTTGGCACTCAAATATGCTGAAGCTATTGCTACTTATGCAACCCCAGAGATGCCACGTTGGGCACAAGAAATGCAAATTTTTATTTTAGAGGATATGGGAGAATTAGAACGAGCCCGTTTAGTTATTGGGGGAATGCTTGCAAGTGGTAAGCTCATCGATCCTAATGAAATTAAATTTCTTAATGATAAATTACTTACCTTGGAAAAAAGTTTTTCACAAGAAAAAGAACAAAAATATTAAATATAACGATTTTTCGATTTTTTCAAAGGATTTTAAGATTTAGGAAAAATGATGTCGTTTATCTAAAAGAAAAATGCTATACATGGAAAAATAGTTGAAAAAATAAAAAATACACTATAATTATTTATAGTGGTGTACAAAATATTTGTAATTGTGAATTTTTGGGTAAGATGTTAGAAGTTTAAAGCAGGATGAAGTGGAACTTTGTAGCGTATTACCTAAAAAATTGACAGCCGTCAAAATTTTTGAATACAGTGAAAAATTCGAGGGAATAATTTTTGCGATCTACACCAAAATCTATTATATATTTGAAGATAATTCTCTAAAAATGGCCAGAAAAAAATTGACCAAAAACTTGGAATGCTTTGTATTTAAAGGTGTTTATAAACTTTTTTAATGCGTAAGTCTTCTTAAAGTTATGAAATTGTAGCAAAAATAAAAACAAAAATATTGTATTATTTTTTAAAGTTTCAGATAAATTTTTACAAAATTATTTTCAAAAATTTTTGATAAAAAACTTAATTTTTCAAAAAATATTTCTGAATATCCTAAATGTATATAAAATTTATTAAAATAAAATTTTAATGTGTAGGTAAAAAATTTCTGCTAGTTCATACGAACTAGTGATAGCCTTTAACCAAATGTACTCACTCAAATGTTGAATTACTTAAATAACTCGTATTGCATTATCAGAATATGACGTGTATCTACTTAACACGATGCTCAATTTCAATTTATAACTGTATTGACTTTTAGGTCAAGTGGATACAGTGATAATGTATCTGACAAAAAGATAACCCAAATAAAATTCAGTTAATTAAAAAAGTTGAATATCGTGTTACTTAACATAAAAAGGGAGTCCAAAAAATGAAAAAGCAATCGGGATTTACACTGGTAGAAATCGCCATTGTGATGGTGATTATTGGCTTGCTCTTAGGGGGTGTACTTAAAGGGCAACAAATTATTACTAACGCCAAAATTAAAAATCTTGAGAATGATTTTAATGGGGTTACAGCTGCCATTTATAGCTATCAAGACCGTTATCGCGCCTTACCTGGAGATGATAAGCGTGCGGATAAAAGATTTACTGGAGTGACTCAAAAAGGTGATGGTCAAGGTGATATTAGAGGGAATTTTGATGCGATAAACGATGACGAAAGTCGCTATTTTTGGTTGCACTTGCGTAATGCAGGACTGGTGGCTGGGGAAACTGATGAAAATGAAGATGCCTCAAAGGATCAACCACTGAATGCGTTTAACGGCAAAACGGGCGTTTCTTCAGTGTCAGTAACTAACGTCAACATTTCAGGAATATATGTCGGGTTTTCCCAGATTCCCCGTGATGTTGCTATTATCATAGAATCGCGTTCTGACGATAACAAGCCAAACGGGGGCAGCGTTCAAACTGATAAAACTTCAACGGATTACACTACAATAATGGACAAAGAAATTGATATGTATTTTGCCTTGTAATTAAAAAAAATTGTAGGGTTCGATTATCATGGCTTACCAAGGGAGAAAATGCGCCATGAAAATACAAGGTTTTACATTAATAGAACTTGCCATAGTCATGGTTATTGTGAGTTTAATGCTAGGGATGGTGCTTAAGGGACAAGAAATTATCACTAATGCCAAAATAAAGAATATTGAAAATAGTTTCAATAATATTGCTAAGGCAATTTCTATTTATAAGGAACGCTATCATGTTTTGCCAGGTGATGATAATAATGCTGGATCAAAGTTTAAAGATAGTGGAGGCAATTCTATTAAAAATGGGGGGGGAGATGGTGTCATTGATGGTGATTTTGACTCACTAAACAATAGTGACGAATCTCGTTTGGTTTGGTTACATTTGCGTCATGCGGGTTTAGTTTCCAGAACTGAAGATATGCAACAACAGCCTTCCAACGCCTTTAATGGATTAATAGGCGTATCAAGCAAATCAAGTGTGAATGGAGCAAAACATTTGCAGTTATTTGTTGGATTTACTAATATTCCTGGCAATGTTGCTGTTGTTTTGGAATCACGTTTAGATGACATTGGAGCAAGTACTGGGCGTATTCGTAGCAATAAAGAGAATTATGATGGTGATAATGGAACACACTCAGTATTTCATAATATTTATTTTTCCCTCTAACTAATATTTCAAATCAACCTAATATTTCAAATCAACCTTTCCCCCTTTGAACAAAATAATCTTTGCCCACAGGGGGAATAAAGGATTGTAGAATTAATTACAATGATTTAGCCTAATGACTTAGCTTCTTGTAATAACTCTGCCGCCATTTTCTGCCCATCACCATACAACATGCGTGTATTATCCGCATAGAACAGATAATTTTCAATACCTGAGAAACCTGTACCACGTCCACGTTTGATGACAATGGTATTTTTAGCTTTGTCAGCATTGAGAATAGGCATGCCGTAAATTGGACTGCTGGGATCAGTACGTGCTATAGGATTAACAACATCATTTGCACCAATCACTAAAGCCACATCTGTCTGCTCAAATTCTTCATTGATTTCATCCAAATCAGATATGATATCGTAAGGTACTCCAGCTTCTGCCAACAACACATTCATGTGTCCAGGCATACGCCCTGCCACAGGATGAATCGCAAATTTAACACGCACCCCACGTTCAGTCAAAGCTTTGGTCAATTCCCAAATTTTGTGCTGTGCTTGTGCCACTGCTAAACCATAACCTGGAATAATAATCACCTGTTCGGCATAAGCCATCATAATCGCAGCATCTGCCGCTTCGATAGGTTTTAGGCTGCCTTCCACACCTTCTCCGGTTGCTTCTTGTCCTTCTGCAGCACCAAAACCACTAAATAGCACATTACCTAACGAACGATTCATGGCTTTTGCCATCAACTGTGTCAATAATGTACCAGCAGCACCAACAACAGTACCCGCAATAATCATAGCCGCATTGCCAAGTACAAAGCCTTCAAAAGCAACTGCAAGTCCTGTCATCGCGTTGAACAGTGAAATTACCACTGGCATATCCGCTCCCCCAATGGGTAAAGTCATCAATATGCCAAATACCAACGCTAAGACAAAAAATGAAATGATAATTATCATTGTCACCGATGCGCCTTGAACAACTACAAAAGCACCTAACGCTAAAACAATTAACAATATCAACAAATTGAAAATTTGTTGATTTGGAAAAATAAAAGATTTTTTGATTAAACCTTGTAATTTAGCGAAGGCTATAATTGAACCAGAAAAGGAAATACTACCAATGATAGCCCCTAATACTGCCAAAGTTTGTACAGTGACAGGAAGAGCATGTCCAGTAGTGACTCTCATCAACTCTACAGCTGCAATAGTTGCTGCCGCACCACCACCCATACCATTATAAATGGCAATCATCTGTGGCATGTCGGTCATAGCAACACGTTTAGCAAACCACCATGTAGGCAAAGTACCTATCATAATGGCAATACCCATTAAACCAAAATTACTTCCTATATGAGGATGTAAAAAAGTCACTAAGGTAGCGAGTATCATTCCCACACCCGCCCAAACAATGCCACCACGTGCCGTTACCGGCGAACACATTTTTTTAAGGCCAAGAATAAATAGAATAGCTGCAAGAAAATAAACACTATCAACTAAAAGAGTTTGCCAATTTATACTCACTTTGCCTCCCCTTTTTTGCTCGTTTTGAACATTTCCAGCATGCGTTCTGTGACAAAATAGCCACCCACTGCATTACCAGTTGCCAATATAACCCCAATAAACCCGATCACTTTCTCCAAATTGGTATCGGCATGTCCTAATGCCACCATCGCGCCCACTAACACGATGCCATGTACAAAGTTAGAACCTGACATCAATGGTGTGTGTAAAATGACTGGCACACGCGCAATCACTTCATAACCTGTGAAACCCGCAAGCATAAAAATATAAAGTGCGGTAAATCCAGCAAATCCTTCAATCATTATTTAGCTCCTTCTACCAACTCTCGTGTTGGTGCGTGTTTAATTTCTCCAGCATGAGTTAAGCTACTGCCAACAATAACTTCATCTGTCCAATCTATTTTTAACTCGCCATCCTCAATCATTAAGGACAATAAGTTAAACAAATTTTTAGAATACATCTCACTGGCATGAATTGAGGTTCTTTGAGGCAAATCTGTGGGGCCGTGAATAATAACTCCCTGATGATCAATGGTTTCATTGGCTTGGGTCAATTCACAATTGCCACCCCCTTCAGCTGCCAAATCTATAACCACAGAACCAGGAGCCATGTTTTCAACCATTTCTTTTGTAATAATTCTAGGTGAAGCACGACCAGGAATGGCAGCAGTTGTAATAACTACTCTCGCTGCTGCAACATGTTTAGCTAAAATGGCTTGTTGCTGTTGTTTTTCTTCTTCTGTCAACTCACGTGCATAACCACCTTCACCTTCTGCCTTGACTTCAATATCAACGAATTTCGCTCCCAAAGACTCTACTTGTTCTTTGGTAGCAGCTCGCACGTCGTAGCCTTCTACTATTGCACCCAAGCGGCGGGCAGTAGCAATTGCTTGTAATCCCGCAACCCCTGCACCTATTACTAATACTTTAGCAGGACGAATGGTACCTGCTGCAGTAGTCAACATTGGAAAAAATGCACTTGCTAAATCGGCTGCTCTTACCACTGCTTTATAACCAGCAATAGCAGCTTGAGATGATAAAGCATCCATCGATTGGGCACGAGAAATACGTGGTACTAATTCCATTGCTAAACTTGTAATTTTTTTATCACGTAATTTAGCAACTCTTTCAGGATTACGGTGTGGAGCCATAAACCCTATGACTACCGTACCTTCTTTCATTTGCTCAATTTCAGCTTCGGTTGGGGGCTGTACCTTGAGTACGACATCTGCTTGTTGATAAAGTTTGTCGGCATTTTCAATAATTTGAGCTTGTTTATATGTTTCATCCATAAAATAAGCATCTTTGCCTACATCCTTTTCTATAACAACTGTAACACCAAGTTTCGCTAAACGCCCAGCAATGTCAGGTACTAAAGCGACGCGCCGCTCATCTGGCGTTTGTTCTTTGGGTACCGCCACACATATTGGCATATTGCAATTTCCTTTAAGTTAAAGTGGTTTTTAAATCACTGTAAAATCAAAATAATGAATTGGTAAAAAAATTCGATCAATAATTTTTCTGTTAATATTTTTGTGATAAATAGCTAACACATAAGGTACAACCAATCACCTAATATAATGGAATCATGGGAAAATTTACACAAAAAAGATTTATATTCTAATATTATTATCTTAAAAAACACAAGTCTTTATAAAAAATTGAATGGTTAAGATGATGTTAAAAATATTCGTATCTTTTCAAAAAGTGTGAGTAAATTCGCCCAAACCTGACAGGTTTTGGAAACCTGTCAGGTTTTTTTCCACAGAATTTAGAGAAGATA
>JAUCGK010000094.1 GCA_030378085.1 Candidatus Parabeggiatoa sp. HSG14
CTCACCAATCAAGCAACCCTAAGCGTAAGCGAGGGGATAACGGGCTGATACTCCCTTATTCACATCAACTTAACTTGTTTACATAAATTGTAACATGTTAACAAATGTCAATAAAATTGTTATCTCAAGTAATTTTTTGTTTAAATAGTGAAGTGTATATTAAAGCCACTCGACAAGTTACTGATGTTTGTGTCCTCCATAGGTATTTCTAAGGTTGTGGTCTGATAGCAATTTAAATAGACAACTAGACATGTCATCATTTGTTGTCTATTGGAAAAATTCTTTAAACTTAAACTTGTATTGATGAAAAGGCTACTTTTCATCGCTTTTTAAAACTATAATTTCGAGTAATTTTTTAAGAATGTTAAGTCACTTTAAATTTCAAAACGAGAATTAACTCAAAAGGAGAATCAAACCGTTATGGTAATAGCAGGTATCTCAATAGAACTGTGGATTTCACTACTCTGTGCGGTAGGCGCATTAGTATATGGTGTTATCTCAATTAACTGGGTTTTGTCAAAACCAACTGGCAATGAACGCATGCAAGAAATTGCTTCGGCAATTCAACAAGGTGCAAAAGCGTATCTCAATCGACAATACATGACTATTTTGGTTGTAGGTGTCATCATTTTTGGAGTGATTGGTCTTGCCCTCAATTGGCCTACTGCCATTGGTTTTGCTGTTGGTGCTTTATTTTCAGCCGCAGCAGGTTATATTGGCATGCATATTTCGGTACGTGCTAATGTTCGCACGACTCAAGCGGCTTATGAAGGCTTGAATAATGCTTTAGCCGTCGCCTTCCGCAGTGGTGCTATCACTGGTTTATTTGTGGTTGGTTTGGGCTTACTGGGTGTTGCAGGCTATTATGCCGTATTGCAAGTGATGTTGCCAGAAGGTGAAAAATTAGTTGATTTAGCACCACTGATTGGTTTAGGTTTTGGTGGTTCTTTAATTTCTATCTTTGCTCGTTTGGGCGGTGGTATTTTCACTAAAGGTGCGGATGTTGGTGCAGACTTAGTGGGTAAAGTAGAAGCTGGGATTCCTGAAGATGACCCCCGTAATCCCGCGGTAATTGCGGATAACGTTGGTGATAATGTTGGTGATTGTGCTGGAATGGCAGCCGATTTGTTTGAAACTTACGCAGTGACAATTATTGCTACCATGCTTGTTGGTGGTTTAGTATTTGCGAGTGCTCCTGATATGGCTAATAAAGCCATTTTATTGCCGTTAGTGTTAGGTGGTGTGTCCATTATTGCTTCTATTATAGGCACATTTTTTGTGTCTACAAAAGATGGCAAAAAAATTATGTGGGCTTTGTATAAAGGCGTAATAGTATCGGCGGTTATCGCAGCTATCTTCTTTTACCCAATAATATGGTGGCTAATGGATGGTGGTACATGGACTCTTGTTAAAGGAGGAGAAGTTACTGTAAATGCTATTTATGGCGCAGCACTTATTGGTTTAGTGTTGACTGCTTTACTGATGGTGATCACAGAATATTATACTTCCACTGAATTTAAGCCTGTGCAACATATCGCCGAAGCGTCTACCACTGGACATGGAACCAATGTGATTGCCGGTTTAGGGGTTTCGATGAAATCTACGGCTTTACCTGTTTTGATAGTGTGTGCCAGTATTGGGGGCGCGTATTACCTTGCTGGATTGTACGGTATTGCGATTGCGGCTACCTCCATGTTGTCCATGACAGGTATTATCGTTGCCTTAGATGCTTATGGGCCTGTGACAGATAATGCAGGTGGTATTGCAGAAATGGCTGAATTAGATGACAAAATTCGCAATATTACTGATCCATTAGATGCCGTTGGCAATACCACCAAGGCAGTTACTAAGGGTTATGCAATTGGTTCAGCAGCTTTAGCAGCTCTTGTTTTGTTCGCAGATTACACGCATAAAATCGAAGAAGCTGCCAGAGAAGGCATCCTTGCTTCTGGTGGTACTGCTGAAGCTGCAACCCATGCTGCGGAAATGGTCAGTAAATTCGATCTATCTGATCCAATGGTCATTATTGGCTTGTTCATTGGTGGTATGATTCCCTATTTATTTGGTGCGATGGCAATGGAAGCAGTAGGCCGTGCAGCAGGTAGTGTGGTGCTGGAAGTGCGCCGTCAATTTAAAGAAATTCCCGGTATCATGGAAAAAACAGCTAAACCTGATTATTCCAAAGCAGTTGATTTGCTCACAAAATCGGCAATTAAGGAAATGATTATTCCTTCTTTATTACCAATATTAGTGCCTATTTTGGTTGGTGTATTTTTAGGACCTAAGGCTTTAGGTGGTTTATTGCTCGGCACAATTATTACCGGCTTGTTTGTAGCAATTTCTATGACGGTAGGTGGAGGAGCATGGGATAATGCTAAAAAGTACATTGAAGATGGTAATTGTGGGGGTAAAGGTTCCGAATCACATAAGGCAGCGGTGACAGGGGATACAGTTGGTGATCCGTATAAAGATACAGCAGGTCCTGCAATTAATCCTTTGATTAAAATCATCAACATTGTGGCATTATTGATTGTGCCGCTATTACCGATGGTTTAATTAAGTGTTGTAATGGTTGAAAAGATGTCTAAAAAATAATCGAATTTTCCCTTTTTTATTTATTTTTCTTGACCACTACATTAAGAAACCCAGTTTTTTTAACAATATCTTCGTCAATATCAGAATTTGTTTTGTTCATTAACGATTTCTAAAAATTTTGTATGTTATAAAATTTTCAGGAAATTCTTCGTTATTCCAAAAACAATTTGGCAAAGGTATTATTTCAAAAGCTGGGTTTTTTTTGCTTCGCATTTTCGGTCATTTTTTATATACAAAAATAAAAATTGATATTAACCTGAGTTCGATATAAGTTGATGAATATAACTAATTGTATTTGTTATATAATACACTGATAATTGTGACAATTGTTCCCCCATTTTATTTGGGCACACAATGCATCAGAAGCTTTGCTTCGAGTTTTGCCAAGCAAAGCTTGGCAGACAGTGCGTTCCCAAATAAAATTTGGGAACGATATTGAATTAACTCTATTTTTACATCGAACTCAGGTTACTATAGTTTTTCAGGTAAATAATTTCACGCATCAAACCTGACGGGTTTCGGAAACCTGTCAAGTTTTTGGAAGTTATTTTTCTGAACGTCTATATTACGCCAATAAAAGTCCTTTTATTTCGTTAATCCGCTGTACTTTATATCAATAGACATGAATTTCATTACTAAACCAAAGTCCTCTGACAAATGCAATGATGTATTTTTGCCCGATTTTTGTCATGTATATACCGTATTTTTGGGTATCATTGTGACAGAATTATTGGCTTTTGTGTTTATGTTAGTCCCTCTCAGTAAAGCTGGCTATGATTGGGATTATGTAACAAAAGAGCTTATCATTGATTTGGCTATGCTCTCTTTATTCATACAGTGGATTACATTAGTTAGTATGGGATTGTTGTGTTTGGTCAGATATCAATTATGTCGATTAGGCAACGACATCGTTGCTGGCATCATAAGCTATTTACTCATTTTGTTTGTTACCTTGGGAGTTAGTGAGTTTGCTTGGCAATTGGATGAATATGTTTTATCAGCAAAACCAACATTGAATACTGCCCATCATCTATTGTTTTTATTGCGTAATTTAGGGATTAGTGCGATTATCAGTGCGATTGCCCTGCGCTACTTTTATATTCAGTATCAGTGGAAAAAACAAATGGAAGCTAATGCTTATGCTCAAGCTCAAGCTTTACAAGCGCGTATCCGTCCTCATTTTTTATTTAACAGCATGAATACCATTGCCAGTTTGATTCGTTTTCAACCAGAGAAAGCAGAACAGGCGGTGGAAGATTTTGCCGATTTATTTCGGGCTAGTTTGAATGATGCAAAAACGTATATTACTTTTTCAGAAGAACTCGCATTATGTCAGCAATATTTACGCATTGAAGCATTACGTTTAGGTGAACGTTTACAAATTGTTTGGGAAGTAGATAACATACCCAAAAATGCAATATTACCACTACTGTGTTTGCAACCTTTATTAGAAAATGCAATTTATCATGGGATACAGCCACTCTCAGAAGGAGGAACAATTACCATTACTGGACTATTTGATGGTAAACACATTAAACTAAATATTAAAAATCCTTTAGACGATATTCAATCAAAACATCAAGGTCATCATATGGCACAACAGAATATTCACCAAAGGTTATATTTTTTTTATGGTCTTCAAGCGAAATTAATCGTACAGAAAAATGCTAACATGTATACTGTGACAATAAATTTTCCTTATAAGAACCAATCTGATGAAAATTATTATCGCCGATGATGAACCCTTAGCACGAGACCGTTTACGCGCTCTAGTTAGAGAACTAGGCATGGGTAAAGTAGTTGCTATGGCTAATAATGGCATGGAAGTTTTATTTGCAACTCGTGCTTATCAGCCAGACATCGTTTTATTAGATATTCACATGCCAGGGATGGACGGTATGCAAACAGCAAAACAACTTGCTTTATTACATCCGACACCTGTTGTGATTTTTACTACCGCTTATGAAGAATATGCCGTGGAAGCATTTGAGCATCAAGCAGTAGACTATCTAATGAAACCGATTCGTAAAGAACGTCTGGAACAAGCACTTAAACGTGCTTATGATTTTATACAAACACCATCAAACCAACCCCTTACATCGACTCCCACTGCTCGCACTCATATTAGTCATTATCGGCGTGGCGAATTGCACTTGGTTCCTGTCAATCAAATTTACTATTTTTTTTCTCACCAAAAATATATCGTATTGCGTTGGGTTGATGGAGAAGCCCTAATCAGTGAAGCACTGAGAGATTTAGAACAAGAATTTGCAGGACAGTTTTTACGCATACATCGCAGTACTTTAGTAGCAATGATACAAATTGCCGGTTTAATCAAAAAAGAGAATGGACGTTCTTATATTCAACTGAAAGACATTTCAGAAACATTGGAAGTTAGTCGACGACATTTACAAACGGTCAAAACATTCGTAAAAGATATGCGAATTTCTTCCCAAATCTAACCATTTAAATTTTTAGTCTCCTTTAAAATGCGTTCTATTCCCAATTTTTACGGTTTGAGACTTTTTAGTTAAAGTAATGAATAATTGAAGCATGTTAATTTATCCTGAGATTGACCCTATAGCTTTTCAACTTGGCCCCTTAAAAGTACATTGGTATGGCATTATGTACTTGATAGGTTTTTCGCTTGCTTGGATATTAGGTGCTAAGCGAGCAAAACATCCGAATGCTGTTATAACGAAAGATCAAGTAAGCGATCTTATTTTTTATGGCGCACTTGGTGTGGTATTAGGTGGACGATTGGGCTATATTTTATTTTATAATTTACCTACTTATATCAATACACCATTAACTATCTTCAAAGTTTGGCAAGGCGGCATGTCATTTCATGGTGGCTTGATAGGGGTGTTAGTCGCAATGTGGTTATATGCCCACAAGATTAATCGACGTTTTTTTGAAATTACTGATTTTATTGCTCCACTTATTCCTCTTGGTTTAATGATGGGACGAATTGGTAATTTTATTAACGGTGAACTGTGGGGCCGTCCCACGGATTTACCTTGGGGCATGATATTTCCTCATGCAGGAGATTCTATTGTCCGACATCCTTCGCAATTGTATCAGGCGGCTCTTGAAGGCGTGGTTTTATTTATTATTTTATGGCTATTTTCCAAACGTCCTCGTCCGATAATGGCTGTATCTGGCTTATTTTTGATGGGATATGGTATCTTTCGATTTTTAGCAGAATTTGCCCGTACCCCAGATGCCCACTTAGGTTTTATTGCCTTTGATTGGATGACAATGGGACAAATATTGACTTTACCTATGTTGATAATAGGAGGACTGCTGATGGGATTAGCTTATTTTGCTAAAGAAGAATAGTGTTACATAGTTTCAAAAAAGCAGTGAAACGCAATGAACAAAACAAATTTTGGTATTGGCGAAAATATTGTAAGGAACGGTTATGAAATAATTTTCCTATATCTCTAATTCCACAGATAAAACCTGTGGTAACTAAGCAAAAATGGGATGTTATTTCGTGACTATTCCTTACTATCATAATCGTTTTAAATCAGGATATAAGATGGAAATTCACCACAAGATTCTCAGACGATTATGGGAATTTTGTTTTGCTATCATGAGCAGTATCATGCCGAATATGTCAAGCTGAGAAATAACTTAAGTAGGTCACGAGGTTATATTAAAGCGGGCAATATATGGCTCAAGAAAGTTTAGTAGGAATAATGAGAGATTGGATATACAATCCGTGGTGGTATTGTATTATGGGCGTTAAAAAGATTGGAAGCACTGATTAAATACCATTTGGGGGGAGCCATGTGAGGAGAAACTCTTAAATCTCCTCTAAGAAAGAGGTGACTGGATTGCAGGGATGCTTGGCGGTTTAGATGATAAGTACAACGGATTAGAAAAATAAAGAGAAATAAACGGATTGAACTGTTGGTATTATTAAGTCACTCACCCCCTGTTTTTAGTCTTTGACTTAATCACTCAGATAATTTAATCCATTTATTTCCCAAATCTGTTGTACTTAGCCAACCAAGAACCACAGGGATTGTTTATAATGAAGGATTAATCAAGTTAGGGCGCATTCCCATTTTCCAGGTCATTAATGTAACGGTGGACGCATTTCTATTTTCCCGCTTATAACCTAACGGAAAACCCCGAAGGGGTTGAATGTGAATAGCTCCAGGTGAAACCCTCATCGTTATACATAAGTCAAAAATCGTTAAAAGTAGGGTGGGTAGAACGAAGTGAAACCCACCATCTTGGCAAAATCGGTGGGTTGAACGTTCCGTTACTTCGTTGCACTATCGCTCTACCCACCATACAAAATATACTTTTATTTCAAATACTTAAATACTTAATGTATAACGATGAGGGTGAAACCTGGGGAGGGAAGCCAAAAAAACCTCCATCTGTGTGGAATAGTTAAAAAACGCCAACGGTTAGGGAGATTTATTGATTTATAGTGTTTCTCGAATGAGTGAAGTACGTTTTTAGTTGTTTCTGGAATAGAACAAAGTGGGTTTCCCGAAATTTTGTAATCTCAATAAAATCATATTTTCTTTGAGAACAATTCCTCTGCTTAGAAATTCTTTTGAAGCTTACCTAATAACTGCTTTCTAACTTGAGAACTGGTACCACCTGTTATTTGAAAGAAAACAAGATTATCAGCAGTCACACATTGAACAAAGCCTGTATAATTCCCTTTTTTTCCATAAACGGAATCATCATCAAAATCAAAATCTTGGTAAAACCCACTGTCTCTTACTGATTTTTCAGCCCGATTTAAGCAGTCTTTTCGGTTGAGCGTGGTACTTTGCCATTTTTCTGCAGCTGCAATGTTCGTATTCTCCTCAACTGTTTGAGGGACATTTTTTGGAGAGGGTGTTTCCAGGAAAGTATTTTCTTCCACCTCTTCTTCCTCTTCTTCTATCTCTACCGGTTGGACACGTTGAATGCCTTTATATCGTTGAATTCGCTCACGTAAACGTTCAGCTTTTGCCTTGGCATTTTTTGGTATATTCGCAACCGCTACCACGACAATAACGCCCGATTCTGATAAACACTTAACAAGTGCTTTATAGTGGTATGGATTGCTATTTCGATAAGCAGCAAATAAAGTCGCACTGGTTTTGTATTGGACGATTTTTTTAAAACCGTCTTTACGGAGAACTTGCTTTGCGGCTGATAAACAAGATTGATGAGTAAACGACAGATTTTGTCCAACACTGATGCCCATGTAAGGTGGGATTGCAGACACAAGTGGCGAGTTAAAAAGTAAGACAAGTAGTAACAATGGATAAATTATGTTTTTCATCCTGATTCTCCAAAATTAGTAAGATTTAATCAGAAGTACTATGAAATATTGATAATAAAAATAAACTTGATAATATCACATTGTCAAAATTATATCGACAGAGATGGAGTACAAAGCTTTAGCTTTGTTAGATTGCCCAAATATTAAATTGAGAAAAAAAACAGATAAAATAAAACTGTGTATATATTTGAGTTAAAAACACGTATAAAGAGTCTTCTTTAAAAACTATTTTATAAGGTGTTTTAGAGATTTCATAAGTTTACTCTAAATTTACTCACTTAGTAAACTCTAAACTAGAATTTGGGTTAAAAATCCAATTTTTATTTTTAGTATTTAAAAATATATAAAAATAACAATAAGTTATAAATTAAGCAAAATTCATTCCAATAAAGACTGATAAAATTGTAATCCCAATTAGAATAGTATAGCTCAATTTTCCTAAAAAATAACTTGATTTTCTTGACTTTGATCAAGATACCTTTATTATATTGCTTACGTGGCATTAGTGAAAAATCAAAAAATCTGCAATTGTAATTTATCTTAAAAAAATGATAAATATAAAATTGATTATAACAACATGCCATCTTAAATGAATGTTTTTGGAGTTCTATAATCCTTAAATTATTTTGAGTGTCTACTTAAATCTTTAATAAGGAGGAGAAATAAATGACACTTCGGTTAAGACCTTTTGCCGTAGCAGTCGCTTTTGTTGGATTAGTCAGTAGCAATCTGTCAATGGCCCATGTTTCAATTGAACCTGATAAACCCAGACCCATTATCAAGGGTGTTTCCATGGATGGAAGTCTCAAGGTAATGGCCTACTTTGTTAAGGGGTATAACACCAATAATAAAAATATCTCAAGGGCAAGATTACATAAGGGGGTGCTTGGATTTAATGCTCAAGTGAGTGATTGGGCAAATGGTCGTTTGTCTCTTGCGTTTGAGGATCGGAAAAGAGATTTTGGTATATTAGACGGCTACATTACGATAGAAAAACCGGAAGTCTCTCCCTTTTTTCTAACGGTGGGACAAATGATTGTGCCATTTGGTAGCTTTGGGACACATAGTCATGCTGATTCAGTTACTCAAGTATTAGGCGAAACGACAGAAAGAATTATCCAAGTTGGCTATGATAGCAAACGCTTCAGTTTTGCAGCTTATGGGTTCAATGGTGCTAATGTGGGAGGTCATAGGGGAGGTAAGCGCGACAATCCAATGGATCATTATGGTCTGGATTTGAGGATCAAAAACCACTCAGGGCCTGTCCGCTATAATGCAGGACTACACTACCTCAATGACATAGGCGAGACAGATGGTATACGCCAGTGTCTCCGCGTGGTGGATAACAATGGCAATAGCACAGCCGCACCAACAAGTGTCTGTGGAAATGGGATAGATATTACTGATAGAGATAGTGGTCGTGATGAGTATGACTCTGTTGATGGTATTAGTGGACACATTCACTTGAATGCGGGCAGATTCGGTTTTGAAATGGAATATCTTGGCGCATTAAGCGCATTTAATAGCAGAGACCTTCAGTTTAACGGCCAAGGGGCTAAACCTGAGGGTTGGCTCATTGAAGGAAGTTATGCTTTTAATATAGGCAAACGCAAGTTAATATGGGCACTTGGTCATCAGGGTACTGGCGAAGCTCGTTCTATAAGGGACCCTAGAACAGGCCAACCCTTACCAGAGTCACGGTACTACACATCATGGGTATTCAAATTTGATAAAACCACACATATTAGTTTAGAGTTCCAACATGATGAAGATTATGATGAAAGTGATGGTGGTACTGGTGATGACAAAAACCAAGTGTTTTTGGGATTAGGAATTAATTTTTAGAAGAGGAATTGATTTAGGAAAAAAATCTAGCCTTTTTGAGAAACCAAGTTTTTGCCAAAAACTTGGTTTCTTTCATTCTGAAAGATTTCTTTAAAAGTTAATATTTTTGCCCTTTTTGTAAATCTGTTTTACTGTTAAAACCACGAGCAAGTCTAAGAGACAATAAAAGGTACCAGCACTGGCCGGAGGATTGGTACTGGTCAATCCAACCCAGGGTATTTCATAAACCCATGTCCAATTTCCCAGCCATGTGCCATAAATTTCTAAGATCAAGGAAAAAACAAACATCGTGGCATAAAGTTTTTTTTCTTTTCCAAAAAGAAGGCATATCAAAAACAAAAAAAATAAAACCCCACCCATCGTATCAAATCCGTTGAATGTTGCAAAAACCATATAAGGGGCTACTACGGTAGGAACCACCCAAATGATCCAAGAAGGCATTTTTGGGGCAAGTAGAATGCCCACCGTAAAAAGCAAAGCATGGCCTGGTGGCACAAACAAAGGAACATTATAAAGACGATATTCATAAAGTCCCCAAATTAAAGAAAGAAACACTTCTCCTGCTGTCGCATAAATCACGCACAAAATTAACCCAATTTGTGTCGTGCGTTTTTCCGTTTTTAATAATCCCAGGAAAAATAACCATATAACAATATTGGTTATCGTTTGTCCCCAAAATTCAATGGTCTGATCGATTAATAAACCAACAGTCAATAATAAAATAAGAATGACTGATTTCATGTTGTTAGTATAATTATGAAAGATGATAAGTGAGTCAACCAAAGATTTAAGGGGAAAAGAAAGCGTTTAAGGGTGAAATTTAATATAGAGAAGGATTTTTTGGCAGGAAAGTAATTGATAGTTTTATTGAGAGATGGATTGAGTTAGAAAATATAATTTTACCGCATAGAAATTTTCCATTCTTTAAAATTCTCATTAAAAAAGTGGTCGGGGTAAGAGGATTTGAACCTCCGACCCTTGCCTCCCGAAGACAATGCTCTACCAGGCTGAGCTACACCCCGACGTTTCTTAATTTCTTCTCAAAAATGACGATTGATGGAAAATTTGGCAAGTGTATATAGGGCATCAGTATAAGGAGATGCTGATAATCCTGCCAAAGCTTCAACTGCTAAATCTGCTTCTTTCTGAGCTACGCGAGTAGTATATCCTATCGCATTAGTCGATTCAATAGCGGCAACTACTCCGGTGATATTTTCTTTACCACCTTGAATGATAGCTTCACGTAATATTTGTTGTTGAACCAATGAACCATGTTTGAGTGCATAAATTAAGGGCAAAGTAGGCTTACCTTCGGCAAGATCATCACCGATATTTTTGCCAATTTCTTCAGTTGTTGCACTATAATCTAACACATCATCAATGAGTTGAAAGGCTGTACCTAAATGCATCCCATACACAGCAAGGGCTTTCTCGTGTTCGCTAGGTTGTTGACTAATAACTGCACCTAATTGAGCTGCTGCTTCAAATAATTTAGCTGTTTTTGAACGTATAACTTGTAAATAGTCTATTTCGCTTGTATCAGGCTCGTGACAATTAAGTAATTGTAAAACTTCTCCCTCAGCAATAACATTAGTTGCATTAGACAAAATGTCCATGACTCGCATGTTTTTAACTTCAACCATCATTTGAAAAGCCCGTGAATACAAAAAATCCCCAACCAGTACACTGGCTTCATTACCCCAAACACTATTAGCAGTCTGTTGTCCACGTCGTAATTCTGAGGCATCGACTACATCATCATGTAATAACGTTGCTGTGTGAATAAATTCAACAACAGCTGCTAAATGAATATGATGCATTCCCTGATAAGCAAAAGCACGGGCACTTAAAAGCAATAACATCGGGCGTAAACGTTTACCCCCACTCTTAATAATATAATGTCCAAGCTGATTCACCAATGCGACATCAGAATGTAAACGTTTTTGAATCAAGGCATCAACTGCCTGCATATCCTGATTAATTAAAGTTTGGATAGCGACAATATCCATCATGTTTATGAATGTTAATCCTTTTCTAATTGTGAGTTGTAAATTGTGAATTAGTGAACAAATTATTCACTTTTAAATGCCAAGCCTTTAAATTTTGGGCATGTCTTTCAATAAAAGTCAAAACCAATTTCATTTCAACGAAAATGATTTTATTTATTCTAACCCAAGTTGCCACCTATAAATAACTGATTGATTTCTTTATTTATGGCTAATTGCTTATATAACACTGATTTTTCACAAATAGTTGATTTATAAATATTTTTGAATATTTCAGCAGGCTAGTGACAACTGGAGTTATTCTATTTAAAAAAATGGGTTTGGGTTAAGGATCAACGAAAAAATAACTTCCCCAAACACCTCTAGAATCAGTTAAAGAAACCCAGCATCGCATGAAGTCTAAAAAATTAAAGTAATTAAGTTAATGTAGTATATTACGAGTTAGTAATGAGTAATTATTTATTTTCAATATTCCTCAATTAGACTTCTAATTCAGCAACCTCAGCAAGTATCAAATTTTTATACTGTTTTTCCAAAGCAGGACAAACCTTAATGGCTGCAATCACTTGTGTTTGCGCCTCATCACTGATAAACCCTTTAATTCTTTGCCTATCAGCATGTACTTGAGCCACAATATCATTTAATGAAAAAGTTGTGCAAACATTTCGGCAATCAACATAAGAATCATGTGCTAAAAATAAATGTTCACTAGCTCTTAATAAAACTTGACATGATTTTAAATAGGCTCGATTCTTTATATAAGGATGTATTTGAGAATTAACCATTAAAAGTAAAGGACGTGGATAAAGACTGACTGTTAATACATGTTTATTTTTGGGTGGTGTTGTAAAGTGACAAAATAAACGAAGAACCTGCCACGGCAAAATATTTTCTCGAATATATTTCTCTTGCTGTGTTTTCATAAAATTCTTCTGCTGTGCTTTCATAAAATTCCTCTTTTAAAAATAAATGGAAAATAAAAAAAACTAAGCAAAAAAAAGCCGCGAGTATGTGAGTGAAACAGTTACTCGCAGCTTATATTAAGGTAATGCCGCTAAATAAAATATTCGTACCATTTTGAGATACGGTTTAAATGAAAGGTAACAAATAAAAACTGTTATATTAGTATTTTAAAATTTTAATTGTATCAATTCAATGGTTATTGATATGAGTACGATTATGATAAAAATGTTATCTTTTAATTTTTCTTTGTAATCTCTCCCTTCAATCTTTGTTCCAAACTTACTCGATATGACATTATCCTGGACAAGGATCACGCAAATAATCAAGTAAATTTCCGGTATTTACCAAGGTCGCTACAATTTGCTCAATATCTATACAATCATTTTCATCAGCCGCTTGCCAAGCTTTGTCGTGACTTAAATCGGTTAACAAATTAAATGATAAATGTCCGTATTTTTTGATGGTATTATCCAGGCATTCTAAATCCGATTCACTAAAATAATCCAAGTTCGCAGTGCGAAGTGGTTTAACCAAAAACTTATCTTGAACGGTAAACGCCCTGTGAGTGAGGTTGTCCTTTAGGGTTTCATCACGCACAATTTTTAAAAGATCATAAGTGCTGCTGGGAACAGGCCCATGCTTCATTGCCACATAATTGTCACCACAAATAAAACGCCCGTATTTTTCCAAATGTAATTTATCAGCAAAATACATCATTTTGGAAATTCGATGAAAGGTCGGTTGGTCGACGTTTTGTACAATGTACAAGATGCTTTCTACGGCTTTGTCTGCTTTGAATACAAAGGGATGTCTCATACTTTACTTTTGTGACTTTGAATTGTGAATTTAATGTGTATTGATCTTAAAAATTAAAAACTAAAATTAAAGAAAACGTTTTTAGCACCACAACCTTTTTGGGGCTGCTTATAAAATATTACGGTAAATCATTCATCTAGTTCACTTCTCAATAGTAAAAGGGGTTAGGGGTAATGACACTCTCATAAGACATTATTTAATTTTCCAAATAAACTAATCACATTTCTAAATCTCCTTTCAAAAAAGGAATTTCAAAACAGAATCTTATTCCCATTTGGAAAGGTATTAGGGAAATATAAAGGAGTAATTTAACTGAAATTTTGTTGGTATATTATTTTTTAAATATTAATGCTTGGTTTAGTCAGAATGGAACAAAAATTTTGTGACTGTCAATTTACAACGGTTTTCTTGCAAGTTTCGTCGTAAAAGAAGATTTAAGGATATGTGAGTATTTATCACAAAATGAGATGACAACCAGAAATTTTTTCTTCTGATTTTCCCTACTTGAGAGATTAGGGAAAATTTAAACAGAAAATCCCATTAAATCTTTGGTCAAATATTAAAGGGTTGGATTTTTTATATTCCACTGCGAAATAACAATTTTTACTTGAAATTGATTGTTATCCAAAAAGATTTTTCTAGGTAAATTAATGCCATCAACATTAAGATAACGTCCATATTCTATTTCCCAACCATCTTGTTGTAAGCTTTTCAAATAGCCAGTTTTTGTTAACACATAACGGGTGGGGATTGTTTTAGGAGAAGGTAACCCTCTTATCCAAAAATGTAAGCCAGTCACCGGAATTTCTAACTTTAAAACTTGAGCAACCAAAGCATCTGGATTATGTGCACGGAATGTTTCATTGTTAGCAGTGTGCATCACAACACTAATATCATTCCCTTCAAGTAATAACACGCCTTGCCCAAGCGGTGTATTTAAACGCAATTGATAATCAGTTCCTTGCTGTTGCCAATGAACATTAGCTGTCCAACTATCATCTTCAGTTACAATCGCAATACGACCTTTCAAATGCCATGAATCTAATTGATTAGCATTATTAGGTGGTAATGAAGGCAGAGAAGCACAACTCAACAGCAATGCTGGCAATGCCAGCAGTAATAAATACTTCATGGCCTTCCTTTTTTTTGTTTCTTTTGTTTCTGTGGTAAAAAATGACGCATTACATTACGCAACTTTCTATTATCAGGAAAATCAATTTGTGCTTCTTCCCATACATCAATAGCAGACTGCTGATCACCACTATTCCATAAAACTTCGCCTAAATGTGCTGCAATTTCTGGATCATTTTGGTTCACCCGTGCTTTACGCAAATATGCAATTGCTTGAATATATTTACCCATCTTATACAATACCCATCCCATACTATCTAAAATGTAATGATCGTCAGGACTTAAAACCAATGCTCGTTTAATCAATCTGTAAGCTTCTTTATAACGATCTGTTTTATCTGCAAGACTGTAACCTAATGCATTGAGAGCATTCACGTTTCCTGGTTCTAGTTTTAATAAGTACCGCAGGTCCCGCTCTAATTGATCCATCAAATTCATTTTTTCTGAAAGCAACGCTCGCAAATATAACAACTCAATATTATCAGATTTTAACTTAAGTGCTCTATTATAAGCGTCTAAAGCCCGATGATATTGCTTTTGTTCCACAAGTAATTCTGCTTCTAATTGCAAAAGAGAAATCGCGTCTTCACGATTATCTACCGACACAGTTTTAAGGTGTTCAAGTGCCCTATCCAACTGTCCTTGTTGGGCTAAAATGACAGTAACTCGCATTTGTGCATTTAGATAATTTGCTCCCCCATTGATTTGTTGATACCAAAAAAGTGCTTTGTCCAAATTCTTTTCGTCTTGTGCAATTTGGCCTAAATAATAACGAGCTGCGTTAAGGCGTATTCCATTTTTAACTAATACTTTAAAGTATTTTTTGGCAGTTAGTTGTTGTTTTGTTTGTAGAGATAACACACCTAAAGCATATAAAATATCACCATGTTGTGGATATTGGGACAATAACATTTCAAATTGTTTAATAGATTTCTTAAACTGTCCGTCCTCAGCAAGCATACGTGCATACATCAAACGCCATTCAGGCTGTTTAGGATATTTGTACAATGCCTGTTCCATCCATTGCAATGCAAGTGATTTTTGATTTTGTTCACCTAAAATATAAGCATATAAAGGGACAGCGTCAGCATGATCAGGGACACGATTTAAAAGTGTACGCAACACATCCAATGCTTTATTTAATTGCTTGGCACGAAGCAAAAGACGTGAGTATAAGAGTAATACTACCGAATCATTTGGTCGTTTAATGACCAATTTTTCCATCAAATTCAAGGCAAAATCTGAATCTTTATGTTGCTCTAAAATTGATTCCAAAACAGATTTAAGTTGCCGAGGATCATCTTTAAGACTATTAATCATTGCATCCAAATGTACGACTGCTTCTTCTATTTTATTTTGCTTTAATAACAACTCCCCCAATATTTTGCGGACATTAGGGTTATTTGGCTCAAGTTCTACCCATAAACGAGCAGCTTGAGTGGCAAGATTGTATTTTTCTGCATATAAAGCTCTTCGTGTCGCACGTTCTGCGAGACGCACATCACGAAATTGAGTGGCGATATCAAAAAAATATTTAGCGGCTAACAAATGGTGACCACGAAGTTTAGCAAGTTCAGCCACTAAAATTTTATACATATATTCTTGCTGTGATGAGACAAAAAAACTTGGCTTAAGAGTCAAAAAATGGGGGGGATTTTGAATATTTTCTAGTAAAGGGATTTCTTGGGCAATTGCTTCACCATTTGTCACTTGACCTGCACATCCTATCAAGAAATTGGCAAAAATAATCACCCCTATATTTTTCCAGAATAATTTAAGTTTCACAATACGACTCCTAAATAGATGATATTGCAATTTTACAAAATGAATCAATAAAAAGATTAAAAAGAAAAACTATTAAAGATTAAAAACCATTATGAATTTGTTGCTATTAAAAATTACAATTTATTCACCATGCCTTCGCTAATACCAAAATTTGTTGTTTTGTTCATATTTTAACTTGCATCATTCCCTTTATTAGAAAATGGCATCAATTATTCAATTGAGCTAAAGATATGAGTATTACATTATAGACGTTCAGAAAAATAACTTTCAAAAACCTGACGGTTTGATGCGTGAAATTATTTACCTGAAAAACTATAGTAAAATTAAAAACCGTTATATTTTACAGTATTTCATGAAATGATTGGTAATTGGTAATTGGTAATTGGACATTTTGGTTTTTGATGATGAGATTTTGTTTTAAACATTTTGGTACGGTTCAAACAGAAAAAAATTTTAGTAGTCTGAAACTAATCAGCTTTCTTAAAAATGATATATAGCGTTTCCCGATTGGATAAAGTACAACCTCCCCTAAATCCCCTCCTTAATTTAAGGAGGGGACTTGTACCTGACGCAATCGGGAAACGCTATAACCCTATGAAATATATTTTATATCTTAAAAAGTCTGCATTTGAACAAAAGGGGCAAATTTAATCTAAATAATACCATATTACTCATTGCAAACCTTGCTGCAAGAAAATAAAAACTCCTAATTCCCTGCTTTGAGGATAATTATTAACTGATGTTACGCAGATAGCTTTCAAACTGGAGTGCAAAATTGAGGACACCCCCCTAACCCCCCGTACACAGGGGGAAGTCCCAAAATAGAAAAATTAAAGCAAAGTGTCAAATGATGTT